>JAILAR010000022.1 GCA_024681515.1 Eubacterium sp. | reverse complement strand
GCAAATGCGATAACCTCTGTATTGTCATTTGCCCATGCAACGCCGGTTCCGTTTTCAAATGCGCTCTTTGCGGCTGCATAGGTGTCAAACTTCTGAAGCTTGATATTCTGGTTGTTCTTCTCCAGATAGGTTTCTGCTGTTGTTCCGGAGATAACGATCACCTGCTCATCTGCAGTGATCTCACTGAGATCCTTGATCACATGATCGTCATGGGATACAACACCCAGCGCTACGTTCATGTACGGAAGTGCGAAGTCTACCTCCTCTGCCCTCTCAGGCGTTACGGTGAAGTTTGCAAGAACGATGTCTACCTTACCGGTCTTCAGATACTCGATGCGGCTTGCCGCTTCTGTGGATACGTAGTTGATCTTAACTCCCAGATCCTTGCCGAGACGCTCTGCCAGATATACATCGTAGCCCTGATACGTTCCGTTCTCATCCACATATCCGAACGGGGACTTATCGGAGAAGACTCCGATATTCACGGTTCCGGATTCCTTGATCTCATCCAGTGTTCTGTAGATTGCCTTGCCCTCCTCTGCTTTCTCGGTTCCCTTTGCGGAAGCAGTGGAATCATTCTTTGATCCGCAGGCTGTGAGAAGCCCGAGGGATGCAACTGCTGTCAGTCCGAAGGCTGCCAGCTTCTTCAGTAAACTCTTTTTATTCTTCTGTACTTTCTTCATTTTTATATTCCTTCTTTCTATTACTTATGCTTTCGTCTGTGTTTTTTTCTCAGCGTTCCTCTGAACGCATCGTCTGAATCCATCGCGCTCCAACATCGCCGCCCCTGCGGCATTCGCATTGCATCTTTGTATATGCTCATATGCTTATCTCCTTTCTTTCGCCTCTTCGGGCGGGTATCCCGGCGAAAAGAAAACCCGGGATCCTTAATTTCTGGAATCCCGGGCTCAAGTCGCTCATAATACGGCAGACGGTTTTACACACGACGATACGCCGCATCACCGCTGTCTCGACCGGATCGGGATTCCTGCAGCATGCAACCACACATCATACACATACATGTTGTTGTGACAGTGAATTTCATCGTATGTTCTCCTCTCTTACTCTGCTGACGGGAGTATACACCCATTTGCCTACCATGTCAATAGGTTTTGTGAAAATACTTGAATTTCTTTTTTCCCCTATGGTAAAGTAGGTAAAAGAACGTCTGTACCGAGTAAGGGGGTTTGCTTATGATTTCAACAAAAGGACGATATGCACTGCGCGTAATGATCGACCTGGCGGAGCAGCATACGGACAGCTACATCCCGCTTAAGGATATAGCCACCCGCCAGGGGATATCCAAAAAATACCTAGAGATCATCGTGAAGGGACTGGTGGACGGCGGCATGGTGACCGGTATCAGCGGAAAAGGCGGAGGATACAGGCTTTGCCGAAGCCCCGAAGCATATACCGTCGGTGAGATCCTTGAATTAATGGAAGGCACCCTCGCTTCCGTGGCCTGTCTGGAGGATCCGGGTTACGAATGTGCGCGACGGAAGGTCTGTCAGACACTTCCCATGTGGATGGAATTCGATCAAATGGTCCACGACTTCTTCTACGGAAGGACACTTGCGGATCTCCTCGGATGATACATAGATAAGGTGAACATAGATAAGATCAGCAAGAGCAAAGAAAAAGGATCTGCCGGGACAAAATATCCTGCAGATCCTTTTTTTATGTATCATCCCCCGTAAATGAGGGACCATGTCCTATACTTCCATGCTTCCGGAACCGCTCTCTTTCGGTTCCTGCCTGTTACAACTTCTTCAGCACTTCCCGGATCACCTGAAAAGCGACAGATGCACTGCGGATCACATTCTTATTGTAATCCCCTCCGTCCCCGTCAAAGGTATCACTGATACATTTGATTGAGAGGCAGCGAACCTGATTTCTGAAACAGATCCGTGCGATGGCTGCGATCTCCATCTCACAGATCTGGCAGCCGAGAGATGCAAGTCTTCTCTTCTCCTCCGGATCAACCACGAATTTGTCCCCGCTCGCAACCGAAACCTGACGGATCTCCGGCATTTCTTCCGTTACAAGCTGGATCAGTCCCTCATCCAGCGGGATAAACTCATCCTCAAACTCTTCATACTGATATTTCTTCACGGGATCGAGCTGTGAAACATCATAATCATAATGGAGTGCCCTCCGGACCACAAAGAGATCTTCCACTCGCAGTTCCGGAACCAGCGCACCCACCACACCGAAATTCAGAACGATCTCGCATCCCGTGTAGGTGATCAGCAGCTGTGTACCTGCAGCCGCATCGATCTCTCCGTAACCGGTCTGTACCGCATAGACCTCATGGCCGTACATTTCCGTACGGTACATCGGTCTTACACCCACCATGATCTCGGTTATTTCACTACCGGCTTCCAGAAAAGCCTTCAACTCTCTTTGTGCAGCAATAAGTATTCCGATCTTCATAATTCTTTCTCCTAAAAAAAAGCAGAGGAAGTGAAGCTCTTCCCCTTCCTCTGCCTTATATGATTCCTTCTTAGAATTTACCTGCCTTTGCAGCCTCTTCGATGGATACAGCGGTAGAAACCGTCATACCTACCATCGGGTTGTTACCTGC
>JAILAR010000164.1 GCA_024681515.1 Eubacterium sp. | reverse complement strand
CACGTCGAGACGATATGCCTTTTGGGCAACAAAAGTAAAAGGCCGGATGACCGGATTCAGGTTCGGGTGGATGCGGATCAGATATTTGATATCCTGGAGCGGGAGAAAGAAGAAAAGCTTCGGCAGAGTGATTGACCAAAGAATAATTGTGTTAAACAAAAGGACGGTTCCTGTCTGACATCATGTAAGACAGGAACCGTCCTTTTTCTCATATTGCCGAACGTTTAGCCGGCACCTTCAGCGGCATCCTATTTCTTCTTCAATTTCATGTTAGCACCATCACCGGAATAGGTGATCACGCCATCCTTGATGGTAGCTGAACCGGTCTGCCCATCTTCGGAAGTGATCGTAAGAGTGTCACCCTTTAGCTCATAGGTACTTTAAGAAGACTTACGGGCTATTTCAGTTCGCCCTCGATATTCTCATAGAGCCAATCCATGGTAATGATCTTGACCGGTGTCATTTTTTCCAGTGAATCATTTGGGTTGACTCCCGGCAGGCTCTCTCCCTGGATCAGCCGCCCGTCTCTTGCACGTATCTCTCCGGAGAATGGAGAGAATTCTCCGCTAATGATCCCTTTTCTCATGAAATCCAGGAGCTTCTTCGTCTGATACGGTATATCCTTCAGACGGATATCTACAACTCCGGTGGATAATCCGAACCAGTAGTTCATGGCTCTTCTTTTATTTGTCGTTTCCTGAAGATTCCAGGAGCCTACCAGAACGGAATGAACGATGGTTGCATAGAACTTTCCCCAATTATAGAAGGGAGTTCCCAGGTGTTCATCCGTCGGATCCCCCATACGATATAGCCCGGGGCGTTCCTCCTGTTTTCCGACTGCATACTCAAAGTCTGCGTAGATCGATACGCCTTCCTGTTTCCACTTTGCCCGGAAGTCCAAAACCTCTCCCGGATGAATGCTGATCAAAGAGATCCTGCATTCCGGATCAATCATGGAGACACCGATGGCGAACGCATTCAGGCTGATCGAGCGCCGGCTGTCACGGTATCTGGAGAGATAACCGATCCTTCGTTTTCCGGTCGAACCGTCCCGAAGCAGCCGGTCCGCTGCATAAATACCCATAAGGAAGGAAGCTTCATACATTCTTCCCTGATAGCATTGAAGCGAGGAAACACTCTTCCCGATCGTGCAGTTCATAAGCTTTGTCTTCGGAAACTGAACCGCCGCCTTCAGGGTTTCCTGAAGCATGGAAGGTGCCGTGGTAAAGACCAGATCACATTTGTCATGGATTGCATGGTGGATGGCTTCCTGTGTTCCCGAATGTGCGGAAGCAACATATGCCTCCGTGACCACATTCTTCCCGTTGAGAGACTCTACGTACAACCTGCCCGCTTCGTGGCTGTCACTCCAGCGGGAGGATTCAATATCCGCATCATAGACAAAGCCGACGCGGAGAGGAGCAGACTCCGTATATTTCCTTGCTTTCGGAGAAAACATACCCCAGAATCCGCTATCTGCCTTTTTTTCCCCGGAGGTGTTATCCATGAAGTCCACCTGATCCAGCGCACCGCTGACCAGAAGATCCTTTTCCGTCTTCCGGATATTCGCTGCGATCAGTTCATCGGAGGAATCCAGAATAGTTTTTATAGGAAAGATGGCTAGATACATGACGAATCCGTTGCTGATCGCATTCTCATCCGTGATCTTTAACTGGTTCTTCATACATTTACTAAACCGAAAGAATGCCGACTTCAGATCCTTGCACAGATCCTCCGGCCATTCATGCTCAAGATCCTGATCCAGAAGGAACGCAAGCTGCCTGTACCTTCCCGGTTCCGTGAGAACGATCAGAAAGTTTTTGGTCACCTTATAAAATTCAAGATACTCAAAATAAGCCTTTACTTCTCTGGAACCGTCATTCTCCGGAAGAATCCGGGTCACATCCGCCACGATGAACTCGGTCTTTCCATAGTTTGAAACGGATACACGCTTATTCCCTTCCTGTACATAATAGTTGTTCATGTACTCATAAACCTTGATGGCATCACGGATCCCCTCCTGCCTGTAAGAGTCATAAAGATCGCTCCATTTCTGAGAGAATTCTGATCCTTCCTCCATCAACGGCATAAAGTTGTTCGCAAATGCGTTATTCCTCGAGACTTCTTTATTTCCTTTGATCCGGCTAAGCGGAAGCTCCATAAGTCCGAGATGAGTCTGCCCGGAGGAACGCTTCTTCTCCGTGATCACATCCAGTACCGGAAGATATGGGGAACGCCCCTCCTTTTCAGCCTTACGGACTGCTTCCTCTGCCAGTTTCTTTGCTGCCTTATAATCTTCTCTCATCGTTGTCCTCCCCTTTCCATCCTTTATGCATCATCAGTTTTCCGAAAACCCAAAATGCTCAGTTTCGGTTCAATACTAACACAAAGTCACGAAACCATCAATGCTCTGGATTCGTATTATTTCGTTAACCATTCTGAGAGGAATCTTGTGTCAAATAATCGCATATATGTGATATTGATTGCCCTTTTTTAATAAGTGGAGTAAGAATATCATTCATCTTCTGTATGCTTTCAGGTGTCTGATTGATGTCCTCGCGACTTGAACTTAATGTTTCGCGATAACATTCCTCTGCATACTTCGAAGAATAAATCTTCTTTTCCATCATACAATTCACACGTTTGCCGCATCCATTACATACATAAGGGGCTTTCTTTAGCTTCGGGCATTGCTGTGGCTGATAGGCCTTACATACATCACTACATCTAAACGAAGTGTAAGTGGTGGTAGTTCACCTGCAGAGATTAAAGACACTGTGGAGGCGTACGGAGGAAATGTAATGAAAGAAATCAAAGATATGAATATCTATATAGTCGATAGAAATGAGTATTTCTGCAGAGCTGACGGATGTGTTTGCAGGTTATGAAAATGTGTCGATTCATCATGCGGACATAGAATGGTTCTATTCCGAACATCCGGAGATCGATTGCCTGGTTAGTCCTGCAAACGCATATGGATTGATGACCGGCGGTTTTGATGCAGCGTTGTCGGATATTTTGGGTTGGGATTTTCAGAAGAAGGTTCAGAAGTATATACAGGATCATTTCTATGGTGAACAGGGAGTCGGGACAAGCTTCTACATAGAAACGGACAATCCGGGTTTGGCGCTGATACACACACCGACCATGCAGTACCCATCATTGATCATGGATGATATGATCGTATATTACTGTATGCGTTCGACATTGATCTGTGCGCTGGAACATGATGTCAATACAATCGTGATCCCGGTTTTCGGCGGCGCGTGCGGAGGTGTGGAACCGGAGAAGGCGGCGAAGAGGATGAAAGAAGCTTATGAACAGATTCTGACCAAGGCGGGGCCGAAGTATCTGTTTTGAGAAGAAAAGAAATAATCCGAACCGAGATTGGAA
>JAILAR010000135.1 GCA_024681515.1 Eubacterium sp. | reverse complement strand
TGACGAGACCTGGAGAGAATGTTCCGCCGGACAGCGCCCTGACTGCGATCCGTGCTGCGCAGGCAAAGGGAAATAAGGTGTTCCTCTGCACCGGACGGAATCCGGATATGCTCAGCCCTCTTTTGAAATTCAATTTTGACGGCTATGTGGGCTGCGGCGGGGGATATGTAGTGGCAGAGGATGAGGTGCTTTACGACTGCCCCATGACCGACCGGCAGCGGGAGATCGCTCTTCGGACGCTGCATGACAGCGGTGTGTTCTGTACCGTGGAGGCGAAGGACGGCTCCTGGGGAGATGAAAATCTGGGGGATTTCCTAAGCAGTCAGGAAGGGGAAGGAAACAGCGAGATCGAACGCTGGCGGAAAGCCCTTGCCGGAAATCTGGGGATCCGCCCCATGCAGGAATATGATAATCGTCCGATCTACAAGGTGGTTGTGATGTGTACCTCCATGGATCAGCTGGACGCCTGCAAGGCCGAGCTGGAGGAGGACTTCCGCTTTGTGATCCAGGAGGTGAAGGCATACAGCTGCCTGAACGGCGAGCTGGTGAATCGGAAATTCGATAAGGGTCTGGGCGTGCGCCTGATCGCAGAGCATTACGGGGTGCCCATTTCGGATACCTATGGGTTCGGAGACAGCATGAATGACCTGGAAATGATCGAGACCGTGGGCACCAGCGTCTGCATGGAGAACGGTGCACAGGCACTGAAAGAGATTTCCGACATCGTATGTCCCTCCGTGGATGAGGACGGTCTGGCAAAGGCCTTTGCGGATCTGGGGTTAGACTGACAGAGGCCTTTGCGGATCTCGGACCGGACTGACAGGCCGTTTGTCGGATGGATATGTAAGAAACAACGGATCCGATCTGTATCGGGTATTTGATAACGCATGACAGGCAGACACTGCAACGGGCGGTTGCCGAATCGGTAAAAACTGCCAAAATTCAAAAAAGAGTCAGAAAACAGTTGCAGAAAGCCTGGAATGCGTTTATAATGAAACCTGAGTGAAAACGATTACATTATTTTTACATAACGGAGCGCTTTAGGCGCGCAGTATGGAATAGAAAGGGAGGATTATCACATGGCACTGGATTACAGGAAGTGCGCCCAGGAGATCGTTGCCAATATAGGCGGTCGTGAAAACGTAGCTCAGGCAGCGCACTGTGCAACCAGACTCCGTCTTGTGATCAAGGATAACGGAAAGATCAATAAGGCGGCACTTGAAAATGTAGATGGTGTGAAGGGCATGTTCGAGAACAACGGACAGCTGCAGCTCATCATCGGTACCGGAACCGTAAACAAGGTGTATGACGAGTTCCTGTCAGTTACGGGAATGTCCGCAGCGACGAAGGACGACGTAAAGGCAGCAGCGGCGGCGCAGCAGCCCGCATGGAAGAGGGCACTGAAGTCCGTAGGTGATGTATTCGTACCGATCCTTCCGGCGATCGTGGCATCCGGTCTTATGATGGGTGTTGTCGAGGCCCTCGGCAAGGTATGGCCTTCCTTTGCGGAGACTGACTGGTACGGGTTCCTGGATATGGTTGCCAACACGGCATTTGCATTCCTGCCTGTAATCGTTGCCGTCAGTGCGGCGAGAGTTTTCGGCGGAAATGTCTTCCTGGCAGCAGTTATCGGTCTTATGATGGTACACACCGGTCTGTTGAACGGCTGGAACGTTGGTAGTGAGGAAGCGATCAACAGCTTCTTCGGGATCACATCAGGTAAGATTCCGACCTGGAATCTCTTCGGTAACTGGCAGATCGGAAGCTATACCGTCGGGTCGATAGCTCGACACGGTTACCAGGGCCACGTCATACCTGTCATGATCGCAGTCTTCTTCATGTCGAAGCTGGAGAAATGGCTGCATAAGCATGTACCGGAAATGATCGACCTGTTTGTTGTACCGATCACAACCGTATTTGTAACAGCTTTGTTCACATTCGTAGTTATCGGACCGATCTTTGCAGGCCTTGAGAATTATGTTCTTCAGGGAGCAAAGTGGCTGGTTCAGTTCGGACCGGGAGCTATGCTCATGGGTGCACTTTATCCGCTGACAGTCGTCATGGGTCTGCACCATATGTACAACGTAATAGAAGCAGGCATGCTATCGTCCGTCGGGCTAAATACGTGGATGCCTATCGCATCCGCGGCAAACTTCGCACAGTTCGGTGCCTGCCTGGCGGTCGGTATTAAATGCCGGAACGCAAAGCTGAAGACCGTAGCAATCCCGTCCTCCATGTCCGCAGCACTGGGTATCACGGAGCCGGCGATCTTCGGTGTCAACTTCCGTTTCATGAAACCGTTTATCTGTGGTATGGTGGGTGGCGCAGCCGGAGCACTCTTCGGCGCCATCACAAAGATCGGCGCCACCGCATATGGTGTAACCGGTATCCCCGGATATCTGACCATTGATAATGCAGGCCTCTACACCATCCTGCTTCTGATCTCCGGAGGTGTCGCATTCGGACTTACCATGTTTACCTGGAAAGAGGAAACACCGGCAGACACCTCGGTTACCGCGGCAGCAAATGCGGCCGGCGGTGCGGCCAAGGCAGTGGAAACGGCAGCAGGAGCTGCTAAGTCGGCAGCAACCGCTGAGGCAGCCGGTTTTGAGCAGAAGACAGTTATCAAGTCCTCCGGAGGAGAGATCGGACAGCCCACCCCGGGCAAGGTGATCCCGTACACGGAGATTCCGGATCCTACCTTCGCGGCAGGAACTCTGGGTGAAGGTATCGGTGTTGAACCCACGGAAGGCGTGGTATACGCACCGTATGACGGGGAGATCTCTTCCGTGGCAGACAGTAAGCACGCCATCGGCATCACCGGCGAAAACGATCAGGAACTGCTGATCCATGTCGGCGTTGATACGGTGGAAATGAACGGAGACGGCTTTAACACTCTGGTGGCGGAAGGCGACCAGGTGAAAAAGGGTCAGAAACTGATGGAATTCGATATCGCAAAGATCAAAGCGGCCGGACATCCGGATACGGTAGTCGTACTGCTGACCAACAGCGATGATTATGAAGATGTAACGATCGGATAGAATTATAATAAAAACGATACAGGAGGAGAAGGAAACATGAAGGAATTCAAGTATGTGATCACAGATGAAGTTGGTATCCACGCACGTCCGGCAGGACTTCTGGTTAAGAAGGCGAAGGAGTTCACCAGTACCATTACCATTTCCAAGGATGACAAATCCGCAAAGGCAACTGCACTGATGAAACTGATGGGCATGGGAATCAAGAAGGGTGACGAGGTTACCGTTCAGGTGGAAGGTGACGATGAAGAAGCGGCTGCAGCTGCAATCGAAGCGTTCCTGAAAGAGAATCTGTAAATTCCAGTCGCTTTGGGAATCTCGCGTAGAGAGGATGTAGCTGACACATAATGTCAGACGCGAAGGGAATAAGGTCACGAGAAACGGGGCGGCTCAGGGAGCGTTCGGAAAGAACACCCGGAGCCGCCTGCCCTTTTTATAAAACAGGCATAGAGAGGAGGCTCTATATGAGGATTGGAGCACTGGAGGCGGGCGGCACGAAAATGGTCTGCGCCATCGGTGACGAGAACGGGAGGATCTATGAGCAGATTTCCGTTCCGACCACAACACCGGATGAGACCATGCCGAAGATCATAGATTATTTCAAGGATAAGAACATCGAGGCATTGGGGATCGCCAGCTTCGGACCGGTGGATGTTAATAAAGATTCCCAGACCTACGGTTATATCGTAAAGACCCCAAAGCTTGCGTGGGCGAATTACAATATCGTCGGAACCATGAAGGATGCACTGCATGTGCCCATCGGATTTGATACCGACGTGAACGGCTCGCTTCTGGGAGAGGTTACCTGGGGTGCGGCGAAAGGACTTACGGATGTGGCGTATATCACCATCGGCACCGGTGTCGGTGGTGGAATCCTATCCGGTGGCAAGGTGGTTCATGGCATGCTTCATCCGGAAATGGGTCATGTGAAGGTGATCCCGGTACCCGGGGATACCTATGCGGGACGCTGTCCGTTCCATGGAAACTGTCTGGAAGGTATGGCGGCAGGTCCGGCCATCAATGAACGATGGGGCAAACCCGGTCATGAACTGGTGGATAAGCCGGAGGTCTGGGAGTATGAAAGCGATTATCTGGCGCAGGCCTGTGTAATGCTGATCCTTACCGTGAGTCCGCAGAAGATCATATTGGGCGGCGGGGTGATGCACCAGATGCAGCTCTTCCCACTGGTTCGTGCAAAAGTTGCGGAAAAGCTGAATGGGTATTTGGAGACGAAGGAACTGGCGGACCTGGATACGTATATCGTTCCGGCAGGCTGCAACGATGACCAGGGGATCATGGGTGCGGTGAAGCTGGGACTGGATGCGATGGGGGCATGATGTGCGAGTGAAGGGGGGCATGGAGTTTGAGAGAATGGACGCGTGAAGAAAAATACAGGTATCTGAAGGATCCGCAGGAACTGGTGGGATTGTATGACAGGATCCGCGGATCGCGGTACAGACAGACATTTCATAATCAGGCGGTCACAGGCCTTATGAATGATCCCAACGGTTTTGTCTGGTTCGACAATCGCTGGCATCTGTTCTATCAGTGGTGCCCCTGGGGTGCGGTTCACGGACTGAAACACTGGTACCATATCGTTTCAAAGGATCTGGTAACCTGGAAGAACCTGGGTGTCTGCCTGCTTCCGGACCAGGAAGATGGATATGACAACAAGGGTGTATATTCCGGGTCTGCCATGCCTATCGGGGATAAGATCTATCTGTACTACACCGGCAATCACCGTGACGCGGATTGGACCCGCCATGCCTACACCTGTCTGGCCCGTTTGGGAAATGACGGCTGGCCGGAGAAATATCCGCTTCCGCTTTTCGGTTCGCATCCGGATTATACGGAGCATCAGCGGGATCCGAAGATCATTTGCGGAGCTGCCGAGGGGACGTATTATATGATCATCGGTGCGCAGACGAGGGAGAAGCATGGCTGTGCGTTGATCTATAAATCGGAGGATCTGCAGCATGGCTGGCATTTTGAGGGAGAGCTGAAGGTGCCGGGCTTTGAGGCCTTCGGGGATATGTGGGAATGTCCTTCCATCGAGCATATCGGCGGACGGGATGTTCTGCTTCTCTGTCCCCAGCATCTTACGATCCCGGGACGGGGTGAAAGCCAAAATCATAACGGCTATATCATGGGCAACATGGACTGGGAGACCCTTACCTTTACGCCGGACGGGCAGTTCCATGTGCTGGATTTCGGATTTGATTCCTATGCCGCGGCCTGTGCAAATAATATCGAGGACGCTGACAAGGCGGTGCTCATCGCGTGGATGGGCGTGCCGGATGTCAGCTATCCTACGGACGAAGAGGACTGGGCGGGGTGCCTGACGCTTCCGAGAGAACTGACGGTGCGCGGCCGGCGTCTGATCCAGCAGCCGCTTCCCGAACTGAAGAAGCTTCGGGAAGAGAAGATCACTCTCCGGCCAAATGCATTTGGATGCCATGAGCTTCCACGGGCGGCTGAATTGGAGCTGGATTGCCGGGCCGGACATGTGCGTGCACACCTCTTCACGGATGAAGAAGGAAAGGGTGGACTGGAGATCCGTTATAATGATGTGAAGAAAGAAATCACGGTCGATCGCAGCGGACTGAAAACACAGTTTAATGTACAGGAAGGTACGGAGCGTACCCGTCCGTTGGAGAATGGATTGCAGCACCTTCGGATCTTCATCGACCGCAGTTCCGTGGAGATCTTTGTAAATGACGGAGATGCGGTGTTTACTTCCCGTGTCTTCCCGACGGAAGAGGAGAAGTTCTTCCGGTTGGAGGGGGATCTCTTCCCAAGGCTATGGACGCTGAAACCGGCTGTTAGAGACGAGTTTCTGATATAGAGTCGCGATTCACAGACGCATCGATGCGCGTCTGCGGGACTGTGGATCGTGATTGATGCACTTTTCCTGTCACTCACAGATCCACCACCCGTGATGCCAGCTTCTCCGTAAAACGGACATCATGTTCCACCAGCAGCATGGTGGGGCGGAATACCTCGATCAGCCGCTCGATCTGCATACGGGAGAATACATCGATATAGTTAAGGGGTTCGTCCCAGATATACAGATGCGCCGGCGTAATGAGACTTGACGCGATCAGAACTTTCTTTTTCTGGCCTTCGGAATACTCCGACAGGTCCTTGTCAAATTGCAGCCGCTCCAGATCCAGCTTTCGAAGCAGGGTCAGGAGCAGGCTGTAATTTAATTGGTTTCGCTCTGCATGTTCCCTGAGGCTTCCGGACAGATGAGATGCATCCTGGTTTACATAAGATATGATTAATCCACTTGGGACGTTGAGTGTGCCGGAGGTGAGTATCGTGGAACCGTCCGGTGCCGTGATTGGGTTTTCAGGCTCTTTTTCGGATCTGTCCTGATCCATAATTTGATTATGTTTTGTGGAAACCTCAGCATTGGCCGGCTTTCCCGGTTGCAGTTTACCCAGCACAGCCTTGATCAGACTGGACTTTCCGCATCCGTTCGCGCCTCGCAGGAAGACACATTCTCCCTGATTCAGTTCAAAGGTCAGATTCCGGATCACCCGGTCCGTACTGTCCGGATAGCGAAGGGAAAAATCCTTTGCTTCGATGATCCGGTCTTTATGGTAGGAGAGGGGCATCAGCTTCAGATCCGGCACCCGCTCGATATCCTGCAGCAGACCTTCCTGCTGCGCAATTTCCCGCTCGATCCGGCCTTCTACGGCCTTCACCCGGGACTGCATCTTCTTGGTTTTCGCACCGATGAAGGATCGTGTGGAGATGCTTCGGTCGTTCTCCTTTATCGGATCAAATCCGATCTTGGAGGCTTCACTTTTGTCTGCCCATCGGGATACCCGGTCTGCGGCAGCGGAGAGCTTTTTGATCTCTTTTTTATGCTTTTCATTTTCGGAGATGGCAAAGGCATCCGCCCGTTCTTTGTTCTCCCACCAGCTGCTGAAATTTCCGGCCTGAACCTCAATGGTGGCCCGGTTCAGCACCAGGATGTGGTCCGTGCAGGCGTCCAGAAGATCCCGGTCATGGGAGACCAGGATATAGCCCTTCTTGGATGCCAGGTACTTCTTGACGATCTCCCGGGCCTCCGCATCCAGATGATTGGTGGGCTCATCGATCAGCAGGAAATTTCCTTCGCCGGAGAAGAGCACCGCCAGCATCACTTTTGTCCGTTCACCGAAGCTGAGGGTCCGAAGCGGGCGGTACAGAACCTCTGCATCCAGAGATAGTCCCGGGAGCTCCGCCAGTATCCGCCAGAGCTCTGCGTCCGGCTTCCAGTACTCGAGCATCAGATCGGCAGTCCTGTCCAGATCCGCCTCCCTGAGAGGGTAGGGGAAGAAGTCAAAACGTGCATTCGTCCGGATGCTGCCGGTGAATTCGTGATCCCCCATCAGCAGGCGGAGAAAGGTAGTCTTGCCCTTTCCGTTGCGGCCGATGAAGCCTAATTTCCAGTCGGTATCCAGTGTGAAGGATACATTTTCAAAGATATTATCAAAGCTGCCTTCGTAGGCGAAGGTCAGGTTCGTTACATTTATTTCTGCCATTCAATATCACCTCGGTTTCGTTAAATCGTTGCAATTTCCTGCTCAGTATAGTTCTTGGACGTGAGAACAGTGCATTTGTCCGGGAAGATCTCCCGGCAGATCCGAAGCTCCAATTTCTGCCGATGTTCAAAATGCCGGATCAGATCCTCTGTTCCCTGCAGCCCGTTAGCTTTTGCGTAGGGACTTTCGTCAAAGTATCTGCTCATCAGAGGAAACCACATTTCATTTCCCTGATCATCCGAGCGTTCCTTCCGGATCACGTCAAGATTGGCCCTCAGATCCTCTGCCCGGAGATATACGATCCGATAATCCTTGCCTTCCAGCGCTTCCCGTACAAGCTTGTAGAACTCAAGAATCTCCTCGTCCGAAGCACAGCGGAAGAGGATCATATCTTCGATCGTGTTCTGGAAGAGCGAACATTCGAAGATCATCTGATCCTGCGTCCACGCCTTATATCGCCGGAGTACGATCTCCTTAAATTCATCACAGGATCGGCGGCCGTTGTAGATTTCATATTGTTCCAGGTCCTTATGAAATCCCGGGATGTCCGTGATGATCTGCGTATAACAGATGATCCGTTTATCACCTTCGGCGTGGGATTTCTCTTCGATCATGGATCGTATATCCGGATATTTCTCAAGGATCTTCCTGTATTTCTCTTCGTCTACATAGGCGCACCAGGCCAGTTCCACCGGAGAATAATCCCCTTCCCGGATCGCCGTATTATTTGGGTGCAGCTGTGAAAGCTTCTGCACCATAGTGCTTTTTCCGCTGCCCTGCAGCCCTTCTACGAAATAATTCATATGTATGTCTCCTTTCTTGAGGAAATGTCATTAAGCCTGCATGTCATCCTGAGGCGAGCAACGCGAGCCAAAGGATCCCCTGACTTAGTGAAGGGATTCTTCGTCGCTGCGCTCCTCAGAATGACAGACTTTTTCTTGTTTTAATGACATTGTTTCTTGAGGCGGTTATCATTTGTTTTAACTGTAATGTGGTTTGGCGGTGCGTCTTTGAATTGTATTCTTTTATATCGACGCGATTCCTGATCCTGCGCATGTTATCAAATACGACATGCTCTGTTTTCTTCCTGCCCAACGGATATCACCTCCGAATGATCGGCCCATGCCCGGATAAAATTTCTGCATAAAGTCTGTGAATAAAAAAAGCCCGCCCTCGCATATGCGAAAGCAGACCGCAACAAGACCGGCAACCTCGGAATATAAAAAGAGTAAGGTTACGGGAACTATGCGATAATCTGATTTCGGCATACACGAATCTGCCCGGATCACCCGAGCATCTTTCCATGTTTAGCTTCCATCAAACTACCGAATAAACATTCCATCACCTTACACTGTATCAGTGCCCTTTATGTGTATTTATGTGAGCTGTCTCACGAGGAGAGAATAACACAGAGTTTTTTTCATTGCAACCCTTTTTTCAAAAAATCCGCGCAGGACTGCATCTCTGCAGCTCCGCGCGGATCTGTTATATACCTGATCAGTGTCAGATCATAATGCGTTATTTCTTCTGGTATACACCGTTCTTATCGAAGGTGTAGGTCTTGCCGGCAATCTTCACCTTTCCGGTGCACATTACGCCTGTCCGGAAATAATACCAGTTTCCTTCGATCTCCTGCCAGCCGGTACGCATTATGCCGTCGCTTCCGAAATAGTACCACTTGTCATCGATCTTCTGCCACTCTGTTGCCATGGTTCCGCTGCTTATGAAGTAATACCACTTTCCGGAGAGCTGCTTCCAACCTGTTACCATAGCTCCGCTCTTGTCGAAGTAATACCATTTCTTGCTGAGCTTCTTCCAGCCGGTTGCCATTTCGCCGCTCGAAGCGAAATGATACCATTTTCCGTCGATCTCCTTCCAGCCGGTATCCATGTAGGCACCGCCGTTGAAATGATACCATTTTCCGTCGATTACCTTCCAGCCTGTAGCAGCTGCTCCGCTGGCCTCGAAATAATACCATTTTCCGTCATCATCGAACCAGCCGGTTGTGATCGCTCCGAAGAAATCATCCAGATAGTACCATTTTCCGCTGATCTTCTGCCAGCCGTACTGGCGCTTTCCGTTGGAATCGTAGTAGCACCATTCACCGTTGGTCTTCTGCCAGCCGGTCTTCTTTGCGGAAACCTTAACGGTTGCTTTCGCTTTCTTTCCGGTTGCTACCCAGTTATCTCCGGATTTTTCATACTCCTCAAGGTCTACGGTGTAGGTTCCTGCGGAATAGATCGTGACCTTGAAATAATAAAAATCAGCTTTTCCGTAGGCATAGGCCGTAGCAGAGCTGCTCTGACCGTTTGAGGCCTTGATTGTGGCAACCACCTTGGAATAATCTGCCTTCGGTGTGTACAGATAATGAACATACGTTACATCGTACGCGGATGATTCAACGGTGTCCTTCAGCAAAGTGATCGTCTGGTCATTTGCGGCCTTTGATTCATCCTTCGGGATCAAGATCAGTGCCAGCATTACAACTAATGTAAGCAGCACCGTAAGACTGCGGTTACGGATTTTCTTCATATGTTCCTTGCCCTCCTTTGATTTATGAGAATTTATGATATAATCCATTGTCGCATATTTCATGTCTCTTTGCAAGAATAAGAATCAGTTTGAGTAAAGCGTTTCCGATCAACATCAAATGATTGCGTATACCCAAAGATTGTTTTATTATAGGGGATGAGGAATGATCCTAAAATGGTTTATTGGGAGGGCATGGACTATGTACTACCTGATTCGGGATACATTGGAAGAGTGTACGCTGGAGGACTGCAGGCGGCGGGAGTATCCGTATGTGGCTGTTCTGACCACGGAAGAGTGGCAGGCGGAGCGGTCGGATTTTGATATGGGTATCGATCTGGAACCGGATACGAAGAATATTCACAACACGAAGGCAGAAGTGAACTATGACTCTCTGACGGGGACCTTCTCCATCCCGAATCGCCGGGATTTTGATAAGGAGGAGTGGCATTTCGCCTTTGCGCTTGATGAGAAGGGTATCGTATTCATCGATGACGGCGGCTTTGCAGGACATCTGATCCGCCGGGTGAAGAGACAGAAGAAATGGCACATCCCCAGTCTGGAGCGTTTCCTCTATGATTTTCTGGAACAGATCATTTACCGGGATCTGTCGATCCTGGAAGGATACGAGAGGGAACTGGATGATATCGAGATGGTGATCCAGGAGGGAGGAGAAGCCGAGGAGCAGCTGAAACGGGCCAACGAGATCCGCGGATGTCTCCGTGATCTTCGGATCCATTATGATCAGCTGATCGATCTCGGACAGGAACTGGAAGAAAATGAGAACGGTTTCTTCAAGGCGGAGAATGTCCGGTATTTCCACCTCTTTACCAACCGCATGTCCCGGCTTTACGATTCGGCGTCGTCTCTGCGTGATTACACCATGCAGGTACGGGATATGTATCAGGCACAGCTGGATGTGAAACAGAACCGTATCATGACGGTGCTGACGGTGGTGACCACCATCTTCATGCCTCTGACGCTGATCGTGGGTTGGTACGGCATGAATTTCCGGTATATGCCGGAGCTGGAATCCAAATGGGGCTATCCCATTGTCATTGTGATCTGTCTGGTCATCGCCATCGTGAGTCTGATCTTCTTCCGAAAGAAGAAGTGGTTATAGCAGCTAAGGCGCTTTCCGATTGATATCATATCGGAAGGCGCCTTTTTAAGTGTGCCGATCCGGTTTGATCCGGTTTGAGATTGATCCGGTTTGATTATTGTTGCGCTTTTGTTACGCCGGGTATAGTAAAATATGACATGAAACATTGAATCAAAACATTGAATCAAAACATTGAATCCCATGGAAAACCTGTCCGTGGATCATATTCAGATCATCGGAGAGGGAGGAAGGAGATCATTATGCCGAAAACATTTGATACTACCATGGGTGAATTTATGAGAACCTACCTTCCGGGTGTCAGGAATCGCGATAAAGACACAATCGACTCGTACAGATATAGCATAAATCTGTTCGTGACATTCCTTGAACAGAACATAGACGCGCAATCCCCTTCCTCTTCAGGGAGGGGTTAGCGTCAAAGCTATCTTACAAAAAATACAGACGATATACAAATGTTCGAATACACGAACAAATGTTCTTGCCTGGAGTGCGGAAGTATAGTATAATAAAGATGGTTATTCTAACGGAAAGAACCGCATTTTCAGGGGGGCAGGATATATGGCAAATA
>JAILAR010000126.1 GCA_024681515.1 Eubacterium sp. | reverse complement strand
GGACGAGATCGTGCGTCGGTTCAAGACCGGTGCCATGTCCTACGGATCAATCTCCGAAGAAGCACATACCTGTCTCGCCATCGCCATGAACCATCTGCACGGCAAGTCCAACAGCGGTGAGGGCGGTGAGAGCGACGAGCGCCTGGCAACTGCAGGAAGCGCAGACGATAAGAGTTCCGCCATCAAGCAGGTGGCCAGCGGACGGTTCGGTGTTACCAGCAAATATCTGGTATCTGCACGGGAGATCCAGATCAAGATGGCCCAGGGCGCGAAGCCGGGTGAAGGCGGACATCTTCCGGGCAAGAAGGTATATCCGTGGATCGCAAAGACCAGACACTCCACACCGGGTGTGTCCCTGATCTCCCCGCCGCCGCATCACGATATCTACTCCATCGAGGATCTGGCGGAGCTGATCTACGACTTAAAGAATGCAAATAAGAACGCACGGATCTCCGTAAAACTGGTATCCGAGGCCGGTGTCGGTACGGTAGCGGCCGGCGTGGCCAAGGCCGGGGCGCAGGTCATCCTGGTATCCGGGTATGACGGAGGAACCGGTGCGGCGCCTCTCAGCTCCATTCACAATGCAGGACTTCCCTGGGAGCTGGGACTGGCGGAGACCCATCAGACCCTGCTTCTCAACGGACTTCGGGATCAGGTAGTGATCGAGACCGACGGAAAGCTGATGAGCGGCCGGGATGTAGCCATCGCGGCACTCCTGGGAGCTGAGGAGTTCGGCTTTGCAACGGCACCGCTGGTAACGCTTGGCTGCGTCATGATGCGTGTCTGCCATCAGGATACCTGCCCCATGGGCGTGGCTACCCAGAATCCGGAGCTTCGGAAGCGCTTCATGGGCAAACCGGAATATGTTGAGAATTTCATGCGGTTCATCGCAAGAGAGCTGCGGGAATATATGGCGAAGCTGGGTGTTCGCACCATCGCGGAAATGGTGGGCCGGACGGATCTGCTGAAGCGGAAGAATCAGGAGTGTAAGGATTCTTCGCCTGCGGCTCAGAATGACAGGAAAGCAGCTCAGAATGACAAGAACTCTGTCATCCTGAGCGGAGCGAAGGATCCCTCCACTCATAACCATGCCGAGGAGCTTCTCTTTAACCGTATCCTGGCAGATCTCTCCGAGTTTGACCGGGAACTGCAGACCTTCCATCCGGAGAAGGCATATGATTTCAAACTGGAAGAGACCAGGGATGAGAAGGAGCTTCTGGCAAGCAAGGCAGTGCAGCAGGCAGTGAAAAAAGGAAAGGCCTGCACCATATCCCTGGATGTGGAAAACATCGACCGATCCTTCGGTACGCTTCTGGGAGCGGAAGTTACCCGCAACAATCCGGAAGGACTTCCGACAGATACCATTCATGTGAACTGCAAGGGAGCCGGCGGACAGAGCTTCGGTGCATTTGTTCCGAAGGGTGTGACTCTGGAGCTTACCGGCGACAGCAACGATTACTTCGGCAAGGGTCTGTCCGGCGGACGGCTCATCGTGAAGGCTCCGAAGGAGGCGGCTTACGATCCGGAAGAAAATATCATCATCGGAAATGTGGCCCTTTACGGTGCTACCAGCGGAGAAGCATACATTGCCGGTATGGCAGGAGAACGTTTCTGTATCCGGAATTCCGGTGTGACTGCAGTGGTTGAAGGTGTCGGCGAGCATGGCTGCGAGTACATGACCGGCGGCCGTGCCGTAATCCTGGGTCCCACGGGCAAGAACTTTGCGGCAGGTATGAGCGGCGGTATCGCTTATGTGCTGGATGAAGAGAATACACTCTACAAGAACCTGAACAAGCAACTGGTGCTGATGGAGAAGGTGGAGCAGCATAATGAAAAGGAAGAACTGCGCCGGATCATCGAGCAGCATGTGGCCTTCACCGGTTCCAGGAAGGGACAGCGGATCCTGGATGACTTTGATTCCTTCATCGGAAAGTTCAAGAAGATCATTCCGTCGGATTATAAGGCCATGATGCATCTCATCGCGGAAGGCGAGGAGCAGGGCATGAACCGAGAGCAGGCGGAGATCGAAGCATTTACAAAACTGGTAGGATAGACGGAGGTAAGCGTCATGGGTAAACCGACAGGTTTTTTAGAGTATGAGAGAAAGAACGGGCCGGTAGTAGAGGAAGCCGACAGAGTGAAGGACTTTCAGGAGTTTCACGGCTCTCTTCCGATAGAGGAACAGCAAAAGCAGGCGGCACGCTGCATGGACTGCGGCGTTCCCTTCTGTCAGGCAGGAACGCTGATCTCCGGTATGATGTCCGGCTGTCCCCTGCACAATCTGGTGCCGGAGATGAACGATCTGGTCTATCACGGGAATCTGGAGCAGGCTTATGTGCGGCTCTCCAAGACCCACAGCTTCCCGGAGTTCACTTCCCGCGTATGTCCCGCGCTCTGCGAGGCGGCCTGCACCTGCGGTCTCCACGGCGAGCCGGTGGCAACAAAGGAAAATGAACGGGCGGTCATCGAGTATGCATTTGAGCATGGACTGGTGAAGGAAGAAGCACCGAAGGTTCGGACCGGCAAGCGGGTTGCGGTTGTGGGCAGCGGACCGGCAGGCCTGGCAGCGGCGCAGCTGCTGAACCGTCGCGGACATTCCGTGACGGTCTATGAACGCAGAGACCGGATCGGCGGACTGCTCCGTTACGGTATTCCGAACATGAAGCTGGACAAGAGCAGCATCGACCGCCGTGTGGCGATGATGGAGCAGGCAGGAATCCGGTTCGTTGTAAATGCAAATGTGGGGCAGGACATTTCCGCAGAGCAGCTCCGGGAGGAGTACGACAGCGTGATTTTGACCTGCGGCGCTTCGAATCCGAGAGATATCCAGGCACCGGGAAGGGAAGCAGAGGGGATCTGGTTTGCGGTGGATTTCCTGTCGAAGGTAACAAAGACACTTCTGGACAGTGATTTTCGGCAGGTTCCGACGGAGCTGGCAGAAGGAAAGCATGTGATCGTCATCGGTGGCGGTGATACCGGAAATGACTGTGTGGGTACATCCATCCGTTTGGGTGCAGCCAGCGTTACCCAGCTGGAAATGATGCCGGAGCCGCCCTGTGCGCGTCTGGCCTCCAATCCCTGGCCGGAGTGGCCGCGGGTGGGAAAGACGGATTACGGGCAGGAGGAAGCTATCTGGAAATTCGGACAGGATCCGAGACGCTACCGGACCACAGTACAGAGCTTCAACAAAGATGAAGAAGGAAAACTCCGCAGCGTTACCGTGGTCTCTCTCCGATCCGAGAAGGATGAGAACACCGGGCGGATGCGTATGGTTCCGGTGGAGGGAACCGAGGAAGAGCTTCCTGCAGAGCTGGTGCTGATCGCAGCAGGGTTCCTGGGAAGTGAGAGCTACGTTACGGATGCATTTGAAGTGGAACTGGACGGTCGGACGAACGTGAAGACCGGTCATGGCAGCCACGCCACCAGCCAGCCGGGCATTTATACCGCCGGTGATATGCACAGCGGACAGTCCCTGGTGGTACGTGCCATCGCAGACGGAAGAGCGGCAGCGAAAGAAGTGGACTTCGATCTGATGGGATATACCAATCTGTAGAAGATCGTGTCGCTCACTGAGGTGTTGCAGGCAGATTTGATAAGAAAATACAAGGTGAAGACTTAGGCATTCGATCCGGGGGGATCGGATGCCTTTTTGCGTGATACGACCGGCAAGCGGGCGTATTTGAATCATCTGAAATAACACTCCTATAAAACCTATTGACATAGTAGGCAAATGGTGTTATAGTGGCAACATCATAATCAGTCAGGGAAGGGGGAATCAGATGAGAGTATCGACAAGAGTGGAATATGGGTTGATTGCACTGACGGATATTGTGATTCACAGTGAGAACGGCTCCAGCGTATCGGCGCCGGAGATTGCGCAAAGACAGAAGATCTCACATAAGTATCTGGAGCAGATCCTCCTGCTGCTCCGACAGGCAGGCTTCATCACCGCACAGAAGGGGCTGCGCGGGGGATATACTCTGGCCTGTTCACCGGAGGAGGTCACGCTTTCGGATGTGCTGAATGCGCTGGACATGAATATTCTCGCGGAAATGGATCCGAAGGACGAAGAGGGTGGCCTTCGCCCGGTGATCAATGACTGTTTCTGGGAGAGGATCAATAGCAGTTTGAATCAGTTTACTTCAGGGGTGACGCTGCGTGCATTTGCAGAGCAGTGTATGGATCGGGCGCAGAAGAACTGGGATCTCTATGTAATCTGAAAATAGAGTGAGATTATCACAAGAGACAAAACCGGATGCTTTGATGTCCGGATCGGATCGAATCTGATATGAAAGAAGAATTACAGGTGCGGGTATGGGCACAACAAACAGCAACACAGATGCAAAATTCAATACACGTCTCCTGCACGGGAAAACGTCCACTGGTTACGGGCAACGGGAGATCCTCCCACCGATCTCACAGGTTACGGCGTTTCAGTATGAGAGTATGGAGGAGTTAGAGAAGGTCTTCCGGCATAAGAGTATGGGTTACGCGTATACGCGGATCGGAAATCCCACGCTGGCGGCCTTTGAACAGAAACTCTCCGAACTGGAGGGTGGAGCCGGAGCTGTCTGTTGCAGCAGCGGCATGTCGGCCATTTCCACGGCACTTCTGGCAGTTTGTGAGAGTGGAGACGAGATCATCGCCGGCAGCGGACTGTACGGCGGAACCATCGATCTGTTCCATGATCTCGAAAAGCTTGGGATCCACACTACATTTGTGCGGGATATGCAAAGTGAGACGCTGGAAGCGGCGATCACGGAGCGAACCAGGGTGATCTTCGGAGAACTGATCAGTAACCCGTCCCTTTCGGTCCTGGATATCCCTGAGGTCGCAAAGGTGGCGCACGAAGCAGGGATCCCACTCTTCGTGGATTCCACAACGGCGACGCCCTATCTGGCGCATCCGCTGGCATTAGGTGCGGATGTGGTGATCCATTCCACATCGAAATATATCAACGGTGGTGGGAACTCCATCGGAGGGATCATCATTGACGGAGGGAAGTTTCCCTGGAATTTCGAAAAGCATACGGCTCTTTCAGAGTTTAAAAAATACGGCCGCATGGCACTGCAGCTCCGGCTTCGCACGGATATCTGGGAGAATCTGGGTGGGTGTATGGCTCCGCTGAATGCATTTCTATCGTATGTCGGAATGGATACGCTGGGACTTCGGATGGAGCGGATCTGTCAGAATGCGGATGCCCTGGCCCGGGCGTTGGAGCAGGAGCCGGACATCACGGTGAACTATCTGACATTGGAATCTCATCCCTGCCATGCTTTTGTGGAGAAAGAACTCAGCGGATATGGCGGAGGGATCCTGACCTTTCGATGCGGATCGAAGGAACGGGCCTTCCGGATCATAAATGCACTGCGCTACGCACTGATCGCCAGCAACATCGGGGATCTGCGGACGCTGGTGATCCACCCGGCCTCCACATTATATATCCGTACGAACGAGGCCGAACGGGAAGCGGCGGGTGTATATGAGGATACCATTCGTGTCAGCGTGGGGATCGAGGATAAGGAGGACCTGATCCGGGATTTCCTGCGGGCTGTGGAGGCAAGTCGCGTATGATCGAGGAGAGGATCGTGCTTCAGGAAGCGCTGCGAGATCATATGAAGGAACATGCCGGAGAGACTTATCCCCGGGAATGCTGCGGACTTCTGTTCGGAACGGTGACGGAGGACGGAGCTTACGTGATCCGGGACACCGTACGGGTAGAAAACCGGGTGGCGGAGGACAGAAGAAAAACACACTATGGCATCGATCCGATGGAATTATACGGATATGAAAAAGAAAAGCGGGAGGCTGGAAATGACATCCTGGGCTTCTACCATTCCCATCCGGATCATCCATCGATTCCGTCGAATGAGGATATACGGGAGATGGTGCCGGGTATGCTCTATCTCATTATCTCGGTGATCGAGGGAAAACCCACCAGGCTACGGGGGTGGAAGCAGGATGCAGCCACAAGGCAGGTAAGGGAGATACGGATCTTCCTGACCGAACCCTATTGATTGGACTGGAATTACACGGAGCGGCGGAAGCCGCGAAGTATGGAATAGGAGACAGAAGATGAAGGTGATCATATCAGCGACACTGCGCACCTTTTTCGGGCGCACTGCCGAAACGGAAATACAGGGGAATACAATACAGGAAATCCTGAAGAATCTTACGGAGGAATATCCGGACGCGAAGAAGGGATTGTATGATGCGGACGGAAATCTGAGAAGCTTCCTGCGCATCTTCGCGGGTTCAGAGGATTATACCGATCCGGCAAAGCATGATACGCCGCTGGACAGCGTGCAGGAGGTGCTGCTGCTTCCCTTTGTGGCAGGCGGAGCGCCGGAGGGAGGTAACGGAAGTATCATTTCCGATGAGCGAAGGAAGGCCGTCGCACTGGATGATAAGGACATCGAGCGGTTTAACAAGCACCTTCTCCTTCGGGAGATCGGTGTAAAGGGACAGAAGCGGATCCGCGCAGCCAAGGTGGTCATAGTGGGCGCCGGAGCACTGGGTTCCCCGGTGATCCAGTATCTGGCGGCTGCAGGTATCGGAACCCTGAAGATCATTGATTTTGACGAGGTATCTCTGGGAAACCTGCAGAGCCAGGTGATCCACAGCTCCCGGGATGTGAAACGTCCCAAAACGGCTTCCGCACGGGATACGGTACGGAATATCGACCGCAACATCGAGGTGATCCCGGAGAATACGCAGCTGACGGCGGAGAATGCCATCTCTCTCATCGAGGGCTACGATCTGGTCATTGACTGCACGGATAACTACAAGACGCGGTACCTGATCAACGATGCCTGCATCCTTTCCGGTATCCCTCTGATCTTCGGTTCTATCTATCAGTTTGAAGGACAGGTCAGCGTTTTAGGCTACGGAGACGGCCCGTGTCTTCGGTGCATTTATCCCGAGCCGCCGGCACCGGGTCTGGTACCTGCCTGCGCGGAGGGCGGCACCATCAGCCCGCTGTCCGGCATCGTGGGAAGCATACAGGCAAATGAAGCGCTGAAGCTGATCATCGGCATCGGGGAGCATCTGTCCGGCAAGCTTCTTACCGTGGATACTCTGGGACTGCGGTCTCACGTGCTGACGGTGAAGCACAGCTGCAGCTGCCCGCTCTGCGGTGACAATCCCACCATCACGGCTCCGGAAGACTTTGATTATGAAGAATTCTGCGGCCTGAAGGAAGACGAAAATGAAACACCGGTGGAGGGACTTACGCCTGAAGAACTGTCCTACCGCATCGAGCATGGCGACCCCATCATCATCGTGGATGTGCGGGAGCCCCATGAACGGGCCATCGTAAGATTCCCGGGTGCGCTGGTGATCCCCATCGGTCAGCTGGCAAGACGGCAGAAGGAACTGAATCCCGAGCAGGATACCATTTTCATCTGCAAGGAAGGCAAGCGAAGCATCCTGGCCATCAATACCCTGAGAGAAGCGGGTTACAAAGGACCGCTGTACAACCTGAAGGGCGGCATGGACAAGATGAAGGATATCATCTTCTCGAATGAAGGTGGCTGGCTGTGATCTGACCGGTGTATGGCTCCGGTGGCAGATCATGGCAGGATGAAGAAGGACATAAGCTCATATGAGCATGTCAGATACATTTTAAGTTCTATGGAGGTACATGTAACATGGCAAAAGAAGAGACAAAAGCAGCAGGGATCAACGCTCTTGGCGCAGCCGCAGCGTATAACCTGGCGAATGTCACCAAGACCAAGCCGCAGTTTGGCGCGCTGACCCCGAAGTGGCTCACCAAGTTCCTGGAGTTCAAGGGACTTGAGACGGGCATCTTCCGTGTAAATAAGGTTGTAGAGGGAGAGACACCGCTGGATGTTCTCTGCAGCCAGACCAAGAAGTCCGATATCATTCCGGACGGATTCGTAGAGTATGAGACGGAGCCGAGAGAATATCGGCTGAATTCCATTTCCACGATCATCAATGTGAACACTGCCATCGAGGATGTGTACAGCGCACCCTACGATCAGGTTCAGGAGCAGCTGGGACTGGCTATCGAGTCTCTGCGTGAGCGCCAGGAGAGTCAGCTTATCAATAACGATGATTACGGTCTTCTGAAGAATATTGCGGATTCCCAGCGGATCCAGACAAGAAACGGTGCACCCACACCGGATGATCTGGATGAGCTGATCACCAAGGTTTGGAAGGAGCCCTCCTTCTTCCTGGCACATCCCCGCGCCATCGCTGCATTTGAAAGAGAATGCACCAAGCGTGGAGTACCGCCGGTAGTTGTAAATATCGCAGGCGGCAATTTCGTTACATGGAGAGGAATCCCCATCGTTCCGACAGACAAGCTTCTGGTAGACGGTCTGAAGAACCCGACTTCCCAGAGCGGCAAGACCAACATCCTGCTGGTTCGTACCGGTGAGGCAAAGCGCGGTGTTATCGGACTCTTCCAGGCAGGCCTGAAGAATGAGCATTCCAGAGGTCTCTCCGTACGTTTCCGCGGAATCGATGATAAAGGAGTTGCATCCTACCTGCTCTCGCTGTACTGCTCCGCAGCCATCCTTGCAGATGACGCTATCGCAGTGCTTGAGGACGTGGAAGTAGGTGAGTACTATGATTACGACTAATCCCTATGCTGTTTCGGAGGCGGATCTTGGGCTTCCGAGCGCTGCGGATCTGGCTGCACTTGCAAATGCATATTTTCCGGATCTGACTGCCGGGATAAGTGCACCGACAGGGACTACCGTTTCTGACGTGGATGCTTATATTCCGCCGGTTCCGGCAGATGTACCGCAGGTGTCCGCACCTGCATCCGCAGAGGCTTCCGCGGTTCCGGGTGTGCCGGTAACTCCAGCATCTGCAGGAGCCGCGCAGGAAGGCTGGAGTTGGAACGATGCAGAGTCGAAGTACGGAACAACCGGTGCGCAGGATACTACCTACGATACAGGCGTTTTACAGGAAGGACCGTACTCTTCAGCGCCGCAGGACGGAACCACACTGCCGGAGGCAGGAGCCTTTGACTGGGAGAATCCCTTTGGTTATCCGACGGCCGGAACTACTTCCTACGCACCCAAGGTACAGTCCAAAACGGAGGCAGAGGAGTATGACCGCAGGATCGATGCACCCACATCCCTTGGCGGGGACGGGGTGGCAGCGGCAGATGTGTCCGGTGAGAAGAGAACCTCGAGAAATGATTCCATCCGCATCGGCAGCAAGACGCTGGCGCAGATCCGTGATGATTTTCCGATCCTTTCGGAACTGATCCACGGACAGCCGCTGGTATGGCTGGACAATGGTGCAACGACCCAGCGCCCGAAGCAGGTCATCGACCGAATCAGTTATTACTATACGCATGAGAATTCCAACGTGCACCGCGGTGCACATACGCTGGCAGCGCGTTCTACGGACGCATACGAGGCCGCAAGGGATACCGTACGGGATTTCATCGGAGCACCCAGCTCAGAGGAGATCGTCTTCGTAAGAGGAACCACGGAAGCCATCAATCTGGTGGCCAATGCCTACGTGAAGCCGCAGCTGCAGCCGGGAGATGAGATCATCGTATCCATCCTGGAGCATCATGCAAATATCGTTCCGTGGCAGCTCATCGCTCAGAAGACAGGGGCTGTGATCAAGGTCATTTCCTGCGATGAGACGGGGCAGCTGATCCTGTCGGAATATGAGAAGCTGTTTACAAAGAGGACGAAATTCGTTGCCGTAACCCATGTATCAAATGTACTCGGTACGGTAACGCCCATCGAGGAACTCATCGCCATCGCCCATCGGCACGGCGTGCGGATCCTCATCGACGGGGCGCAGTCCGTAGCCCACATTCCGGTAAATGTATCCGCGCTGGATGCAGACTTCTTCGTCTTCTCCGGCCACAAGGTCTTCGCACCTACGGGTATCGGTGTGGTCTACGGAAAGAAGGAACTGCTGGAAGCGGCAGAACCTTATCATGGCGGCGGCAATATGATCGCCGACGTAACCTTTGAACGGACCATTTATAACGGGATCCCCAACAAGTTCGAGGCTGGAACCGGAAGCATCGCGGATGCGGTGGGACTGGGAGCTGCGCTGCAGTACCTGACCGAGATCGGTATGCCCTGTGTATATCGTTGGGAGCATGAACTGCTGCAGTACGCTATGCAGGAAATGCGCCGGATCCCGGGACTCACTCTCATCGGAACGGCTCTGAACAAGGCCTCCGTTCTGTCCTTTAAGCTGGACGGATACTCTGATGAAGAAGTGGGCAAGCGGCTGGATGCCTATGGCATTGCAGTCCGGACCGGACATCACTGTGCACAGCCGGTGCTGCGCCGCTTCGGATATGAAGGATCGGTACGGCCAACGCTGGCACTGTACAACTCGCCGGATGATATCGATGCACTGGTGAAGGTGCTTCGGTCATTCGCATAGCACATGTGGCATTCTGAGGACAATGCATAGCCTTTCGATGACATGCTCGCGACAGCAAGTATGTCATTGGGAGGCGTTAGCAGGCCGAAGGCCGAAGAATCCCGTGACTGGGACGATAGTTTTAAGGCAATAAAGAAAGTCGAAGAAACAATGAGCGACAGAATACGTGAGGAAGAGATCGACGGTATCGTTAAGCTGATCCTTGCCGACCTGAATGGCGAGAAGAACATCGATGCCGAGAATATAGAGAATAACCCGGATAAGACGGAGGTCCGAAAAATCGTACACCACCTGTCAAGGCTGGTGTTCCCTGGCTTCTTCCGGGACAGGACATTTAAACTGTACAATCTGAAGAACAGTATCGCCGTTACGGTGGAGGACATCTTCTACCATCTGCAAAAGCAGGTGATGTTGGCATTGGATTTCTGTAAGCTTCGCGGAACCATGACGGAGGAGGACCGGGAGAAGGAAAGTTATCGTATCTGCCGGGTGTACTTCGAGCAGCTTCCCAAGGTGCGTGCGAAGGTTGAGACGGATCTGCTGGCAGCCTATGACGGAGACCCTGCGGCCTGCTGTCTGGAGGAGATCATTCTGGCATATCCGGGACTTATGGCCACCACGGTGTACCGCCTGGCTCATGAGCTGTACCTTCTGAAGGTGCCGGTGATCCCGCGGCTGATGACGGAATATGCTCACTCGGAAACCGGAGTGGATATCCATCCGGGAGCCACCATCGGGGACAGCTTTTTCATTGATCACGGTACGGGCATCGTTATCGGTGAGACCGCAGTGATCGGGAAGAATGTGAAGATCTATCAAGGCGTGACCATCGGTGCACTGTCCACCCGCGGTGGGCAGAAACTGTCCGGTAAGAAGCGGCATCCCACCATCGGGGACAATGTGACGATTTACGCCGGAGCCTCTATCCTGGGGGGAGAGACTGTCATCGGAGAAAACTCCGTGATCGGTGGCAATACATTTATCACAAGCTCGGTTCCGGCCAACACCAGGGTCAGCATGAAGAATCCGGAGATGGAATACCGGACCACGGATAACAAACGGGTTGTCACGGAGGTGAAGCCCTGCGAAGAGTGGTTCTACGTGATCTGACTGCACGGGACGTAGGCAGAACGGGAATTGTTCTACATGATCCGGTATGGATATCCAGGGCGTGTGAAATGGTAATGAATACTATATACTGTGCATGTGTAGATATAAAAATATAAAAAAATCAGTAATGAATAACATCCGTATAATAAATACAGGAGGAAATGAGAAAATGAAGATCACGGTAGCAGGTGTGAAGAAGGAAGTGGCTGACGGCCTTACGGTAGCGGCCCTGATCGAGCAGGAGAATGTGGAGACTCCGCAGTACGTGACGGTATCCGTCAATGAGGAATTCGTGGAGTCCGGTGCATTTGAGGGCACTGTACTGAAGGACGGCGACGAAGTGGAATTCCTGTACTTCATGGGAGGTGGAAGATAATGGCATTTACAAATGAGCAACTGGAGCGCTACTCCCGACACATCATCCTGAAGGAGATCGGTGCCAAGGGACAGAAGAAGCTCCTGAATGCGAAAGTTCTGATCATCGGTGCAGGCGGTCTGGGAGCTCCGGCAGCACTGTATCTGGCAGCCGCCGGTGTGGGAACCATCGGCATCGTGGATGCGGATGTGGTGGATCTGTCCAATCTTCAGAGACAGGTGATCCACACCACAAATGACATCGGAAAGAAGAAGGTGGAATCCGCGGCTGAGACCATGCGTGCCATCAATCCGGATGTGACGGTGAACACCTACTATGAATTCGTAACCAGCGAGAATATCCTGGATCTGATCCGGGACTATGATTTCATCATTGACGGAACGGACAATTTCCCTGCCAAGTTCCTGATCAACGATGCCTGCGTTATGGCGAAGAAACCGCTGTCTCATGCCGGGATCATCCGGTTCAAGGGACAGCTTACCACCATCATCCCGGGAGAGGGACCGTGCTACCGTTGTATTTTCAAGAATCCGCCTCCAAAGGATGCGGTTCCCACCTGTAAGCAGGCGGGTGTTATCGGTGCCATGGGCGGCGTTATCGGATCGCTGCAGGCCATGGAGGCAGTGAAGTACATCACCGGCGTGGGTGACCTGCTGGTTGGATATCTCCTGACCTACGATGCGCTGAAAATGGAGTTCCATAAGATCAAGCTTCCGCCCAGAGGCAAGGGCTGTGCGGTATGCTCGGATGAGCCGACGATCACCAAGCTTATTGATTACGAGCAGGCGGTGTGTGACTTCCATCCGGGAAGTAAAGAGTGACAGGATCCCCTGACCGGCACGACCACGTAGTGCCCGGAAACTCAGCATGGCTCATTGGAGGAGAACACAAAATGATAATAACGATCAAAAGATCCGATTTTAACCGGATCAGCGAATATGCCATCTCCCAGCAACCGGACGAGGCTTGTGGCTTGGTCGCCGGGACAGATCGTGAGGACGGTGTTCGGGAGATCCGGAAGGTATATCTGCTGACGAATACGGATCATACCAATGAACATTTTACCATCGATCCCCGGGAGCAGCTGGCGGCCATCAAGGACATGCGGGCGGAAGGATTGCAGCCTCTGGGTAACTGGCATTCCCATCCGGAGACGCCTTCCAGGCCGTCGCCGGAGGATAAGCGGCTTGCCAACGACAGCAGGGCCAGTTATCTGATCCTGTCCCTGGCAGCAAAATATCCGGTGCTGAATGCATTTCATGTGGAAGGACCGATAGACGCGCGTATATCGCGGAAGGAAGAACTGATTATTTTAGAGGATGAATCTACGGAGCGCGAAGGCGCGCAGTATGGAATGGAGGAAAAACAAGTGGCTGATTTTGAAGTGACAGATACCATAGATATTACGGATGTGACATGCCCCATCACTTTTGTGAAGACCAAGGTGGCGCTGGAGGAACTGGAGGACGGCGATATCCTGCAGGTTCATATCAATGACGGGGAGCCCATCCAGAACGTTCCTCGCAGTGTGAAGGAAGAGGGACACGAGGTGCTCCGCATCGATGACAATGAAGACGGAACCTTTGAACTGTTTATCAAAAAAGTGGGAGACTGATCCCGGATAAAACGCCGCTTCAGAAAAAAATGTTTGCTTACCTGACTTCTTGTGATATAGTTTCATCATCAACATTTGCAAGGGGTGTGCGAAAACCATGAGCAACAGAATCAGAGAAGAGGAGATTGAAGGCATCGTACAACTGGTTCTTTCCGATCTGAACGGAGAGAAACATATCGATACGCTGAGTATAGAGAATAAACCGGATAAGACGGAGGTGCAGACCATCGTGAAGCATCTGTTCCGGTTGATCTTTCCGGGATTTTACCGGGACAGGACCGTGAAGATCTATCATCTGAAGAACAGCATTGCAGTTACGGTGGAGGATATTTTCTTCCATCTGCATCGGCAGATCATGCTGGCGCTGGACTTCTTTCAGTCCGGGAATCCCATGACGGAGGAAGAATGTCAGAATTATGAACTGCTGAAAAATCATCCGGATATCGGAACGCCCTGGGCCGAGGAGGATCGGGAGCGGGAAGCGTACCGGATCTGCAGGGCGTTCTTTGAGAAGATACCCATGATCCGGGAATATGTGGAGTCAGATCTTCTGGCAGCTTATGACGGAGATCCGGCGGCAAAATGTCTGGAAGAGATCGTGTTGGCATATCCGGGTCTGATGGCTATCATGGTATATCGTCTTGCACATGAACTGTATCTGCTGGGGGTTCCTGTGATTCCACGTATCATGACGGAATTTGCACATTCCGAGACAGGCGTGGACATTCATCCGGGTGCCACCATCGGGAAGAGCTTCTTCATCGATCACGCAACGGGTATCGTTGTCGGCGAGACGTCGATCATCGGAAACAACGTGAAGATCTATCAGGGCGTGACCATCGGTGCACTCTCTACCCGTGGCGGACAGAAGCTGGCCGGAAAGAAGCGGCATCCTACGATCGAAGACAATGTAACGATCTATTCCGGAGCGTCCATCCTGGGAGGCGATACGGTCATCGGAGCAAACTCCGTGATCGGAGGTAATACATTTATTACCAGCTCCGTTCCGGCGGATACAAGAGTCAGCATGAAGAATCCCGAGATGGAGTACAAGACCAAGGGAGATAAGAGGGTCACCAAAGAGATCGAGCAGAGTGAAGCTTGGTTCTATATCATTTGACCAAAGGTGACATAATTTAAGCTAAATGGCATGAATGATTAAAAAAATAAATCAGTTCGGTTATTGACTTTCAAAATGAAAGTGCTATACTGATTACATGGTGCGAAGCAAAGGCGTTTCGAGTGAATACTCGGGGCGCTTTTTCTAATTTTGCGCGGACAATGAGCCATGCAGGACTACGAGACGGCGAATGCCAACAGTGAAAGCGAGAAATTTGGAGAGGAGATAGGGATGAAAAAGTACATTTTCGTAACGGGAGGCGTTGTGTCGGGACTTGGCAAAGGGATCACTGCGGCATCTTTGGGACGCCTGCTGAAAGCCCGCGGTCTCAAGGTGGCTGCGCAGAAGCTGGATCCCTATATCAATGTAGATCCGGGAACCATGAGCCCCTATCAGCACGGGGAGGTCTTTGTTACCGAGGACGGCGCGGAGACGGATCTGGACCTGGGACATTACGAGCGCTTCATCGATGAAAATCTGAACCGATTCTCAAACCTTACCTCTGGTAAGGTCTATTGGAATGTTCTGAACAAGGAGCGGCGCGGAGAGTATCTGGGTTCCACCGTGCAGGTCATCCCTCATATCACCAATGAGATCAAGGAATTCGTCTATCGCGTGGGACATGAGACCGATGCGGATGTGGTGATCACGGAGATCGGAGGAACCATCGGCGATATCGAATCCCAGCCATTTCTGGAAGCGGTACGTCAGATCTCTCTGGAGGTAGGGCGTCAGAACAGTCTGTTCATTCATGTGACGCTGGTGCCGTATCTGCATGGCTCCAATGAGCATAAATCCAAACCCACCCAGCACTCTGTCAAGGAACTGCAGGGCATGGGCATCAATCCGAATGTGATCGTGCTCCGCTGCGATGAGCCGTTGGAGCAGGATATCTTCCGGAAAATATCCCTCTTCTGTAATGTAAAGGAAGACTGCGTCATCGAGAACCGGACACTGCCGAACCTGTATGAGGCACCGCTGATGCTGGAACAGGGCGGTCTGGCAAAGGTGGTCTGCCGTGAACTGGAGATCGAAGCACCGGATCCGGATCTCACCGACTGGGAACGGGTAGTTGGAAATATCGCCAGCCGCAACCGTGATGTAAGGATCGGCCTGGTAGGCAAATACGTCCAGCTGCATGATGCGTATCTGTCTGTTGTGGAAGCGCTGAATCACTCCGGCTTTGCGCTGAACGCTCACGTCTGCATCGACTGGATCGATTCCGAGGAACTGAATTCGGAAAATGTGTCCGAGCGTCTTGGCAACCTGGACGGGATCCTTGTTCCCGGTGGCTTTGGAAGCCGTGGTATCGAAGGAATGATCCTGGCAGCCCAATATGCGAGAGAGCATAAGATTCCGTATCTCGGCATCTGCCTCGGTATGCAGATTGCCGTGATCGAGTATGCCCGTCATGCGGCAGGGATCACGGACGCAAACTCCGGTGAATTTGATGAACTCTGCAAAAATAAGGTGATCGATTTCATGCCGGGACAGTCTGATGACATTGACAAAGGAGGAACCCTCCGACTTGGAAAGTATCCCTGCCATGTGCAGCCGGGAACACTGATGGAGCAGTGCTATCGGCAGGAAGGAACGGCGGCCTCCATCGTGCAGGATGACGAAACGGCTTTTGTGATCTCCGAACGTCATCGTCATCGCTATGAATTCAACAATGATTATCGTGAGAAACTGTCTGACGCAGGACTGGTCATTTCCGGCCTTTCTCCGGACGGAGAACTTGTGGAAACCGTGGAACTTACAGACCATCCCTTCTACCTGGGCGTACAGTTCCATCCTGAATTCAAGTCCCGCCCCAACCGTCCGCACCCGGTGTTCCGTAAGTTTGTGGAATCCGCGCTGAACTGACTGCGCTGCCGGGGAACGGTGTACGTCGTTGGCGTGCGTTAAGCGTCGAAGCGACCAAGTCGGCAGGCGCGACCACACCCATCCCGTCTGTCAGATTGAGGAGAGAATATGTACGATCAACTTCATGAAGAATGTGGATTAATGGGGATCTATTCCCCGGAGAATTATGATCTGGCCCGTGATGTGTACTACGGCCTGTATGCCCTGCAGCACCGCGGGCAGGAGAGCTGCGGCATCGTAGTGAACCAGGATGGGATCTTCCATTCCCATAAGGATCTGGGTCAGGTGAGCCAGGTCTTTACGGAAGAAGAACTGGCGCATTTTCCTGCCGGAACCATGGCTGTGGGGCATGTGCGTTACGGCACCACCGGCGCAAACAACCGGAACAACTGCCAGCCCATGGAGGTGAATCACCAGAAGGGCAAGATGGCTCTGGCCCACAACGGAAATATCAGCAATGCCTATGAGCTGCGGACGGAGCTGGAACTCTCCGGCGCGATCTTTCATTCCACTTCGGATACGGAGATCATCGCTTATATCATCACCCGGGAACGGCTGAAGACGCCGTCCATCGAGGATGCGGTGCTGTCTGCCATGGAGTCCCTGGAGGGAGCGTATTCCATTGCTGTGATGTCGGCGGCAAAGCTGGTGATCGCAAGGGATCCTCACGGATTCCGGCCGCTCTGCTACGGGCAGAAGGAGGACGGAACCTATGTGGCCGCCTCGGAGACCTGCGCGCTGGAAGCGGTGGGAGCACATTTTGTCAGAGATGTGGAGCCGGGAGAACTGATCGTGTTCTCGGAAAAAGGCGTGGAATCCCGGCGGGATCACTGTGGGACAAAGCAGCGAAATACCTGTATCTTTGAATATATCTATTTTGCGCGTCCGGATTCCGTGATCGACGGGATCTCGGTACATGCCGCGAGACTGAAGGCCGGAGAGATTCTGGCCAGGAATTACCCGGTGATCGCGGATGTGGTAGTGGGTGTGCCGGATTCCGGACTGGATGCCGCACTTGGCTATTCCCATTATTCGGGTATCCCCTACGGTATCGGATTCATTAAGAATAAGTACATCGGGCGGACGTTCATTTCTCCGTCGCAAAATGAAAGGAACAGCGGAGTCCGCATTAAGCTGAATCCTCTGCGTGAGACGGTGAACGGAAAGCGGGTGGTTCTGGTGGATGATTCCATCGTTCGGGGAACCACCAGCCGGCGGATCGTGCATCTGCTCCGGGAGGCCGGTGCGAAAGAGATCCATGTCAGGATCTCATCGCCGCCGTTTATCAGTCCGTGCTTCTATGGAACGGACGTGGACGCCAAGGAGAATCTGGTGGCCTGCAACTATACGCTTACGGAGATCAAGGACATGATCGGTGCGGATTCTCTGGGGTATCTTCCGCTGGATGCCTTGTCTGAACTGGTGGGGCACAACGGTTACTGCCATGCCTGCTTCAGCGGACAGTATGCGACTCGCGTTCCGGAGATAACCAGCAAGGAGCGGTTTGAAAAGCCGCTGTCGGAGCTGTAGCCGGCCGGTAAAAAGAGGAAGAAAGTGATGATAGAGAGCAGGGTTCATGCTATAATGAGCAGGTGAGCACAAAGAATGAAATGATTATCACAGAGCACGGATTCGAAAAATAGAGCAAAGTATATAATATGTAAATACGTGCAATGTGATGAATTCACGGAGCGCGTAAGCGTGAAGGTTAAAGTTAGGAGGCAGAACATGAATTATACACCCGAAGAGGTTATGCAATATATCGAAGAAGAGGATGTCAGCTTTATCCGCCTGGCGTTCCGGGATGTGTTCGGCGTGCAGAAGAACATTTCCGTGATGCCGGGAGAAGTGCAGAAGGCATTCTCCGAGGGGATCGGGATCAGTGCCGGGGAGATCGCGGGCTTTGAGTCCGTGGGCTGCGGACGGCTGTATCTCAAACCGGATCCTTCCACGCTGGCGGTGCTTCCCTGGCGTCCGGACAACGGTAGGGTTGTGCGGATGTTCTGCGATGTGGTGACGCCGGACGGCGAACCCTATGAGGTGGATACACGGACCGTTCTGAAAAAGGCGGTGGAACGTGCGAAGAAGGATAAGGTGGAATTCCGCTTCGGTTCTTCGTCGGAATTCTATCTCTTTAAAAAGGATGAGGATGGAAATCCCACGAAGATCCCGTACGATCAGGCGGGTTACATGGACATCGCGCCGTTGGATCGCGGAGAGAATATCCGCCGGGAGATCTGCCTTACCATCGAGCAGATGGGGCTGAAGCCGGAGCGTTCTCATCATGAGCGCGGACCCGGACAGAATGAGATCGATTTCCATTACGGCAAGCCGCTGAAAGCGGCGGATCAGATGACCACCTTCAAGATGGTGGTGCAGACCGTGGCTGACCGGAACGGGCTTGTGGCGGATTTTTCACCGGTACCGCTTCCGGGGGCACCGGGAAATGGCTATCATATCAACATTTATGCGGTGGATCAGGACGGTGAGGATCTCTGCAGATACGCAGCAGCGGGTATCATCGACAAGATCCGTGATATGACCCTGTTCCTGAATCCGTCGGAGCATTCCTATGCCCGTTTCGGAAAGGGCACGGCTCCGGACCGTGTGAACTGGTCCAGCTCGGACGGATCCGAAATGGTTCATATTTCCGGCCATCACGGGAATACCCGGGTGGAGCTCCGCTCACCGGATGCGCTAAGCAACCCCTATCTGGTATATGCACTGCTGATCCACGCCGGTCTGTACGGCATCGAGAAGAAGCTGGAGCTTCCCATGGAAATGGATACGGAGGGTGTGCTTCTTCCGCAGTCCCGAAAGGAAGCAATCGATGCATCGAAGGAGAGTGCATTTATCAAGGAAGTTCTTCCGGAAGAAATAGTCAAGTGTTATGTAAACTGATAGCGCATTCCATGATCATGTTATGTCGCACAGGATCATGATCGATCGCTTTTGAGACAGAATAACGGATAGAATGTCAGATAGAATGTCGGATAGAATGTCGGATAAAATTTCGTACAGATGGGTGGTAGTATGGCAAAAGTACAGGAACGGCGGCAGTATTCGATCCTGATCGTGTCGCAGTCGGAACAACTGAATACATTTGTGAAGAAGGTGGTTTCCGACGGACGTTTCAGTACGGTGGAATTCCGGCGCAGTGCGGCTCAGGCCGCGCAGGAGCTCATGAACCGCCATTACGATGTGATCCTGGTCAGTACACCGCTCCCGGATGAGTTCGGCACAAATTTCGTGATGGATATCTGTACGAGATACACTTCCGGTGTTCTGGTGATCACTCCCGGAGATGTGGCGGATGATGTGACGGAACGTGTGATCGACTATGGAGTAGTGGTACTTGCGAAGCCGCTGACCAATCGCGCTCTGGCCCGGAATCTCCGGCATCTGACTGCGATCCAGAACAAGATACAGGAGACGGAGAAAAAGGTGCTGACTCTGGAAGAACGTATCAAGGAGATGCGGGTGATCAATCAGGCGAAGTGTCTCCTGATCGAGAAAGAGCACATGACGGAAGAATCGGCACATCGATATATGAATAAAACGGCCATGGACCGTTGTATCTCAAAAAAGATGCTTGCGGAGGAGATCATCGAGAAGTGGGAATAAGGATCACGGGCGTTTCCTGCAGGACCGCCCGTTTTCCGTGCGTATTTTTCCTTGATTTTGAAATGGGATTGGTTATAATGGGATAAGGCATTTTGACCGGCATTTTGAACAGGAAAAATACGAGAAAGATATATGAGTCATAAAAAGAAAAAACGTTTATACTTTTTTATAATGCTTCTGCTGTTTGTTTCGATCATCGGAGTGGAAGTCCTGGCAGGATATCTGTTTGAGAAAAAGCGTGACGAGAAACAGAATACGAAAAACCAGGAAGGATCCACGGCAGCGGAGGAGCAGAGACAGGAACAGGAAAATACCGAAGAAGAACCAAGGCTATCCGGAATGGTCCGGAGGAGCGGAAAAACCTATCTGTATAAAGAGGATGGGACCCGTTACAAGGAGGAGCAGTGGGTAGAGTATGAAGGAGAAAAGTATTATGTAAACTCCGATGGCTCTGTCCGTGTGAGCCAGCTGTTCCGCGCAGGAGATGCGGCCTACTATGTGGACACGGTCGGCAGGATGGTTCATGGATTCTTCATGATGGACGGCAGGCTTCGATATTTCGAGGCAGACGGACGGATGCGGGAAGAATCCGGATGGCTGGAACTGGATGGGAAGAAGTATTATATAGATGCAACTGCAGCGGTGGTTACAGGAAAGAATCATCCGATCCGGAATCTGTCCGCCGACGGGGTTCCCTTCATTTACGGTTCCCAGTGGTGTGATCCGGATGTAAAGAGCGGGAAGGACTGGGTGGACATATCGGATGAATCGAATGCTGCTGCCGCGAAGCCTTCCGCGGGTGCGCGTGATTCGGATGGCGAAGCTTCGGAGGATCGGAGCGGGAATGACGATGATACGGATATAATTTACGGCATCGACCGGATCGGCATGTACACCGTTAACGGGAAGGATTACATTTTTGATGAAAACGGTGTTCTGCTTACAGGTAAGATCTCCGTGGACGAGTACAGCTTCTTTTTTGCGGACACCGATGGAGTGATCGTAAAGGATCGGGAGTTTTCACTGAAGGGTCTGACCTATCATGCAGACGCGGAGGGGCGGGTCTTTGCAGGATCCATGTATGAAAAGGCTCAGGAATACGGCAGTGTGACCGACTACCTGATCCTCTGCAACCTGGATACCCAGCGGACTGCGGTCTTTGAGGGTGAGAAGGGAAACTGGAAGTTGCTCCGGGAAATGCTGGTTTCCTCCGGTGCCCCCATCAATCCGACGCCGAAGGGGGAATATCAGACGACGGTGCATACGGAGCATTTCAACAGCTATGGTGTGCGGGCCTGGTATGCCACGGGCTTTATCGGAGGTTTGTATCTCTTTCACAGCTCTCCCTATGAGAGCGCTTCCGAGCCACTGGAATGTACGGAGCGACGGCTGGGCAAGCCGCTGTCCCACGGATGTGTGCGGATGCGTCTGGAGGATTCCAAGTGGATGTATGACCGACTTCCGCTCCGAACCAAGGTGGTTATATATGAAGAGTAAACGCGAAGTATGAACAGGATTCGATTCTTCATCAGAAGAATCGAATCCGTATGCGCCCATCACCGAAGGTGATGCCCGAACGAAGTGAGGGTTATGAGCCGGCTTCCTTGGCCGGCTTATAAGGCAGAGAGAGGAGATATAACATGGGTGAACTGAATCGAAAACTGATCCTGGAGGATGGAAGCGTATATTTCGGCACGGGCTTCGGTGCGGACCGAGATGCGGTGTGTGAGATCGTATTTAATACCTCCATGGCCGGCTATCAGGAGATCGTCTCGGATCCGTCCTACACGGACCAGGCCATCGTGATGTCATATCCGCTGATCGGAAATTACGGTATCACGGATGAGGATTTTGAAAGTAAAATGCTGGGCCTTGGGGCTTTGATCGTGAGGGATTATAACGACCTGCCCTCCAATTTCCGCTATACCAGGACACTGGCCGAGCTTCTGGAGGAGAATCAGGTGCCCGGTGTTACCGGTGTGGATACGCGAAAGCTGGTTCGGAGTATCCGGGATTTGGGAAGCCGGAGAGTGCTTGTAACGCGCCCGAACGTTTCTACGGAAGAGGGTCTCAGAAGGATCGCCCAGACACCGATCCCCCATGACGCAGTGGCACGGGTCAGCAGCAAGCGCCGCTGGTACGCCCGTACGGCGAATCCGAAATTCCGTGTGGTGGCCATTGACTGCGGCATGAAGACCAATATCGTCCGGAAGCTGAATCAGTATGGATGCAACGTAACGGTGGTTCCTTACGATACGACCTATGAAGAGATCAAATTCATGAATCCCGATGGAGTGTTCATTTCCAACGGCCCCGGGGATCCGGAGGACGTTGTCTGCGTGATCGAGACCCTGAAAAAGCTTCGGGGGGAGGTTCCCATGTTCGGGATCTGTCTCGGACATCAGCTGCTGTCACTGGCCTACGGTGCAAAGACCTACAAGCTGAAGTTCGGACACCGCGGCGGAAACCATCCGGTCATGGATCTTAAGACCGGAAAGATCGAGATGACCAGCCAGAACCACAGCTATGCGGTGGATGAGAAGTCGGTGGAGGGAACGCCTCTGAAGATTTCCCATATCAACCTGCTGGACCACACGGTGGAGGGCATGGAGGTGCCGGAGGATAAGGTGTTCTCCGTGCAGTACCATCCGGAGAGCGCACCGGGCCCCCAGGACAGCACGTATCTGTTCGAGAGATTTATTGAGAATATGACTAAGTGACAGGATTCTTCGGGCTGCGCCCTCAGAATGACAGGTGGGTAGGATATTGGTTTGACACATCTGTCATCCTGAGCGGACACATATGCGCCGGTGGCGCATGGTTATGTGTCGAATACGACCAAGCGGCAGCGCAAAGCGAAGGATCCCATGACTCGCACTGACACGGTGACTATCCGATGTCGGTTTGTTTAAAGGAGAATGATCATGCCTAAGCGTACAGATATACATAAGGTGCTCGTCATCGGTTCCGGTCCTATCGTGATCGGACAGGCGGCCGAATTTGATTATGCAGGAACCCAGGCCTGCCTGGCCCTGAAGGAAGAGGGGTACGAGGTGGTGCTGGCCAACTCGAATCCGGCGACCATCATGACGGACAATGCGGTGGCGGATAAGGTGTATATGGAGCCGCTGACACTGGAATATATGGCAAGGATCTGCCGCTACGAGCGCCCCGACGCACTGGTGCCGGGCATCGGCGGACAGACGGGTCTGAATCTGGCCATGCAGCTCTACGATAAGGGCGTTCTGGCAGAGTGCGAGATCGAGCTTCTGGGAACGGATGCGGCCTCCATTCGCTGCGCCGAGGACCGGGAGCAGTTCAAGGAGCTCTGCGAGCGCATCGGGGAGCCGGTGGTGCCGTCAGAGATCACATACAGCATTGAGGAAGGCCTGGCGGCTGCCGAGCGGATCGGTTATCCCGTCATCCTCCGGCCTGCATTTACCCTGGGAGGAACCGGCGGCGGTTTCGCCAATGATCCCGAGGAAATGAAGGACATGATGCGGAATGCGCTGGCCCTGTCTCCGGTCCATCAGGTACTGGTGGAGAAGAGCATCAAGGGATACAAGGAGATCGAGTACGAGGTAATGCGGGACGCAAATGATACCGCCATCGTGGTCTGCAACATGGAGAATCTGGACCCTGTGGGCATCCACACCGGCGACTCCATCGTAGTAGCTCCCAGTCAGACCCTGACCAATAAGGAATATCATATGCTGCGTGACAGTGCGCTGCGCCTCATCCGGGCGCTGGGCGTCTGCGGCGGCTGTAACGTACAGTTTGCACTGGATCCGGAATCCTTCCGGTACTATGTCATCGAGGTAAACCCCAGAGTGTCCCGGTCGTCAGCCCTGGCTTCCAAGGCCAGCGGTTATCCCATCGCCCGGGTGTCTGCGAAGATCGCAGTGGGCATGAACCTGGAAGAGATCCGGCTGGCAAACACACCGGCCTGCTTCGAGCCTGCGCTGGACTACGTGGTTACGAAGATGCCCAGGTTCCCCTTTGACAAGTTCACTCTGGCCTCCAACCGGCTGTCTACCCAGATGAAGGCCACCGGTGAGGTCATGTCCGTGGGACGGACTCTGGAGGAGAGCCTTCTGAAGGCTATCCGTTCGCTGGAGGACGGCAAGAACCATCTGCATCTGGCCAAGTTCGACCAGGAGAACATGTCCCGGGAGGAGCTGCTGGAGTATATCAAGGAAGGTACGGACGATCGGATCTACGCCATCTCCCAGCTCATGTGGATGGGAGAGGACCATCAGCGTATCAACGCCATCACCAAGATCGATATGTTCTTCCTGGATAAGATCAAGAAGATCGTGGATTTCGAGAAGAAGATCGAGGCCCTGAAGGATGGCGGCGAGCTGACGAAGGAGCTCATGTATGAGGCGAAGCGTATGGGCTTCTCCGATTCCTATATCGCGGAAATGCTGGGCAAGTCGGAGGATGAGATCTGGAAGCTGCGCCGGGAGATGGGAGTGTTCCCGGTCTACAAGATGATCGATACCTGTGCCAGTGAGTTCGAGAGCTATGTACCGTATTTCTATTCGACCTACGAGGAAGAAAACGAGTCCATCGTATCGGATAAGAAGAAAATCCTGGTGCTGGGCAGCGGTCCCATCCGTATCGGACAGGGCGTGGAGTTCGATTATTCCACCGTACATGCGGTAAAGACGATCCGGGAAATGGGCTACGAGGCCATCGTTGTTAACAACAATCCGGAGACGGTTTCCACGGACTATACCACGGCGGATAAGCTGTATTTCGAGCCTCTGACGCCGGAAGATATCATGAACATCGTGGAGCTGGAGAAGCCGGAGGGCGCCATCGCGACTCTGGGCGGACAGACCGCGGTGAATCTGGCAGATCCCCTGACCAAACGTGGGGTTAAGATCATCGGCACGGACTGCGAAGCCATTTTCAAAGCGGAGGACCGGGATGCGTTTGAAGCCCTCATCGAGGAGCTGGAGATCCCGCACCCGAAGGGAGAAGCGGTGACCAATATCGAAAGCGGCGTGGAGGTTGCGGCGCGGATCGGATATCCGGTTCTGGTACGTCCCAGCTTTGTTCTGGGCGGACGGGCCATGGAGATCGTGGCAAATGAGGAAATGCTCCGGCATTACCTGCAGAGCGCGGTAGATGTGAATGAAGACCAGCCGGTACTGGTTGATAAATATCTGGTAGGTAAGGAAGTGGAAGTGGATGCCATCTGTGACGGGAAGGATGTGTTCCTGCCGGGCATCATGGAACTGGTGGAACGGACCGGTGTGCATTCCGGCGACAGCACCAGTGTATATCCGCCGTTCTCCATCTCCCAGAAGGTGAAGGACACCATCCTGGATTACACCACGAAACTGGGACTTGGCATCGGCATCGTCGGTCTTTACAATATTCAGTTCATCGTGGATAAGGATGACAATGTGTTCATCATTGAAGTGAACCCCCGGGCTTCCCGCAGCGTTCCCTTCCTGTCCAAGTCCTCGGGGTATTCCCTGGTGGACATCGCAACCAAGGTCATGCTGGGTCAGAGTCTGGCGGAGCAGGGCATCACGCCGGGTGTGGCACCGGAGAAGCATTTCTGGTATGTAAAGGCACCTGCCTTCTCCTTCGAGAAGCTGCATGGCATGGATGCGTACCTCTCTCCGGAAATGAAATCCACCGGCGAGGCCATCGGCTACGACCGGAAGCTGAAACGTGCTTTCTATAAGGCACTGCAGGCCTCCGGCATCAAGATGAAGGATTACGGTACCGTCATGGTCACTCTGGCGGACGAAGATAAGGAGGAAGCGCTTCCGCTGGTACGGCGGTTCTATCAGCTGGGCTTCAACATCGAAGCCACAGCCGGAACGGCGCATTTCCTGAAGGAGAACGGCATCCGCACCAGACTGCGCGGCAAGCTTTCCGACGGCAGCGACGAAGTGCTGAAATCCATCCGTGCAGGTTATGTCAGCTACATCATCAATACCCGGGCCATCCTGTCCGGCGTACATTTCAACGATGGTGTTGCGATCCGGCAGTGTGCAGTGGAGAACGGTGTGACCATGTTCACGTCTCTGGATACCGTGCGGATCCTGCTGGACGTACTGGAGGATATTTCACCGGAGATCTCGACGATCTAGCGGCGTCGTGAGACGGATGTAAATAACAGCAAAAGGGACGGGGCTCTCTGACACGGTCTGACGTGTCGGAGAGCCCCGTCTCTTTTGATATGAAAATTGATGATATAACTGATCGTCGGACTGATCGTAAAATGGTTATGGGATCATACGGAGCACATATCTGAACCGGCTCCTGTTTGGATAGATGATCATGGTCATTTCAGCAGGGTCCGATAGATCAGATATCCCAGCGCAGCCCCCAGAGTGTTTGCGATCAGATCGTCCACATCAAAGCAGCCCAGCTTTGTCAGCAGCTGTGTCACCTCGATAAAGGCGGAGATGAAAAGTCCCACGGGGATCGTTATATACCAGTGTCTGGTCCGGGAGAAAAGCTTCGGAAGCAGATACCCGGCGGGCATGAAGAGCAGGATATTCGCGATCAGCGCGTAGAAGTTTATCCAGCTTTTGATGATGATCCCGCTGTCGCCCCAGGAGATCGCATTTCGGATCGTGGCAAAGGGGGTCAGCAGGGTGACGGATTCTGACATGGGGTGCCGGGTCAGAAGGGTGAAGTACAGCAGTGCAAAGACATAGACTCCGGTAACCAGCCAGAGGAACCCGCGATTTTTGGTCAATTTCAGCAGGATCAGGGACAGCAGGATGAATCCCAGTCCCATCAGGACCTCGATGCCGCCTTCCGAGCCGGGGAAGATGGTCCAGACCGGTTCGGAGAGGATGAGCATTCCGGGGAGAAAGCCGATGAAGGCAAGTGTATAAGAAATCATGGCTTGGACTCCTTGTAACAGATAACACAAATAAAACGTACAGAGAATGTAACACAGTGCGCCTCAAAACGCAAGTGCAGGATGCTTAAATGGAAGACCTGCGGGAACGAGAGGGATATGGGATTCAATTTAATTCAACCGGCAAAATCTCCATCAATATAGTACAAACCCGTCTAAATGTTACAAAAATGTAAAAAAGTGTTGCAATTTCATTTCGGATGGGTTATAATCAGCATACTTGCTTCAAAAATGTTAAGCTTTGTCATGAAATTGTTGCGTGAGTTAACAAGTGAGTTAACATAAATGTAATAAATCGAAGCGGCAAAACATCATGATCAACAGCAAATAATAATTGGAGATTTTTATGAAACATTTCAGGTCTTTTGGAAAAGCAACAAAGAGACTCATCCGCAGAGCGATGGCGGTTACCCTGGCTGCAACGACTGTTTTCGGAACCACGATCACTGCAAATGCAGCAGGTACCGGAACCAACGGTACGGAAGCTGCATCCACTACATGGGTGAAGGTCGACAGCGACTGGTATTTCTATGAAGAGGGTACGCTGCAGACCGGTTGGAAAGAGATCAACGGAAAATGGTATTTCCTGGATGATGAAGGGATCATGCAGACCGGCTGGCAGGCAGTCGACGGAAAATGGTACTTCCTGAATTCCAACGGAAGCATGAAGACCGGCTGGAAGCAGGAGGACGGAAAGTGGTTCTTCCTTCAGTCCACCGGAGCAATGAAGACCGGTTGGAAGAAAATCCGCGGTCAGTGGTACTTCTTCAAAGCCAACGGCGTTATGCATACCGGCTGGAAGCTGCTGGGTGATAAGTGGTATTATTTCAATGCAGACGGCATGATGGTTGTCGGTGATGTGGAGATCAACGGCACGACCTATACCTTCGATGAGGACGGTGTGTATGTTGAGCCGGAAGTGGAAGAAGAGACGACGGAAACCGAGAAGGAGCAGTGGTCCGAGCAGGATCTTACCTATATGTATCGCTGCGTACAGTCAGAAGCAGGAGATGCGGATTTCGACGGAAGAACGCATGTTGCATCGGTGATCATGAACCGCGTGCATGATTCGGGCTTCGGTGATACACCGTACGAGGTTATTACCGCAAAGAACCAGTTTGTATACTGGAGAACCAATATCGATCAGATGACGATCGATGCGGTTCAGTACGTATTGGAGAACGGTGATACCGCACAGGGCGCTCTGTTCTTCCACTGCATGAGCTACCGCGAGTACTTCTGCGGACATAAGCACATCTTTACGGATGCGTACGGACATCACTTCTACTAAAATGGATAAAGCTTTGAATCAAGCGTGAATTGAGATGTGGTTTACATAAAACAGCCGCAGGCAATGCCTGCGGCTGTTTTGCGTTTTGTGGCTTCGCGCCTTCGGCGCTCGGGTGTGTACGGTTCTCGAAACGCCTGATGGCGTTTCGGGACCTAAACGATCTCCAGGATCGTATTTACCATCAGATCGTTCTGCTTCGGATTCATGAAGCAGAAACGGATGTACTTATTTCCCAGACCCTTCATGTCATCACATCTCCGGAGCATGATCCCACGAAGGGAGCAGTGCTCGGCAACCTGGGAGGAGGTCAGATCCTCCTTCAGAAGCTTGACCAGCATGAAATTTGCATCCGGTTTGAAGAGGCGGATGGTCCGGCAGGGCTTCATGGCAAGATACACCAGGCTCCTCTCCGTATGTACCATGGAGCGTGACTCTTCGATGTATTTGGTGTCTTTGAACATATCCACGCCGGCGATGGCGGACAGGGTTGCGATGTTGTTCTTTGTGGTGGTCAGGTCGATGATTTGTGACAGCTCATCATTGTTCATGACCGCGTATGCAAACCGGAGTCCCGGAACCGCAAAGAATTTGGATACGCTGCGGAGTACGGCCAGGTTCGTGAATTCATCTGTCAGCGGAACGGCGGTGACTTCCTCGTAGTCGTCCAGGAATTCCACATACATTTCATCCACCAGAAGGAAGATGTCCAGCATCTTGCAGGCTTCTGCCAGCGATGCGATGTCTTCTCTGGTGATCCGTTTGGAGGTGGGATTGTTGGGATTTCCGATGATCACCAGATCCAGGGAGGAATCCAGCTTTTGGATGAGATCCGTAACATCCGGCTCGTAGTCCTTTTCCTCATCCAGCGCATAGTCCACGACTTCGCAGCCGTAGGCTTTCATCACCTTCCCGTACTCTGTACTACAGGGGAACGGAATGAGTGCCTTCTTCGGAGTCAGCAGCGCCGCAAAAAGGCGGAGAAGATCCGGAGAACCATTTCCCATGATGATCCGTTCCAGAGAAGTACCTGCATAATCGGAAATGGCTGTTTTCAGATTGGCATAGTACAGGTCGGGATATTTGATTATGGATCCGATGTTGTTGGCAATGGACTGCTTGACGGAGGCCGGAATGCCGAGAGGATTCAGGTTTGCGTCATAGAGCACCGTTTCATACTGCCCGATGCGAAGCGGGCCGGAATTCATGGGATTCATGGAATTCATGTGAGAAAACCTCCAAACCTAAGAAACGAGTTGATCAGGTGATTTAGAATCAGGTGATTTTAATCAGGTGACTCTATGTTCATATCTATGTTCATATTCATGTTCAAATCTACTCGCAAATCTACTCGCAAATCTACTTTCAAAACGACTGTAAATCTGTTATAATAAGAGTCTCTATGATTATTTTTGGTGGCGTGTCTGACGGAGAAGGTACATCCGGTGGTTGCACGCTGACTCTATTCTACAACATATAGTGTAGGATTCGCAAGTTTTATTTCTATATTGAGTTTTTATTATCACTAAGCACGAACATGAACAGGAATTGAAAGGCAGATAAGCGGAGGATACGTGCGAGGTGATAACCTATGGAGCGCGTCTCAGTGCGAAGTATGGAATCTTTTTAAAGCGAGGATAGCATGAAGGCGATTGTGGAACAGTACGCCAAGGGCGAATTTCGGATCGACCGGCCGGACGTACACATTTCAAAACAGAGTTTCAAGCTGAATATCGAGGCGGGAACCGTCTATGAAGGGGAATTTACGGTGGAAAGCCGGAATAAATTCCCCATCAAGGGTATGGTTTATGACAGCCGTTATCTGCTCCGGTTTGAGAGCCACAGCTTTATCAGCCGGCGTTTTGAGGTGCGCTATTCATTTGACGCCACCTGTCTGGAAGCCGGACAGAACTTCCGCGGACACATCAATGTGATCACCGACGGAGGTGAATTCCGTCTGCCCTATGATATCAGTATCGTGCCGCCATGTGTTACCAGCGGCAGCGAGCGGATCGACGACCTGTTCAAATTTGCCGCACTGGCAGAGCGGAACTGGGGAGAAGCGACCCGTCTCTTCATGAGTGACGAATTCCGAAGGACCTTCATTAACCGCGAGCCGCATTTAAAGCAGATCTACCAGTCCCTTCTGGAAAGCCGCAGTGTAGAACAGGCCATGGAAGAATTCCTGGTGCTGGTACATAAGAAAAGGACCGTTACCCTGTCCACGGACAAGGCGAAGCTGGAACTGGTCATGCCGGCGGAGACGGAGATCATCACCGTAAAACTGACCAAGAATACCTGGGGCTATACCCGCTCCGAGATCCGCAGCAATGCGGAATTCATCATTCCCGCGAAGAAGAGTATCACCGCCGCGGATTTTGTGGCAAATACCTGTGAGCTTCAGGTCTATATCTCGCCGGAGCACGTTCCGGACGGAGAGAACAGCGGCAAGCTGATCCTGGAGAACATTTATCAGAAGATCGAGATCGACATTCATCTGGCCCGCCCGCAGCAGCGGCGCGTGAACCAGGAGAGCCGCCTGAAGGAACAGGAATATAAACAGTGCAGGATCAATCTGACCCAGGCCTATCTGGATTTTCGTATGGACCGGATCGGACTGGATGAGTATGTGACGGACACCATCGAAGCGCTGAATGTGCTGATGGAGATGGAGCCGGAGGAGGATATGTACCGGCTGGCGGTCATGCACATGAACATCCTGAAGGGGGACTATGCCCGGGTGGAGCAGGAATTCCTGCGGATCGACGCGGATGTGGACCGCAATCTCATGACGAATCAGGAGAAATGCTATTACAGTTACCTGAAGGCCATGATGCTCCGGGATGAGGAGACCATAGAGAAAACAGCCAACATGCTTCGCCGGAATTACCGGACCCAGGAGCCGAAGATGTTTTACTTCTGGCTGCTGCTCTTTGTAGACCCGGTTTATAACGAAGATAAGGGCTCCCTGTACCGGGAACTTACGGAAATGTATGAGGAGGGCGAGAACAGCCCCATCATTTACTTTGAGCTCTGCGACATCCTGAATGCCAATCCGCTGATGCTGAAGCGGCTGACGCCCTTTGAGATCACGGCCATCAAATGGGGCATGCGGCATGATTACATCTCCGATGATGTCCTGAATGAGTTCGTAAAGCTGGCAGGACGGAATAAGGAATTCAACAAACAGATCTTTGACGTGCTTCGTTCCATTTACGATAAGAATGAGGACGAACTCCGGCGGCAGCGTCTGCAGCAGGAATTTAAGACCGGCGGATCCGCAAAGGAGGAACCTTCCGAGGAAGTACCGACTTCCGTACTGGGCGCGGATCAGGATGAAGAAGACGGTCTGTATTCCGGGGACGATTTTGTATTTGCGGGCTTTGACGAGGAGGAAAAGGAAGAGGCGGAGGAGCCGAAGGAGTCTGAGGCCGGCTTCAGCGTCAATGCACCGGGGGATCCCCTGCGTCTGGCCAGTGAGGGTGAGGCTTACAACCGGGAAGAGGAAAAACTGGACCAGGTGATACGTCAGTCCTTTGACGACAAGTTTGACGAGACCCTGGCACGGGAAGAAGAGGAACGCCTTCTGAAAAAGGAAAATGAGAACGTGGGCGTTCTCGGTTCCATCTGTTCCATGCTGATCTCTGCCAATATGCTGGAGCCGCGTTATCATCGGTTCTATCGGGCGGCGGTGCTGAAATCTCTCAAATTCATCGGCCTGAACGAATGCTATATCCGAAGCATGGACCGCTCTCATTATGAGCTGATCCCGGCCTCGGTGCTGATGTATCTGAATTATAAGAATACCCTTAGTGAAGATGAACTGGCGTATCTCTACGCAAATGTCATTTTCAACAAGAATGAGCATATGAAGATCTACCATGAATATGCCCCCACCATGGAGGATTTCATGGAGAGCATGATCATGAAGGGGAAGGTCAATGACGACCTGACCGTGATCTATGATGAGTTCCTGGAACCGGAATCCGTCAGCTCCCTCTTCGCAGGCAAGCTGATCAATATCATTTTCCGGCGGAAACTGGTATGCTACAACAAAAATGTCCGGGCGGTCATCGTGAGCCACAGCGAGCTGTCGAAGGTGCAGCATGTGCCGCTGGTGGACGGGGAAGCCTATGTGGAGATCCTGTCGGACAACGCCACCATCATCTTCGAGGATAAGGACGGCAACCGGTACGCAGGCTCCATTCCGTATCATTTCGAGCGGATCGTGGATGAGAAGGCGTACATGCCCATCTGCCGGGAATACAGTCCGCGGGATTACCGCGTGCTGCTCTTCAACTATGAGAGCATCGGTGAATTTACCTATAAGAATGCAAAGGAAGTCAACGCGGCCCGGGAGATCATCAACTGTGAAGAGATCTCTGATGATTACAAGCAGCAGGCCTGCCTGAATATCATCGAGTATTATCATGAGAACCTGGATACGGATGTACTGGTGAAATACCTGCAGCGGCTGGATATCGAGTATCTGACCCATGCAAATGCGCGCACCATCATCACCTACCTCATTGACATGAACCTGTTCGATAAGGCCTTTGAGGCGGTTACGCTGTACGGCTTTAACGAACTGGATGTGCGGGAACTGAACCGACTGGCGGACTACGGTGTGCAGGATTCTGAAGGCTTCCTGAATGAAAACCTGATGTCCATCTGCCTGAACCTGTACAAGACCGGTACGGTAAGCGCCAACATCCTGACCTACATGGCCATGAACTTCAACGGCTCCATCGATGAGCTGGCGGGGCTCTTCAAACTGGCCAAGGACAGGGTGAGCGATGTGGGGCTGCTGGCGGAGAATACCCTGGCCCAGATGATGTTTGCCGGGGAGCATATCGAGTACATCTATGATATATTCGCCACCTATTACGGCGGACGCAGCCGTGGGCTGGTGGTCAAGGCCTTCCTTCGGCTGGCAGCACACAACTATCTGATCAGGGATATGCAGGTGCCGAATTACATCTTCGAAGCGCTTTACTCCGAGATCCAGAAGGGAAATATCGATGACGAGATCTCTTCCATGGCGCTGCTGCTTTACTTCAGCCGTCTGGAGCGGTACTCCAACGAGCAGAAGAAATGGATCACGGATACGGCCCTCCGCTTTGTGGATGCAGGTAAGATCCTGCCCTTCTACAAGAGCTTTGCGACCTTCCTGTCCCTGCCGCAGGATGTATTCCTGAAAACGTATCTGGTGTACAAGACCGAAAACCGCAGGCAGGTATTTGTACGGTACAGCACCGGAACCGGAACCCGTGCCCACGAGATGACGAAGGTCCACCGCATGGAAGAGGTGGTCAGCGGACTCTTCGTGATGGAATTCGTGGTCTTCCACGGCGAGCGGCTGGTCTACCAGATCGAGGACGATCCGGACGGCAACGCGCAGATCGTGGAGAGCGAGGTCCTGAAGAAGAAATCTTACAACCGGCAGGATCTGAACCGCTTCGAGATGATCAACAGCATGCTGGTGAAGCAGGAGATGCGGAAGGACCGGGAACTGCTGGAGGATCTGGATGTATATATCAATACGGTGCATCTGTTTGAAGAGAATCTGACGCTGCTATAAAATAACTGATTTTGAGAGGAAGAAACATGGCGGACGCATTTTATATCGGAATGGATCTGTGTTCGGATTTCACGCAGCTGTCGTATTATAACGACATTACGCGGGAACCGGAATCCGTCAGCCAATTGAATAACAAGGAAACCTACCTCATGCCGAATATCCTTTTCCACAGCACGGAGACTGGCCACTGGTATGTGGGCGGCGAGGCCTCCGAGGCACGGTTTAATGAGGACGGCATGATCATTGACGGGATCTTTGAGAATCTGGAGAATCCGGACAAGATCACGGTGGAAGGGGAGGACTATACCTATCCGGAGCTTTTCGTGAAAATGGTGAAGCTCCACATCGATTCCTTCCTGTACCGCTACGAGGATGCCACCATCCGCAAGCTGGTGATCAGCATCCCGGAGTACAGCAGCCGGATCTATTCCCTGCTTTCCGGGCTTTACAAGGTGATGGATGTGCCGGAGGATACCATCGAGATCACCAGTCATCTGGACAGCGGCCTGTTCTATATCTTCAATCAGGAACAGGGCCTCTGGATCAATTCCGTGGCACTGTATGATTACAACGCCGACGGTCTGAACTATTACCGGATCGATATCTCCAGGAACAAAACGCCGAAGCTGGTGTCGGTGACGCATGAGGATTATTCCTCCCAGATGTCCCTGTCCCGTTACGGAAATGACACCTACCAGATGGATGTGGATTTTGCCAAGATCGCGGATTACGAGATGAAGAAGGCGTATATTTCTTCCGTCTATCTGACCGGCGTGGGCTTCACAAATAAATGGATGAAGAAAGCCACCAATGTTCTTTGCCAGGGACGCAGGGTCTTTGTGGGACAGAACATTTACACAAAGGGAGCCTGCTACCGCGCGGTGGGCGGTGAGTACAAGGAGTTTTACGATCAGTTCTTTGTGGAAACCAAGGAAAATGTCCTCTTTGACGTGGGCATCTCCCTGGAGGACGAGAAGGACACCTTCGTACCCATCGTAAACGGCGGAAAGCAGTGGTACAACATTCACGGCAAGATTCATGTGATCCTGGATGATACGGATACCATCACATTGGTGTATAAGAGTCGGCATACGGAGGAAGAGAAGAGGGAAGTGGTAAAGATCCACGGCATCCCGAAGCGGCCGAACAAGACCACGAAACTGTCGCTGGAGGTGGAATTTGAAAATCCCACGGACGGTGCGGTGATCATTCGGGATCTGGGCTTCGGAAAGCTTTTCCCCACCACAAACAAGATTTACCGTAAGGAGTTTTCGATCGTATGGGAAAAATAATCGTATGCTCCTCGAAACAGGCGGAGACTCCCTTCACGTTTCTGAACACGAAGGTGGAGATCTATACCTATGAGGAACTCTGTTTCTACATATATAACAATACCGTCCTGATCTCGAAAACGGCACTGTCGGACAAACTCTGGGACTGGATCCGGGAGGAACTGGACATGCCGCAGCTGGCAGACCGTCTGGTGGGACTGGCGAATAAGACCACCTTTGTGCAGGACCTGCTGGTGGAGATCCTGAATGCAGGGGAGTATTACACGCCGGAAGAGGTGAAGACCTATGCGGCTGCCTGGCAGAAATACCGGAAGCTGTCCACACTCCAGCGGGAGAAGCTGAAGGCGGACGGGTATCTGGGGTATCGCAGGTTCATCCGTGCGTCCATCATTTACGACAGCATCATCGAGCAGGCAGACGAGATCCAGGACAAGGAGTTCCTGGGAAATGTCTACCACAACCGTGCGGTGGCCGCGGCCAACAATCTGGACACCGATGACGCAAAGATGTTTTTCCTGAAAGCCTATGATCTGAACAACAATCAGGAATCCCTGAAAGGATATTTCTATGTGGTATCGGCTACGGAAGATATCACCACGCTCCGAAGCGAAGTACATAAGATGGGCCTGTCGGAGCAGTATTTCGAGGACATCATGATGGAGATCGGAGATTCCAAGGACGATGTCCGGGAGATGACCATCTACGCCATGCTGCAGCGGGCGATCTATAATAAGATGCATAAGGATATGACGGATTACGACAAGCGTATGGATATCATCCTGGCACAGCTCAAAGACGAGTTCCGGGACCAGATCGTGTAGATCCTGAGGTGTAAATTATGACAAGCGGACGCAGACTGCGAAGCAAAATGAAATATGTGATCCTGGTGCCGATCCTTCTGGCAATCCTTCTGCTGGGGTTCTGCATCATGTTCTTCGGACTGGAAAGCCGGGAGACTCTGGTGGCAGCGGCGGTGCTGGGAGTCTATATCCTGGTGGTCATCTTTGCCTATGTGCGGCTGATGCCCATCGTGTCCGCGACCATCGTGGATTATTCCCTGGAACAGGGGAAGGTGCAGAAGGAACTGCTGCACGGACTGGCCGTGCCCTATGCATTGCTTGACACAGACGGGAAGATCCTCTGGGCCAACGCCATGTTCTACCGCACCATCGAGGTCAGCGAGAAGAAGCTGCTCCGGCAGCGGGTGGACATGTATCTCCCGGACATTACGCCGGAGGTGCTGGATGAGATCGAAGGCGAATTCCGTATGGATGTGGTCTGCGAGGACCGGCGGTATAACGCTGTGATCCGGCGGGTGGATCTGTCCACGGCATTTGAAGAAGACCGGACCGAACGCCGCGGAGATGATGTGGTAGTGGTCCTGTACCTTTTTGACGTTACAAATGAGCGGCGACTGGAGCAGGAGACCTATGACCAGAAAATGATCGCGGGTCTGATCTACATCGATAATTACGATGAGGTCATGAATTCTCTGGAGGAAGTAAAGCATTCTCTTCTGACGGCTCTGGTAGACCGGAAGATCAACATGTATCTGACGAACCTGGATGCGGTAGTCCGGCGTCTGGAAAATGACAAGTATCTCTTCGTGTTCCGGCAGAAATATATGGACACACTGCAGGAGGACCGGTTCTCGCTTCTGGATGATGTAAAGAGTCTGAATGTGGGAAATGAAATTCCCGTGACGTTGTCCGTCGGTATCGGAACCGCAAAGGAAAGCTTTATCGAAGCCTTTGAAAATGCAAAGGTAGCCATCGGCCTGTCCCTGGGTCGGGGCGGTGATCAGGTGGCGGTAAAGGACGGAGAACAGGTAACCTATTTCGGTGGGAAGAGTACCGGAACGGAGAAGCAGACCCGGGTGAAGGCGCGTGTCAAGGCGCAGGCATTTGAAGAACTGCTGGAGAATAAGGAAAAGGTCATCATCATGGCGCATAAACGCCCGGATGCGGATGCGTTCGGTTCGGCTATCGGAATCTGGCGGCTGGTAACGACCCTGGGAAAGAAAGCATTTGTGGTCCTGAATGATGATACGGAAGCGATCCAACCGTTGGTCAACACCTTCCATGTGGGAAATCAGAACAGTGATATGCTGATCTCCAGCGGACGTGCGCTGGGTATGGTGGATGCAAATACCATGCTGGTGGTCTGCGACGTTAACCGTCCCAGCATGACCGCCTGCGAGGAGCTGCTGTCCATGGCTTCCACCGTGGTTGTATTCGACCATCACCGGCAGTCCAACGAACCCATCGAAAATGCGACGCTGTCCTACATCGAGCCGTTCGCGTCCTCGGCCTGTGAGATGATCACGGAGATGTTCCAGTATATCTCCGCAAAACCGAAGATCCGGCCGGTAGAGGCAGACGCCATGTATGCGGGTATCCTGATCGATACGGACAACTTCCTGAACAAGACCGGTGTCCGGACCTTCGAAGCGGCGTCCTATCTGCGAAAGAGCGGTGCGGATATCACCCGTGTCCGGAAAATGTTCCGCAGCAGCCTGCTTTCCATGAAGGAACGGGCGCAGGGTATCAGCAATGCGGAGATCTTCATGGGATGTTATGCACTGTCCTATGTTGAGGCGGATCCCGAAAGCAAGGATGCGCCGACGGTTCCCGTGGCAAAGGCCGCAAATGAGCTGCTGAACGTGGAGAATGTCAAGGCGTCCTTCGTTGTGACGGAATCCGCGGACGGCATTCTGTATGTGTCCGGACGGTCCATCGGGGATGTGAACGTGCAGGTGGTCCTGGAGCAGTTTAACGGCGGCGGACACGCCACCGTAGCCGGCGCCCAGCTGAAGAATACCACAAAGGAAGAATTCTTTGCGCGCCTGAAGCAGGTGCTTAAAGAGATGACGGCTTCGGGAAGCCTGTAAGGACCGGCCGATAAAACGAACCGGTGAAAAAACAAACCGGTGAAAAAACAATCATATATCATAAACAGAAAACAGGAGAATACACAATGAAAGTAATTTTATTACAGGACGTAAAGTCCCTTGGAAAAAAAGGCGAGATCGTGGAAGTAAATCCGGGATATGCACGGAACTTTGTGCTTCCGAAGAAACTTGGTGTGGAAGCGACGCCCAAGAACCTGAACGATCTTAAGCTGAAGAATCAGAATGACGCAAAGGTGGCTGCGGAAAACCTGGCAGAGGCACAGGCCCTTGCAGCGAAGCTGGCAGAATCCTCTGTGACCACGGAGATCAAAATGGGAGAGGGCGGAAGGGCGTTCGGTTCCATTTCCTCCAAGGAAATCTCCGATCTGATGAAGAAGCAGTTAAATCTCTCCATCGACAAGAAGAAGATCCAGGTGAAGGATCCGATCAAGAGTGTGGGCAGTTACAAGGTTGCAGTGAAGCTTCATCCGGAAGTGACCGCAGAGCTTCTGGTGCACGTGAAGGAGGAAAAGTAAATCTGGATGGATTCGGAGAACGTAGTTCGAAGGATTCCACCGCATGATAATGCCGCAGAACGGAATATCATCGGATCCATGCTGATGGACGCCGATGCGATCTCTGATGTCAGCGGAATCCTGAGAAAAGAAGATTTTTATAACGCGGAATACGGAATTCTGTTTGAGGCGATCTGCGATCTGCACAGGCAGGGAAAGGCTGTTGATGACGTTATCCTCCGGGAGAAGCTCCGGTCCATGGGAGCGCCGGAACATCTTTGTCAGGTGGGATATCTTATAGATATTCTTTCGGAACAGCAGACCTCGGTCTTTGCCGCGGACTATGCGAGAATCGTCCGTGATAAATCCATGCTCCGGCAGATGATCCGTCTGACGGAGGGCATCTCCAAGGACTGCTACGAAGCACAGGGCTCCGTCAATGATCTGATGGACAATGTGGAAGAGCAGGTCTTCAAGCTGGTGCAGAGCAAAAGCGGAAGCAGGGATTTCAGCCCGATGTCGGAGATAGTGTCTTCCGTGATCGATGAGATCGAAGAGGCATCCCGGACCTCCGGCAGGATCACGGGTGTGCCCACCGGGTTTTATGACCTGGACAATCATTTGACTGGTCTACATAAAGGAGAACTGATCCTTGTAGCGGCACGTCCGTCCATGGGAAAGACCGCGCTGGTACTGAATTTTGCAAGACATGTGGTGACGCAGGAGAAGATCCCTACGGCGATCTTTTCTCTGGAAATGAGTAAGGAGTCTTTGGTCTCCCGTATGGTGGCCATGGAGGCGAAGGTAGATGCAAAGTCGATCCGGACCGGTAAGCTTTCGGATCGTGAATGGGATGCCATCATCGAGGCAACGGAGGTGCTGTCCCAGGCTCCGCTGTATATTGATGATAATTCCTCCATCACTCTTTCCGAGCTCCGCTCCAAATGCAGGAAGCTGAAACAGACAAAGAACCTGGGACTGATCATCATCGACTACCTGCAGCTGATGAATGCCTCCCGTCCGGTGGAGTCACGGCAGCTGTTCATCGCCGAAGTGTCCCGTGCTCTGAAGGGTCTGGCAAAGGAACTGGGAGTTCCTGTTATCGCCCTGTCGCAGCTGAACCGTGCGGCGGATTCCCGTACGGATCATAAGCCGGTGCTTGCGGATCTGCGTGAGTCCGGATCCATCGAGCAGGATGCGGACGTGGTCATGTTCATTTACAGGGATGAGTATTATAATCCCGATACCACGACACGGCCGGGAGTGGCCGACATTATCGTGGCAAAACAGAGAAACGGTGCGCTGGGCACCATCGAGCTGCTTTGGGACGGAAAGTACACCCTGTTCAAAAACATGTCGCATGATAAGGACAAATCGAAAGCAAACCCGTAAAACAATAAAAAGAAGCTTCCCCGGTAGCGTATCACAAGCGTATCACAAGCGTATCACAAAGGAAGCTTCTTTTTTATGAGAGCCGGCAGAATCTCGGTGATCCGGAATCTACGCTCCCTGGATCCGCTGCAGCTTTCGGATCAGCTGTTCGTCGGTCAGGGAATAGATATCATCCAGTACCCAGATATGCATATCTTTGGCGCGTTGTTTGAAGAAAGAAGAGCCACTGGTGGAGGTGTCGCAGGGCGACGCCATCACCAGTACTTTTTTTGCGTATTTTCCGCCGAAGCGGCTGGTGACGGTCTCCAGTTCATGCAGCGCTTTGGAATCCGCGCGTCCGCTCTTGCAGGAAATGAAGGTGGGAACGGCGGAGCGCATCAGGATCACATCAATCTCGTTGATGGTCTCGCTTTTCGGGCGGCCGTCTTCCGGATTCGGTTCAGGCACAGCCTCTCCATCCCAGTCGATCACGGCGCCCACCACCGCATCGGTAAATTCCGTGGGCTTGCGTGTGGCAACCTCATAGACATGGAGTTCCAGGATATTTCCGGTCTTGGTCACGATCTCGCGGATCTGTTTGGATCGGAAACGGAAGATGACCTGTGAACGCTCATACCGGAAGAAATCCATCATGCTGACTTCGCTCAGACGCTGAAGAATCTGCACGGCATCGCGGAGAGCGGCTTTCGGAATGCGGTATACACCGTTCTCGTCGGCGGGATAATTCTTTACGACTTCCTCGATCACGGAACAGTGCTTGTTCCAGTTGTGCCGGAGTTCCTGCGCAACGCCCCAGATGGTGCGGATCTCATCCCGGAACTGCTCCGTGAATCGCCAGTTGGTCATGGGCGCGCGGAGCACGCCTCCGTGAAGGATGATATTTTCCGCCACACTGATCCTGATCCCGGTCTGGATCGTGACCGGCGCATCGCCGTTATTGAAATCCATTTCCGTGCCTGTGTAAGGATCGATCCGGAGAGTGTTGGTCTTCCGTTTCGCACTGACATAGCCGAAGGCGATTAGGAACATCTCTCCGCCGCCGGTCAGCTCAAAATGCGCATCCGGGTATTCTTCGCAGATATCGTCGATGGTCTGGATGCAAAGGTCCAGACTGTCCCGGGGCACTTCGATAAATTCCAGCACCGTCTCCGGAGAAGTGACGGACGCAAATTTCCGGAGGCTCTTCATTTTCTTGGTGATCATATTATGCTTATGGCCCAGATAAATGATCCGCTCCGGATGATACCGCAGCATGGTCATGATATTCTCCAATGCTTCGTCTGAGAAGAATTCCACGTATACATCGCCCATATCGTATGCTCCTTTGTGTTTTGATTATGGCGTACCTCGAGCCTGTCGTTGCTCTGTATTTTTTGAGACATGCCGCCATCTCCGATTGCTTCGCAAGTCGCGCCTGCCGGCTTGGTCGATTCGGCGGTCTCGCAGTCCTGCATGGCTCATTGCTCGCGCATCACCCCGCCCAGCCCCCGTCGACTCTGAGAATGGTTCCGGTCACGGAAGCAGGCATGCGGGAGAGCAGAAGGATCGCCTCCGCAACCTCCTCCGGTGATACAAAACGGCCGGAAGGGAGTGCTTCTGCCAGCTCGGATTTCTCCTCCGGTGACAGGTTATTGTTCATTTCCGTATCCACCACGCCGGGCTGAACCGCGTTTACTGCCACATGGGAGAGTGCCAGTTCCTTGGCCAGTGCCTGCGTGAAGGCGTTGACTCCGCCTTTGGCTGCGCTGTAAGCAACTTCACAGGAGGCGCCGACCGCACCCCAGATCGAGGATACGTTGATGATCCGACCGATGTCGGTTGACATAATATTACTGCCTGAATTGCTGTCGGTGTCGGTTGACATAATGTTCTCGCTCGTGCCGCCACGCTTGCAAGGTGACATAATATTAATGTCCGGATCAGTGTAAGAACTGGTTAACATAAGATCCTTCGCGAACGTATGGCAGGTGTTATATATGGACGTCAGATTCGTCCGTATCACCCGATCCCATTCCTCCGGAGTCTGATCCATCAGGAGTCCGTGGAAGGAGATCGCTGCGTTGTTGATCAGCAGGGCCACGGTTCCTCCGGCTTTGTGCAGAGAATCTCTGAGAGTTTCCGCGTAGGAGATGTCTCCGATATCCCCGATGGAACACATCACTGCCTGCTCCGGGAAGGCGGATCGGATCTCTTCTGCGGTGGATCTCAGAAGGACTTCATTTGTATGGGCTGTCAGACAGAGGAGCGGATAGGATCCTTCCTGTGCCAGACGAAGAGCGGTGGCTCTCCCGATTCCACGGGAGGCTCCGGTGATCAGGGCTGTTTTCATGGCATCTGCCTTTCTTGTCATATGGATCATCATGTGAATATTATATCATCATTTTACCATATATTAAGGATTTAAAGAAGATGAGGGGGAGGCTTTTTTACTTCGGATTTTATGTCAATTTTCTGCGTTTTTGTTTCGGGATTCGTTGCAATCCTTTTGTGGATTTGCTATACTGTGTGAGGAAGGTATTTTTGAATCATCTATCAGATGAGGGGGTTCTGAAATGAAGAAAAAGCAGAGCGCCACAGGGCTGTTTTTTTCAATGTTTCTTCGGGCAGTGGTCGTAATACTGGTGATCGTGATCGTTTGCCTTGCATTTGCACTGGTTCGGTCCCTGATCCACGGGAAAAGCCTGAAGAAGGCAGAGGCGGATACCACGGTACAGACCGAGAACCAGACGGATGAACTGCTCACGGCAGAGAAGACCGAAGCAACCACTGAGCAGATCGTAGCTGATTATGGGATCAAGATCGCCGTTCTCAACGGCACGGAGATCGGCGGTGTGGCAGGTGCCTGGAAGGAAAAGCTGGAAGGCATGGGTTACACGGCGGTGGATGCCGGAAACTACAAGGGCGTGACGGATAGTTCGAAACTGTATTTCTCTCAGAATAAAAAGGGAGAGGAACTGATCTCCCTGTTCCCGGGTGCCACCATTGAGACGGATATGATGAAGGAAGAGGAGACGGACGTGGTGATCTCCGCCCACGATGTGCTCATAGTCATCGGAAATAAAGATATTCTTGTGGCGGGACCGTAAATATAGCATAAGTACCAAAAATCTCGGCAGGTTGTACAAGATTTGCATATGCTTTTCAGTAGGTTTGCAGTGATTTTCGGGAAGCCGGTATATTTGAGGAATAATTCACAAAAGACAGGCGCTTTTCAGAAAAGCGCCTGCCTGTTTTTGTAAAAAGTGATGATGTTTTACAAGGCGGTGTGCAAGTTTGACAAAAGAATTTCAAGTTATTTATGCATTTCACATATAGTTTAATAGACATAAAAAGATTATATTAGTAGCGGTGTAAACCTTAAATACGCAAACAGACCATATCTCAATATATCATTTTTTTAGGAGGAAGCAAGAGATGGCTAGTTTATCACTCAAAAACATTTACAAGATCTATCCGAACGGCTTCAACGCTGTAAAGGACTTCAATCTGGAGATCGCAGATAAGGAGTTCATCATCTTCGTTGGACCTTCCGGATGTGGTAAGTCCACAACTCTGCGTATGATCGCAGGTCTTGAGGACATCAGCTCCGGTGAGCTGTGGATCGGCGACAAGCTGGTGAACGCAGTAGAGCCGAAGGACAGAGATATCGCCATGGTATTCCAGAACTACGCTCTGTATCCGCACATGTCCGTTTATGACAATATGGCATTCGGTCTGAAACTCCGCAAGGTTTCCAAGGAGAAGATCGACAAGTCCGTACATGAGGCAGCTAAAATCCTTGAGATCGAGCACCTTCTGGATCGTAAGCCGAAGGCTCTGTCCGGTGGTCAGAGACAGCGTGTTGCCATGGGTCGTGCTATCGTCCGTGAGCCGAAGGTATTCCTGATGGACGAGCCTCTTTCCAACCTGGATGCTAAGCTCCGTGTTCAGATGCGTGTCGAGATCTCCAAGCTGCATCAGAGACTGCAGACCACGATCATCTACGTAACACATGACCAGACCGAGGCTATGACACTTGGTACCCGTATCGTCGTTATGAAGGACGGTATCATCCAGCAGGTTGATACTCCGCAGAATCTGTACGATCATCCGACAAACCTGTTCGTTGCAGGTTTCATGGGTATGCCGCCGATGAACTTCATTGACTGCAAGGTTGTAAAGTCCGGTGCAGACGTGCTCCTGATGTTCGGTTCTCACTCCATCAAGGTTCCGGAAGTAAAGGCCAACAAGCTGATTGCCGGTGGTTTCATCGACAAGGACGTTGTTCTTGGTATCCGTCCGGAGGACATCCACGACGAGCAGCTGTTCATCGAGTCCTCTCCGGAGTCTGTCATCGATGCACGGATCAATATCTACGAAATGCTTGGTGCTGAAGTATATCTGTACTTCTCCATCGATCAGTTCGATATCACAGCTCGAGTAAATGCACGTACAACCGCTCGTCCGGGCGACACCGTACAGTTCGCATTCGACCTGTCCAAGATCCACATCTTCGACAAAGAGACAGAGCAGATCATCGCAAACTAGTCAATTATTTGTTAATCTTTTATGAATTCTTCCGAGGGAATCCGGGAAAAAGCCGGATTCCCTCTTTTTTTTCGTGGCATTTTCTGTTAAAATAGTACGGATAGTGTAGAGGAAGTATGGCACCGTGATGTATACCGGGGTTACATAATGTGGGAAGATCCGGATCACAAAATTCGGATAAAAAAACAAAAAAGGAGAAGACACATGATATCAAATCAGATTCTGCAGGATACCATCGAGGGGATCCGGACGATCACAAAAGTGGATCTCGTGGTTATGGACGTGGAAGGAAGGATCCTTGCGAAAACCATTGATGGTTCGGTGGACGGCTTCGAAGATGCGGTAGCGGGATTCGCGGAATCGCCGGCAGAAAGCCAGGCTATGCTGGGCAATCAGTTCTTCAAGGTAAAGGATGATAAGCAGCTGGAATATGTGATCATGGCAAAGGGTGAGAATGACAGTACCTTCATGGTCGGAAAGATGGCTGCATTTCATATCCAGAATCTTCTGGTAGCCTATAAGGAGCGGTTCGATAAGGACAACTTTATCAAGAACCTGCTGCTGGACAATCTCCTTCTGGTGGATATCTATAACCGCGCGAAGAAGCTGCATATCGATACGGATGTGAAGCGCGTGGTATTTATCATTGAGACGAAGACGGAGAAGGACAACAATGCGCTGGAGACCGTGCGGAATCTTTTTGCAACCAAGACAAAGGATTTCATCACCGCAGTGGATGAGAAGAACATCATCCTGGTGAAGGAAGTGAAGCCGACGGAAACCTTCGAGGAACTGTCCAGGATCGCCAAGACCATCGTGGATATGCTGAATACCGAGGCGATGTCCAGCGTACATGTAGCCTTCGGTACAACGGTCAATGAGATCAAGGAAGTATCCCGTTCCTACAAGGAAGCGAAGATGGCTCTGGATGTTGGCAAGATCTTCTACAGCGACAAGAATATCATCGCCTACAACAATCTGGGCATCGGACGGCTCATTTACCAGCTGCCGATCCCGCTCTGCCGGATGTTTATCAAGGAGATCTTCGACGGTAAGTCTCCGGATGAGTTTGATGATGAGACGCTTGCGACCATCAACAAATTCTTCGAGAACAGCCTGAATGTGTCCGAGACCTCCCGCCAGCTCTATATCCATCGAAACACACTGGTTTACCGTCTGGACAAGATCCAGAAGGCAACCGGCCTGGATCTTCGTGTGTTCGAAGATGCCATCACCTTCAAGATCGCTCTCATGGTCGTGAAGTATATGAAATATATGGAGACGCTGGAGTTTTAAGGCAGACGCCATAAGAACCGACGGCGGATCCGTATCATAACTGACGGCCTGTGGCTGTCAGTTAACATAGAAACAAAACGGTAATAAAATCGGAAGGACTGCAACATGATCACACTTGAAAATGTAACTATGAAGTATCCGACCGGAACCGTGGCTTTGAAGGATATCAGCCTTCATATCGAGAAGGGCGAGTTCGTCTTTATCGTAGGAAGCTCCGGTTCGGGAAAGACCACCATGCTGGAGCTGCTGATCCGCGAGCTTGTTCCCACCAAAGGCAAGATCGAGGTAGCAGGTTTCAACTACAACAAACTTAAGAAAAGACAGATCCCCAAGGTACGCCGGAAACTGGGCTTTGTGTTCCAGAATTTCCGTCTGATCAAGGATCGTACCGTATATGAAAATGTAGCCTTCGCGCAGCGCGTTATCGAGACGCCGGCGCGTTACATCCGCCGTCAGGTACCGGCCATGCTGACCATGGTTGGTCTGGCGGACAAGTATAAATCCTACCCCCGGCAGCTGTCCGGTGGTGAGCAGCAGCGTGTGGCCATCGCCCGCGCACTTGTAAACAAGCCGGATATCATCCTTGCGGATGAGCCTACCGGTAATCTGGACTCCAAGAATACCTGGGAGGTCATGAACCTCCTGGAAGACGTCAACGCCAAGGGCACCACGGTAGTTGTGGTAACCCACAATAAAGAGATCGTCAACGCCATGAAGAAGCGCGTCATTACGCTGAAGAAGGGCGTGATCATCAGCGACGTTGAGAAGGGAGGGTATATCGATGAGGATTAGTTCGATCGGTTATTCCTTCCGACAGGGTATCAAGAATATCCGCAGAAATCTGCTCTTTTCACTGGCATCCATCGGTACCATCGTGGCCTGCCTCTTCCTGTTCGGTGTGCTGTATGCGGTTATCGTGAATTTCCGCTCCGCCATCAAGAAGATTGAGGGAAATATCTCCATTTCCGTCTTCTTTGATGCAGGGATCGCAGACGATCAGGTAGAAATGATCCGGGAACAGATCCGTACCCGGGACGAGGTGGCAACGCTGGATTTCATATCTGCAGAAGAGGCCTGGAGACAGTTCTCGGAAGCCAGCTATGATGATCCGCAGGCGGCCAGAGAGACCTTCGGTCAGGACAATCCGCTGGCCAACTCCGCATCCTTTACCATTACGTTGAAGGATGTATCGTATCAGGCGGATTTTGTACAGTTTGTAAGTTCCATCAAGGGTGTCCGGAAGGTTAAGAGTTCGGAATATACCGCAAATAACGTGCTGGCGATCAACAAGTTCGTCGGTTACGCATCCGTCGGTATCATCGTGATCCTGCTTCTGGTATCCATCTTCCTGATCAGTAATACCATCACCATCGGTATCACGGTCCGGAAGGAAGAGATCCGAATCATGAAACTGATCGGTGCGACAAATGCCTTTGTCCGTGCACCGTTCATCGTAGAGGGTGTCCTCATCGGTCTGGTGGGATCCGCCATTCCCGTGGCGATCCTCTACTATATGTATCAGACGGTCATCGATTATGTGGTAGGACGGTTCTCCGTTCTGCGGAGCATTTTCGAATTCGTACCGGAAGGAGACCTGTTCCAGGTTCTGGCACCGACTTCCATCGGAATCGGTGTCGGCATCGGTTTCCTCGGCAGCTGGCTGACCACCAGAAAGCATCTGAAAGTCTAAGCTGCTTTGGAATAAAAGTTTTACTGTAAATCGGATTGGAGGTGATCGGGTTGAGAAGAAACATCAAAAACACAAATAACAGAAAACTTAAAAAGCAGATTCGTATTTTTACAACCTATCTTTTGATCCTTGGTCTTTCCGGAGCGTATGTATATGCGGATGATCCGGAGACTCCGAATACGTCAGAGGTTGTCTCGGAGGATTCGTCCGAAACGGGCGAAGATTCATCGGAGAATGCTTCGGAAAAAACATCTGAAAAAGACTCTGAGAACACCGGTGATCAGACAGAGGGTTCCACAGAGAAGAAGACAGAGAAGACCGAAAAGAAAACCCAGGAATCCACGGAGAAGAAGACAGAGAAGACCGAAAAGCAGACCCAGAAATCCACGGAAAAGAAGACTGAGAAGACGGAAGAACCGACGCAGGCTTCCACAGAGGATCAGACGGGAAGCTCCGAGACGGCTTCTTCGGACGGACCGGTAACCAGTGATACCCAGCAGGCAGCTACCGTTACCGCGCTTCCTTATACAGCCTATCTGGAATCCGCACGGGTTGCAAATCTGCGTACAAAATATGCGGAGGATATCATGGCCTCCCAGGAGGTTCGTACCCTTCTCAACAACATGAAGCGGAACCAGAATTCCTTCATCGAAAATCTGCAGCAGATGGACGAAGAGATCATTTCCCTGCAGACCCGGATGGATGAGATGGAAGCGGACCGGCAGATGGTGGACGCCACCCTGCTGCAGCTGGAGACGGAACTGGAACTCGCGCAGCAGGATGTGGATATGCAGTATCAGAAGCTGAAGGAGCATATCCAGAATTCCTACGAGAACGGAACCTATTCCTATCTGGACGCGCTGCTCTATGCAGCTGATTTCGCGGATATCCTGAACCGGACGGAGTATGTGCAGCAGGTCAGCCTGTATGATTCCGTATTGCTGGTACGTTACCAGACGGCGCGTCAGAGTCTGGCGAACCGGATGGCCATGCTGAAGGTAATGACGGATGATTACGGCGTAATGCAGACCTATTACAAGGATCAGCAGGAAGCGCTGGTGCTGCTCTCCAACGAAAAAGAAAAGGAGATCCTGGCATTCCAGGCACAGATCGATGAGCAGCAGACGGAGCTGACAAAGCTGCAGCTTCAGATGCAGCAGGATGCAAATGAGATCGCACGGCTCGAGGCAGAGGCGCAGGCGAAAGCGCTGGAGGCCCGGTTAAAGCAGCTGCAGGATCAGACAGGTGTGGTTATCCCGGCTTCCATCTCCAGAGATCCGATCATAACACCCATCACGCCCTACAACGGAGAGATCTTTGTATGGCCGCAGCCCTCCAGTACCCGGATCACTTCGGACTATGGCTGGCGTGGGGATATCGGTATCCCGGGAGCGTCCAAGGACCACAAGGGTATCGATATTGCGGCAAACATGTATGATCCCTTGGTGGCCGCGGCATCGGGAACGGTTACTTTTGTAGGATATGACGGCAGCGGTGGGAATACGGTCAAGATCGATATCGGGCAGGATCTTGTCATCATTTACCACCATCTGAGCCGGTATGCGGTAGTCAAAGGTGATACCGTCAATGCCGGTCAGGTTGTCGGATATGCCGGATCCACCGGCGTGTCCAGCGCGCCGCATCTGCATTTCGGCGTGAAGCTGAACGGACAGTACGTGAACCCGCGCCCGTATCTGGGGCTTCCGTACTGACAGATATAGACGGATGATTTCGGGCGGCTGCATCAGCAGCCGCCTGAACATATAATAAGCAAGCTTGCAATTAACTGACAGGAAGGAATGACTGCATGAAACGCTGGAAAAAAGGACTTGTGTACCTGCTTACCGGAACCATGCTTTTTGCGACAGGAGGCTGCGGCTCTGATTCGAAGGACAGCTCCACGGGCAGCAGTAGCAGTTTTGATCCGGATTCGGGTGAAACAAGAGCTAAGACGCAGGTGATCGAAGAACTGATCCAAAAGAAGTTTTATTATGATCCGGATCCTGCATTACAGGAAGAATACTATTATGACGGCCTGCTCTATGGCCTGGGAGACAAGTATGCGAAATACTATACTCCGGAGGAATTTGCCCAGACACAGGAAGAGGACAGTGGGGAATATGTAGGGATCGGCTGCACGGTTTCGCAGAATATGGATACCCATGCGGTCTATGTGGTGGAACCCATGCGCGGAAGCCCGTCGGAAGAAGCGGGCCTTCTGCCGGAGGACATTTTCGTGGAGATCGACGGCGTGGAGCTGACGACAGGCATGGAACTGGATGAGGTCGTAAAAATGATCCGGGGTTCCTCGAATACCACGGCACATCTGAAGATGTACAGAGAAGGCGAGGATGATTTCCTGGAATTTGACGTCCCAAGACGCAAGATCGAAAGCATCAGTGTAGAGTATGAGATGATGGAGAACGGCGTCGGATATATCAGGATCACGGAGTTTAATGTGAATACCTCAACGCAGTTTCAGGAAGGAGTGGATTCCCTGACTTCTCAGGGAGCAAAAGCACTGATCTTTGATGTTCGAAACAATCCGGGCGGCTATACGGACACGGTGATCAAAATGGTGGATTACCTCGTTCAGGACAATATAGTTCCGGAAGGCGGCGATGAGAAGAAACCCGGCCTTCTCCTGGAAATGCGGGATAAGGAGGGCAAGATCCTCTACAAGGATTATACCAGGGACGGCCACGAGGTGGATATCCCCATGGCCGTGCTGATGAACGGAAACAGTGCCAGCTCCGCGGAGATCTTCATCGGGGTCCTCAGAGATTACGGTAAGGCGATCCTGGTCGGGGAGACATCCTACGGCAAAGGGATCGTGCAGCAGACCTTCCCTCTGGAGGACGGATCTGCGGTCAAGATGACGATAGCAAAGTATTTCCTGCCGGCGGGTTCCGATATTCACGAGCAGGGGATCGAGCCGGGTGTGGAAGTGGAATTGCCCATCGAAAAGCTTCGGAAGCTGAGCCGTCTTCCTCACAATGAAGATCCACAGCTGACCAGGGCGCTCGAGGAGCTGGGCATGGATCCGCTGCCCGCACCGGAGGACAGTACAGAAGAGAGTACGGAAGATTAAACAGAGCGGAGCACGGACGTAAGCGTAAGACATAGGGCAGAGTTTTGAAATGGAGGTATCATGAACCAGGAGAAGATCATTGTCCTTGATTTCGGAGGACAGTACAACCAGCTGATCGCACGCCGTGTGCGGGAATGCAACGTATATGCCGAAGTGCATCCCTATACCATTTCCCTGGATAAGATCCGGGAAATGAATCCGAAGGGGATCATCTTTACCGGCGGCCCAAACAGCGTCTATCTGAAAGAGTCTCCGTCCTATACGCCGGAGATCTTTGAACTGGGTATCCCGATCCTCGGTATCTGCTACGGTTCCCAGCTGATGGCACATCTTCTGGGCGGAGAGGTGGCGACCGCACCGGTGAGTGAGTACGGAAGAACGGAGACAACACCGTCCTCCGCAGATTCGGATCTGTTCTGCGGAATCCCGTCCATCTTTACTTCCTGGATGAGCCACACGGATTATATCGCAAAGGTACCGGAGGGCTTTCATATCACGGCGGAGACGGAGCACTGCCCCGTGGCTGCCATGGAGAATCCGGAGCGAAAGCTGTATGCGACCCAGTTCCATCCGGAGGTTCAGCATACCCAGCACGGAAAGGATATCCTTCGAAACTTTGTGATCAATGTCTGCGGCTGCTGCGGAAACTGGAAGATGGATTCCTTTGTGGAACGCACCATTCAGGAACTGCGGGAGAAGATCGGAACCGGAAAGGTGCTCTGCGCTCTGTCCGGCGGTGTGGATTCTTCCGTTGCAGCGGTCCTGCTGTCCAAGGCAGTGGGCAAACAGCTGACCTGTGTCTTTGTGGATCACGGACTCCTTCGTAAAAATGAAGGCGATGAGGTGGAGGCGGTCTTCGGCCCGAAGGGACAGTACGACCTGAATTTCATCCGCGTCAATGCACAGGAGCGGTTTTACCTGAAGCTGGCCGGCGAGACGGATCCGGAGCGGAAACGCCATATCATCGGCGAAGAGTTTATCCGTGTATTTGAAGAAGAAGCAAGGAAGATCGGCGCCGTGGATTTCCTGGCGCAGGGAACCATTTATCCTGATGTGATCGAATCCGGCCTCGGCAAATCTGCCGTGATCAAGTCCCACCACAACGT
>JAILAR010000080.1 GCA_024681515.1 Eubacterium sp. | reverse complement strand
TTTGACGAATACGGGTATCTATGTAGTCGAACCCGAGGTTCTTGAGGATATTGAGGATCAGGTCCCTGTCGGTTTCCCGGATGTGATCGAAAAGGAACGGAAGAAGGGAAGGCGGGTCGCTGTTTTCCCGGTTGGGGAGAGTGACTGGATGGATATGGGCCAGATGTCCGAATTAGAGAAGATGAGAATTAAACTATATGGGGAATAGAAGGATAGAGCTTGGAAGTGAATACCATATGGATCTTTCAGGATTGAAAAAGACAGACAGGAATCTGTTTCAATATCTGAAGCCTTTTTCCTGCGCTGTGTATTATGACAGCGGAAGAAGTGCTCTGAGAGAGTTTGCAAAACTACTGAGGGAAGGACAGAAGGTACTGCTTCCGGAGTATATCTGTGAATCCGTTATTCGCTGCTTTCCTTTTGAATCCATTGATTTTTACAGGGTATTTCCGGACTTTACCATCGATGTTGATGAAATAAAACAAAAGATGAAAATCGGTGACGGAGTTTTGTTGCTGATGAATTATTATGGGAAGCTTTTACCAGAAGCGTTGCTTAAGGAAGTGAGCGGCCTTGCAAAAGAGTATAACTGGTTGATCCTGGAGGATACCACACACAGTTTATTCTCCGCGGCCCGGACAATCGGCGATTATATGGTATGCAGTCTGCGTAAATGGATGCCCCTCTCGAAGGGTGGGGTGCTGTATTCAAAGGATGCAGCTCTTGGAATGCCCGGTTCCATGCCGGAGAAAAGTACGGATAATGAAAGATTCGTCGGTTTTATTCTGAAAGACCGTTTTCTGAAGGGCCAGGGAGATTATAACGTTGAATACCGTCGCATTTTTGCTGCGTGTGAGGAGCGGCTGGATCGCCGGGACGGTGTGTATCTTATGTCGGATTTTAATTCCTTTGTGGCCGAGTGCGTGGACGTGGAGGACTTGGTTGCTGCAAGAAAGAGAAATGCGAGATTGTTGGAGACACTGCTTCCACAGGAATTAGTATCGATCCGGTTCAGCGAGGATGAATGTCCTTTCGGATTTCCTGTCAGAGTCCCAAAGCGGGATCGTTTCAGGGAATACCTGATGGAAAATCGGATATACTGTGCGGTTCATTGGCCCTTTGACGGTTTTATGGAGGATCGGCGTCCGGGTGCCGTGGCGAATGCAAAGGAACTGATCACATTGCCTGTAGATCAAAGGTATGCCGAAGAGGATATGCAATATATGGCAGATGTGATCAAGAAGTATGGAGGGAAACTCACATTTTAAGGGTTTATACAAAAAAAGATGAAGAAGAGTGGAACCCGCTGGTAAGAAGCTTTGCCAACTGGGATGTCTATTATCTTTATGAATATGCCGGGACGTTTATGCTTCATGGGGACGGTGAGCCGTTGCTGATCGAGTATCAGGATGCCGTGTCACATTTCTGCTATGTTGCCATGAAACGGGATATTTCGGAGGATCCTCGCTTTTCCATGCTTTCTCCGGGGGTCTGCTTTGATCTGGAGACACCCTATGGATATGGGGGACCGCTTTCTGATGGGCCTGTTTCGGAGGAGTCGCAGAAGAGGTTTCTTACGGAAATGCGGGAGTATTGTGTGGAAGAGGGGATCGTTGAGCAGTTTGTCCGTTTTCATCCGTTACTTGGCAATCATGAAACGGTGCCTTTGGCTTTTGAACTGCGTTATCTGCACGATACTATTTTCATCGACACCTCTGATCAGGAACGGATCATGTCAAATATGGACTGCAAGAATCGGAATATGGTCAGGAAGGCTGTTAAGAACGGTGTCACAATAGAAAGAAAGCCTGTTGAAGCGTATGGAGAATTTCTTCGGATGTACGAGGAGACCATGAAGAAGGATCAGGCTTCGCAGTACTATTTTTTTAATAAGGACTATTTTGAGGAACAGAGTTCCCTTAGGGATCATGCCTGTCTCTTTTATGCCATGAGGGAAGGGATTCCAATTGCCGGGGCTATATTTTATTTCAATGACCGGTTTTTGCATTATCATCTGGCAGGGACCCATACGGAATACAGGAAGTATGCACCGGGCAATCTGATGTTGTACGAGGCGGCCTGTTGGGCAAACAAAAATGGAATTGGAAAGTTTCATCTTGGAGGCGGGATGGCACCCGATGACAACTTATTTGGATTTAAAAAGCAGTTCAATAAGAATGGAAGGTTGCCCTTCTGGGTGGGAAGGACGATTTTCGACCCATCGGCATACGATCGTCTTTTGAATCTGAGAGAACAAACAGACCCCTGTTTTGATCGGAACAATAGCAGGATGACACAATATCGCTTTTGATAAAGGAAGTGGAAAAATGAAGCATAAGGTGTGCGCCGTGTCGGGCACTAGAGCGGATTATGGTTTGTTGAAGGAAATCCTGAAGAGACTGAAACAATCGGATGAAATTGACCTTCGGCTGGTTGTAACCGGAAGCCATTTGGAAGATGCTTTCGGAAATACACAGTCAGAGATTCAAAGAGACGGATTTCAGGATTATGTCAGTCTGCCCATTGCCATGGATGATGACTCTAAAAGAGGAATGGCGAGAGCTACGGGAGAGGCCGTCAAATCCTTTGCTGACTGTTTCGAAGATATGAAACCTGAATTGCTGCTTGTTTTGGGAGACAGATACGAGGTATTTGCAGCAGTGATTGCTGCGCACCTGTCAGGGATTCCCATCGCTCATATTTCCGGTGGGGATGTGACGGAAGGAGCTGTGGATGATGCGATCCGCCACGGTATCACGAAAATGAGCTCGCTTCATTTCCCGGGATGTGAGCAGTCGAGAAAAAGGATCATCCAGATGGGTGAAGAACCGGACCGGGTTTTTAATGTGGGAGAACCCGGAGTGGAAAACTGTCTGAAAACAGATTTTATGAGCCGGGATACATTGGCGGAGAGTGTCGGATTTGATAAAATCCTGTCGGATTATTGCATTGTTACTTTTCATCCCGTGACAATGGAAAATAATACAGGAGAAGGTCAGGTGAGAGAGCTGATCCGGGCAATGGACAGTATCTCGGGAATGTCCTATATCATTACTCTTGCGAATGCGGATGCGGGAGGGAGAGTTATCAACGATATATGGAGAGAAGAAGGCAGGAAACGTGATAACTGGCTGGTAGTACCGTCTCTTGGCGTGATAAAGTATCTTTCGGCCCTGAAGTATTCGAGAGTTGTGATCGGGAATTCCTCCAGTGGAATTGTAGAAGCACCTTCCCTTGGCATCCCTTCTGTCAATGTCGGTGACAGGCAGAAGGGGAGAATGATGGCGGAAAGTGTTGTATCCTGTCTGCCGGAATGGAAGTGTATCCAACAGGCGATTCAGACGGCATTACAACCGGAGTTTCGTGAACGGGCGAAGAAGGTGCAGTCTCCCTTCGGGAATGGAGATACTTCGGCGTTGATTGAAAAGCACCTGATGGATTATCTGGATGCGCTGGCGGGTAAAAAAGGAAAGCATTTTTATGATATAGAATTCAGATTGGATGAGTGACATGGATAATCGAAAAGTGTTGGCTATCATTCCTGCAAGAAGCGGTTCGAAAGGATTGCCGAATAAGAATATTATGCCCCTGAACGGGAAACCGTTACTTGCCTATTCCGTGGAGGCTGCGGTGCAATCGGAATTGTTTGATACGATCCATGTTTCAACGGATTCAGAGAAGTATTCTGAAATTGCCGCGTCTTATGGATCGGATCAGCCCTTTCTTCGGAGTGAATTGAATTCCGGAGACAGTGCATCCTCATGGGATGTGGTTCGTGAGACTATCAGCAAATATGAGGATATGGGAAGAACCTTTGATCTTTGTGTACTTCTTCAGCCTACATCTCCGCTTCGAACTGCAGATGACATTCGTGGCGCGCTCGAACTGTATCTGGAAAAGGGAGCGCGTGCAGTCACCTCGGTAACGGAAGTGGAGCATCCCGTGGAGTGGTGCTTTCCATTGGATGAAAACGGTTCCATGTCGTCTTTTGCGGCTTCGCCGTTTAAGAACTGCCGTCGGCAGGAGCTCTCCGTGAGCTACAGGGAAAATGGTGCGATCTATATTGTATCCATCGAGGATATCATGAACCCGGAATTTGAGTTTTACAGTTCTGACTGTTATGCATATGTAATGGATTCCGGAAGAAGCATTGATATCGATACGGAAACAGATTTCAGGATAGCCGAGGTTTTACTACACGAAGTCCAAAAGGAGATTTGAAGTGGCAGATAGATGTCTTATCATAGCAGAAGCAGGAGTGAATCATAACGGACGTTTGGACCTGGCTTTGGATTTATGTGATGCAGCAAAATTCGTGGGCGCGGATGTGATAAAGTTTCAGACGTGGCAGACGGAGAAACTGATCACCAAAACGGTGGGACAGGCCGAGTATCAGACGTTGAATACCGGAGTTAAGGAATCCCAGTTTGATATGTTGAAAAAACTGGAACTTTCGTATGATGATTTTCGTAAGGTGAAGCAGCATTGTGATGAAATCGGGATCACTTTTGCTTCAACGGCGGATGAACCGGACAGCCTGGACTTTTTGGTGGAACTGGGTATTCCGTTCATTAAGGTCGGATCCGGTGAGATTGGGAATGTCCCGTTTCTTCGTTATATGGGGACCAAGGGCCTGCCTGTGATCCTTAGTACCGGAATGAGTACGTTGGAAGAGGTGGCTATATCGATTCGGGCACTTAAAGAAGGTGGAACGGACGATATCACCTTGCTCCATTGCACGACATCCTATCCCTGCCCTTATGAGGACGTGAATTTAAAGGCGATGCTTACACTGCGTGATGCATTTGGGCTTCCTGTCGGATATTCGGATCATACGATCGGAGGAGAGGTTGCAGTTGCAGCGGTTTCGCTGGGGGCCTGTGTTGTTGAGAAGCATTTTACGCTTGACTGCGGTATGGAAGGACCCGATCATGCAGCCAGCACGGAACCTGAAGACTTTCAAAGATTGGTGGAATCCATAAGAAATGTAGAAGCATGCCTGGGAGATGGAGAAAAAAAACCGACGGATAATGAGCGGTTGATTTCCAAGGTCGTAAGAAAAAGAATCGTCGCCAGGAGAAAAATATCAACGGGAGAGGTGTTCTCCGAAGAAAATCTCTGCATAAAGAGAAGTGAATCGGGTTTGGAAGCGGGAAAATGGGATACAGTGATCGGATGCCTGGCGTTGCGTGATTTTATGCCTGACGAAGGGATTTGCAAAGTCTGAGACCGCATCCGATGAGGAACAATCCGAAGAAAAGATAGGTTACTTCGTTGATGCCCAAAGGAATCAGACAGATAAGGTAGATCAGAAACTCGATACAGTTATAGCGACTGAGAGATCGTTCTTCCTCAAGAAAGGCAAGAAAGGGGATCAGGAAAAAGACAAGGTTGTAACCACTGGCGCCATCTCCGATCAAAACCGAAATAAAAGTGATCAGGAACAGAATCTGTGAAGGAAGCAGGAACTGAATGAGAGGAGTTCCGTTCCTCTTTACAAAAATGACGACCAGCAGGATAAGACCCAGGATCATAAACAGGATCATATTGAGGGGTAAAGCAAAACCGGAAGTCTCTGAGGAGGCGTCGACTGCACTGTTACCGCCGGGAACAAATACGATTCTCAGCCAGTCAGACAGGCTGGATGGTCCTTCCAGGAAAAAAGTGGGAATGACCGTTGCCAAGGCAGCATAAAGGATTGCTCTTCCGGCAGCCGCAAATTTACGGTCTTTCAGAAGGAGCAGACCGAAGACGCAAGGGTAGAGTTTTAACCCGAATGCTGCTGCAAGTGCAAGAAGAGCAAGCTCGGATTTGAGACGGCTCTCGTCATTATAGTGTTCAACAAAGTAGAATGTCAGAAGAAAAGCAATCAGAACGATATTTCCACGTTCGATTGCAGCAAGGGTGCCGGCAGAGAATACAAGACAGAATGTGAGCAGATAGTTATGCGTACGCCGATGTATCATGACGGTCATAAGGAACAGGGACAGAATCAGCACGGTTAAGAAGATCAATAGTGCAGATTGCGTGAGGCGAAGATCTTCATCGGTTCCGACCATACCCTTGACAGCTTCGTGGTTTGCCGGCCATTCTGATTTGATAGCGTTTGGGACAAATAGCGTCAGTACGTAGAAAAAGAGGTTTGCAAGCGGTGGATAGAGCACATGATACTGCTCGTAAGGTTTTCGGGTGCTTACTTCCACCATGGAATTAAAGAAATCCATACCGGTATCATCCGGATCGGGAAAGAAGAATACCTGAAACAGATGTCCGTTTGAAATCAGGACAGCAAATGTCGCTGCAATAAGTGTGATCAGCGACAGCACAATGTATGCGTTTTTCGTTTCTGACAGCTTTTGTTTCATGGTTTTCTTCTTGGATGATATGGTTAATGGGTTATGAGTATTTTAGAACAATTGGAATAAAAAAGCAAATAAGAGGCGTAGAATAATGAAGATTTGCCTTGCACAGACGAGAATATGGTTTGAGGAAAAGGAGAAGAACCTCTGGATCACGGAGCGGCTGGTTCGTAAGGCGGCCGGGAAAGGCGCGGATCTTATCCTTTTTCCGGAGATGAGTTTTACCGGCTTTTCCATGAATACGGGACTGACCGGAGAGGCACAGGCGGAGACCTCTGAAAGGATGATGAAACTGGCTGCTGAAAACGGTCTGAATATCGGATTCGGCTGGGTGGAGAACGGTAAGAACGGAAGCCGGAATCATTATTCCATAGCGGGGGTCGACGGCCGGATCCGGGCGGATTACGCGAAGATCCATCCCTTCTCTTTTTCCGGTGAAGACCGCTATTTTCGGGGTGGAGATCGGCTGAGTGTATTTGAAATGGGCGGAATCCGGATGGCGCTTTTCATCTGCTATGATCTTCGCTTTCCGGAACTCTTTCGCGCGGTCTGCGAGGAGGTGTCTGCGATCATCGTTGCGGCAAACTGGCCGGCAAAACGTTCGGAGCATTGGAAGACGCTTCTCCGCGCAAGGGCCATCGAAAATCAGGTTTATATCCTGGGCGTGAACTGCCAGGGAGATATGAACGGGCAGTATTATTCCGGAGACAGCTGTATCTTTGATCCTAACGGGGACCTGCGAGACAGTCTTTCGGACCGTGAGGGTATGATCCTGTATGATCTTGCGGATGATACAGAACGTTACAGGGCGGCTTTCCCGGTATTGAAGGATCGGAGAGAAGATCTGTACAGACAGTTCTTTTTAAAATGAAATTCACTTGTCATGTTTTATATAACATACGGAGGTACGCGTATGAAGAAGATCAGACATAGAATTCTTGCATGGACATTATCCGTTTCCATGGTACTGGGTTATGCAGTTCTGCCGGACGCTTCTGAAGGAAGCACTGTGGAGGCGGCGGATATCCCTGTTCGTGAGACCACGGCGGATGCTGCCGGGACCGATCAGATCCTGATCGGTGTGGAGGGTATGGATTATACCTCGGACATGGAAACGCTGCTGAATCGGGTCAACGAGGTTCGTAAAAAAGCCTGCGATGAGGGAGATCCGGATCCGCGGGATTCTTCCAGAAATCTGGAGCCTTCGGATTATGTACCCATCAAGATCGGTGTGAATACTTCGAAGGCGGCTGCAATTCGTGCGGCAGAAGGCGCGATCCGCCTCAGCCATACGCGGCCGGATGATACGTCCACATTTACCTGCATCCGGTATTTTAACTCCTCATCCGGCGGCGTGTCCGAGAACCTGGCGTGGAACGGGGATACGGCATCGGATATCGAGGGCTGGATCGACGAGAGGAATGCCTGGCTGGGACTGAAATCCGGACAGACCGGGCACTATGAGACGCTGATCAATCCGAACTACCGCTATACCGGTATGGCGACCTTCAATCCCACAAATGACAGTATCAATTATGACTGGTCCTGTACGGCGGGTTCTTATGCGGTAAATGATACGGAACTGACTTCTCTGCCGGGGAAAAAGTCGGAGGCGGCGATCCAGAAGATCCTGGTATCGGTCCGATATGTGCAGGATATGGCAATCACCGGAGAAGCGATCCTTCATGTGGGGGAGACGGCAAACGCCGGACTTCTGGTGACGGTTTATTTTCCGCAGACTTCGGCAAATGTCAGAGCGAATACCACCGTGGACTGTCCGGTCTATGACGGTGTGACCTGGGAAAGCCTGGATACGTCGATCCTGACGGTGGATGCGGACGGAACGATCCAGGCAAAGAAGACCGGTCAGGCGACATTGGTTGCAACCATCGGATCGGGTACGAATGCCAAGACCCTGGAACGGACCATGCTGGTGGTTCCGGACGGTGTCACCGTGACGGGCGTGGAGGATCCGGATACGGTCTATGCGGAGTCCTATCAGACGCCGAATCTTTCCAAATCAGTAAAAGCAACGCTCAGCAACGGAACCGTTGTGAATGTGGATGTGAAATGGGAAAGCTACGACAGGTCAAACCTGCAGACGCATTTCACCAGTATTGAATTTGACGTGCCCGGAAAGGCACTTGGTTTTGATGTGACGCAGCATGTACATATCCTGCCGGCGGAGATCGAGGAGATCTTTACGGCAGTGACCAATCCGGATTATGATCCCTCGGATTCGTCTTCCAGAAAGTATATCCGAAAGAATCTGATCACCGTGGACAGCGGTACCATGCCGGAAAATGTGCAGGCAGCGGTAACCCTCAGCAATAATCTTACCTGGTATTTCCCTGCAAGTTGGAGCAGCACTTACTATGTGACCTGGGACAAAACCACCCTGAACCATTATAAGGAGCGTCTGGGTGGGGATTTTGATATCGAAGGAATCCTTAAACTGGATTCGGACGACGGGAAAAAGGAATATCCCATTGTCCAGAAACTGCATGTAAATCCGGCGACGGTCACCGATGTTGTTTATACGGAGGATGAAGTGACTACGGACAGTGGCGTGGTTCCGGACTATCCGAAGGCTACGGTGACCTGGTCCAACGGAGATGTGACGGAGGAGGATGTGATCTGGCAGGATGCGGATCCTACTTCAGAAGATCGGAAATATATGATCCGGGAGGGCGGTGACTATACGCTGACCGGTTCCTACAGTGGATATGCAACGACCATCACGGTGCATGTAAATCCGGCAACGCCAAAGTCCGCTTCGATCCCTGTGGCGGAGCAGAATAAGACCGTACCCAGCGGTACACCGGCGGAGCTTACGGAGACGGCCACCATTACATGGTCGAATGGGGATACCACCGGCGCAGGCATTTCCTGGAATGCACAGAGTCATGATGATTACGGTAAGATCGACGGCGGCAGTTATGTCGTTACCGGTAAGGCGGAAGGGCTGACGGTATCGGTAAATGTTACCGTGCTTCCGGCGAAGATCCGGAGCGTGGAGGCGCTGACCGGAGTGGCCACCGTGCAGAAGGTGGCGCCGATACTTCCGGAGACGGTACATGTCATCTGGTCCAATGACGATGAGACGGATGAGGTGATCACCTGGAATGCGATCCCGGCATCGGCGTATGCGGATCCGGATACGGATTTCTCGGTGTCCGGTACCATTACGGATTTTGACGGAAAGAAAACAACGGTAACCGTAACGGTGCACGTAAATGCCAGGGCGCTGACTTCCATCGCATGGAAGAACGGCAGCCCCACCGGTGCGACCTCGTACTATCAATATCGAAAGCAGGATCTTACCGGTGTGATCGTAGCATATTATGACAATGAGGAGACGGAGGAGATCATTCTGACGCCGGCCATGATCACCGGCTTTGATGCGGACAGTAAGAAGAGCACACAGACGGTGACCGTGACCTATACCGATGCCGGAATCAGCAAGACGCTGACGGCCCAGATGCATCTGATCCAGAGGATCGGGATCCGGATCACGGCACTTCCGGGAAAGACAGACTATATCGAAGAAGAAGTGCTGGATACGGAAGGACTTGCTCTGGCAGAACTTCTGGATAATGATACGGAGCGTGCGATAGGGGCAGAGGAACTGGAGACGGCAGTCTGCACCGGTTATACCATGACGCCTGCAGATTACGGAGAGCAGACGGTGACCGTGAAACTGGGAGAGCACACGGATACCTTTACCATCACGGTTCGGAAAAAGCAGCTGGCTGCGCTGGATATCACGGCGCTTCCGAAGCAGATGACCTATGTGACCACCCAGCCGCTGAATATGGCGGGGCTGACGGTAAAGGCAGTATATGATAATCAGAAGACGAAGACTCTGACCGTTACACCGGCCATGCTCAGGGAGGAACTGGAGCTGACGCAGGAAAACATCCGAAATAAAAACTTCGGCGTGGACGCGAATACGGATACGGCAGGAACCCACAGGATCTATGTGCTGTATTCGGAAAGCGAGGACCAGGGAGAGCAGATCAGAACGATCTATGTGGCAGTATATTTTGATATCACGGTACTGGTAAAGAAGGCGGAGTCCATCGAATTCAAAAAGGCTCCGGCGGTTACGGAATATCCGGAGGGAGATGTGCATTTCAGTAATTTTGATGATGCGACCCTTCTGGTACATAACAATAATGAATATGACGAGGTGGTACCGATCACGGATGCGGTGATCTCGGGCTTTGATATCAATACCATCGGGCCGCAGGAAGTGACGGTGTCCTACGACGGGCAGAGCCTGACCTTTGACGCAGTGGTGCGGGCAAAGCAGGTGGATCGGACCTATGTGATCCCGCCGACCCGGATCAGCTTTACGGAAGAGGAAGTGATGGACCTTTCCGGCGGTTTTGTCGTGATTGAGTATGATAACGGTACGTCTGAGAAGGTGGCGCTGAATTCGGGAAATGAGAACCTGACGGTGGCATTTGATGATGAAAGCAGCATCACGGAACCTATGACGGAGGGCAAGAGAAAGCTTTTGGTTTCCTGGAAGGGAGAAGCGCTGCTGACAGAGGACGGGAAGGAGATCACCATCGACGTCATCCATAAGGTGCTTCAGAAGATCGAATGGAAGGCGGGCAGTCCGGTGGGAGATACCTCCTATTACACCTACAGAAAAGAGGATCTTACGGGAACGCTTCTGGCAACCTATGATAACGGAGACGTGGAAGAGGTGGCGCTGACGCCGGCCATGATCACGACCTTTGATCCGGACAGTCAGAAGAGTACGCAGAACGTTGTCATCACCTATTCCTATGCGGGTGTCAGTGTGACGATGACTGCAAAAATGAAACTGGTGAAGCGGATCGGGATCCGGCTCTCCAAGGCACCGACGAAACTGTCCTATATTGAGGGAGAGGTTTTGGAAACTGCCGGCTTCGAGGTGACGGAACTTTTGGATAATAATACAGAGCGCACAGTATCTGCCGAGGAGGCGGCTGCGGGCGTTTTCACCGGATTTAAGAGCCGGCCGAAGAACTATGGCACGCAGACCATCACCTATACGCTGGGTGATTTTTCGGATACTTTTTCGGTGTCCGTTCGGAAGAAGGAACTGGACTCCCTGCTTTTGATCAGTGAGCCGGAGAAGGTTATCTATGCGGAGACGCAGCCTCTGGAACTGACGGGGCTTTCGGTCCAGGCGGTTTACGACAACGGCGATAAGGCAGCGGTGAACGTAACTGCGGATATGCTGCGGGAAGGTATCACGGCGGCCGGACTTCGGGCCGGGAATACCGGAACGAAGGCAAATACGAAGGGCGTCGGGACACATACGATGTCTGTGCTGTATTCCGAGAAGGATGCGGAAGGCTCGATCATTTATACATGGGTAAGCTTTGAGATCGAGGTCCTTGAAAAGCAGGTACAGTCCATCAAGTTTGCGAAGGCACCTTCAAAGACAGAGTATCCGGAGGGGGATGTG
>JAILAR010000054.1 GCA_024681515.1 Eubacterium sp. | reverse complement strand
CCATGAGGTCAGGGAAGTGACTTTGAACTTCATGGAGAGCAGGTAAGAGCGCAACATATCTGAGGGGAGCCTGGGTTTTGGACCATAGATAGAATAGCGGTCTTGCATGATCCTGTCGACACGGGAAAGATCAAGAGAATGGAATCTCGCGAAGCCTGATTTTACAAGGCTTGGAGATTCCGAGAGTCTATAAATTACGAGGAGGGGGAACCTCTCCTCGATTTGTTTATCAGGGATTGATTTACGACCTGGAAGTCCATTGATTTCGCATGGAATTATGTTAGAATGGATTCATGGTATCCTTTACATGCCGCGTATGAAGCAAGGAGGTTGGTATGATCCTAAAGAAAATGAATGCCGTTATTGCTCTGTTGCTTATCGCAGGCTGTCTTACACATGTGGGGGCTGAACTGGTTTTCTCTTTATCTGGTGGTGAAGGCGTGAGTCATGACAGTATGGAATTTTTGTCCGGTATTGTCATGAGCCTGGCCATGCCCCATGTTCTGATCACGATTCTTATAGTTATCTTTTCCCACGAAAAAAAGATTGTAATCAGGTATCCCGGGGCAAATGTGCGGATCATTCTTCAGAGAGTCAGCGGTGTTTTTATGCTTGTCTTCTTGTTTTTACATATGAAAACCAGCGACCGCCTGAGCTCGCATGCTGACTGCGGGACAGGGTACTGTCTGCTGAACTATATCATCATGGCCTTTTTCTTCGCCATGGTATTTTTGCATATTTCCGTATCCTTCTCCGGCGCGCTGGTTACATTGGGGGCCGTGGAGTCCATGAAAAAAAAGCGAATGATCGATCGTATCGTCTGGGTGATCTCAGGATCCCTTTTTCTGGCTTCCGCGGTCATCGTGATATACGGCTATCGTGCCATGATCGGAGGTATGGGCGTATGAAACAGGTTTTAGTGGTCGGAAGCGGTATCTCAGGTCTTACAACGTCGATTGAATGTGCATATAGGGGAATGAAGGCAGTCTTGGTTTCTCCGTTCCCTTCCGAGCGGGCTCAGTCCGTGCTGGCAGCGGGGGGGATCAATGCAGTGCTGGATCATAAAGGCGAGCAGGACAGAGTGGAATCTCATATCGAGGACACCTTAAAGGGAGGCTGTTATATCGCCGGGGAAAAGGCAGTAACAGGACTATGTGAAGCGGCTCCTGAAATACTTGCGTGGTTGGAACGCCTGGGTACGGTGTTCACCCGGATCGATGATGGAAGGATCGACCAGAGAGCCTTTGGAGGACAGTCACACAGGAGAACCTGTTACGCCGGGGCTTCCACAGGAAAACAGATCGTTACGGCTCTGGTGATGGAGGCCCGTCGTTTTGAGACACAGGGGTTGATCGAACGGAGACTCTGGACGGACTTTCATTCTGCACTGATCCGGGACGGTGTATGTTATGGTGCAAGGTTCTATAATGAGGCGGCCCGGACACTGGAGGATATTACCGCAGATGCGGTTGTGATGGCCGTCGGCGGGCAGAATACTCTTTTCGGAAAGACCACCGGATCTACCCAGTGTGACGGTTATGCCGCAGGAAAACTCTTTCTGCAGGGAGTCGAACTGAAGAATCTGGAATTTATTCAGTATCATCCAACCACCATATTGACAGGACAGAAGAAGATGCTTATCTCCGAAGCGGCGCGCGGAGAGGGAGGACGGCTTTATTACGAAGAAAACGGAGACCGTGTCTACTTCATGGAGGATAAGTTCGGGGAGAAAGGGAATCTCATGCCCCGGGATGTGGTTTCAAGAACCATGTATGAGACAGGCCGGCAGATATGGCTGGATGTCAGCTTCCTTGGGAAAAAGAAGATCATGGAACGAATCCCTGAAATCTACGAGCTCTGTCTGAAATACAGGGGACTGGATATCACAAAGGAGAGTATCCCCGTGGAGCCGTCAGTTCATTTCTTTATGGGCGGACTGGCAGTGGATCTGAAACATGAAACGAATATAAAGAATCTTTATGCTGTGGGTGAGTGTGCTTCCATGTATCACGGTGCAAACCGGCTGGGAGGAAATTCACTGCTGGCGGCGGTCTACAGCGGACGTGTGGCTGCAAAGGCCATATCGGAAGCTGAGCCTGCGTACGGAGCCGTGGTTCCCGATTTTTCCTCCGAACTGAAGGAGTCTGTCTGTGGTCTGCAGGCCGGCTTCGAGTCAAAGAGCAGATATTCTGTGGTGTATGTGAGAAATATGCTTTCAGAGTTTATGCAGAAGCATATGGGGATCGTCCGTGACGAAGCGGGATTGGAACAGGGCATCCGTGATACATCCTTCCTGCTGGATATCTCGGACCAGCTGAAATATGACAGCTCCGAACTGCCGTATTTCAATTACAGCGTGAAGGGAATCCTGGCACTGGGGAAGGCGGCGCTGATCTCGGCAAAAAGCCGGCAGGAGACCCGGGGAGCCCATGTGAGAAGGGACTGTCCGGAGACAAGAGAAGCCTATGGTGCGGCAACCATTATTTCCTATTCGGATGGAGCCTTCCTCACAAGACTTGATAAGGAGGGACGGTATGAGAGTTAAGATACTCAGGCAGCAGTCGCCTGTTTCAAAACCCTACTGGCAGACCTTCTCCCATGACGGTTCTCCGGAAAAATCCGTTGCGGCCCTGCTGGATGAACTGAATTATACGGATGATGTCGTTGATATCGATGGAAATCCTGCCGGACGGATATCCTGGGAATGCTCCTGCCTGCAGGGAATGTGTGGTGGATGCGCCATGGTGATCTGCGGAAGACCGGCACTGGCCTGTGAAACATTTCTTCGGGATCTTCCGAAGGATGAAATAACTCTGGAGCCCCTCAGGAAGTTTCCTACAGTCAGTGATCTGGTGGTGGACCGAAGCGTAATTCAGGAGAACCTGAAGATTGCCAATGCCTGGATCGAGGAATATCAGCCTACGGATGCAAAGGAGCATACACACCAGTATACCGCTGCGAGATGCCTGAAATGCGGTCTTTGTCTGGAAATCTGTCCCAACTATGACCGGGGACAGAGATTTTACGGTGCAGAGTTTGTGAATGATGCGTATCTTGTGGTGTCCCGAAGTGCGAACCATAAGAAGGAGATTCGTGAGGTCTACAAAAAGCACTTTGCAGCGGGCTGTTCCAAGAGCCTGGCCTGTGAAGAGATCTGTCCCATGAAGATCCCGACACTGGCCTCCATGGCGAAGCTTAATCGCGGAAAAAAGTTCTGATCCCGATGGGATAGGCAGATCGCGGAGAGATCCGCAACTTTCTGCATTTATCCGGATCCGGATATAGAGGTGGTAAAGACTCTCAGATCACACGATTCCAGGGAAGAGCTATGGAAAGACCTTCCGATGGAACTGGGATATGAAATGGCGAAAGAGTAAGGTGAGCCGACAGATGGAAACATACAGACATATTATGAATTGACTGGAGAGATATGTATGAAAGCGATCAATTATTTTGACAGTGACAGACAGAGCCATTGGTTGAATGAGATAAAAAAGGGTGACTGGGGAGCCGCCGGGTTTTTATATGAACTTTTGAGCAAAGGGACTTTCTTTCAAACCGTTGGTGAAAGATCAAAGGTACTTCTGCTTACGGACGGTGACAGTCTGGTATCCTTCTGCACCTATGCGGAAAAAGATGATATACAGCCCACAGAGCTTACTCCCTGGATGGGATTTGTATATACCTTCCCGGAATACAGGGGACATCACTATGTGGGGCTCCTGATGGAAGAGATAGAACGGCTTGCAAGGAAGGACGGTGTATCTGAAGTCTACATTTCGACAGATCATATCGGACTTTATGAGAAATATGGGTGCGAGTTTAAAACCGAGATGAAAGACATGGCGGGTGAAATGGCCAGAGTTTACGTGAAGAAAATCCAAGCGGCCTCGGTATGATCATTGAGTATGCGTACATACGAAGTACGCGAAACAAAGAACAGGACAGTAAGACCGAAGTAAGGTCGATAATCGGAAAGGCAGGCGCATACACTACGGAGCGCCGTAAGGCGGAAAGAATGGAATAGTCACGGACCGTCGGAAGGTGCAAGGAATAGAATGGAGGCTTATGATATGCGGTTTTCGGATATAGATAACGGAAAGACCTTTGATTGGGGAAACACCTCAAAGGATTATGCAAAATACAGAGACATATATCCGGAGGAATTCTACCGGAGCATTTTGGATCTGGGACTCTTCAGGGACGGACAGAAAGTACTGGATATCGGAACGGGAACCGGCGTCCTTCCGCGCAATTTGTACCGGTTCGGCGCGAAATGGATCGGAACGGATATTTCGGGAAATCAGATCGAGCAGGCAAGAATACTTTCTGCGGAGAACGGGATGGATATCGAATTTTATGCATGCCCGGCCGAAGACATTGATTATCCGGAGGATACCTTTGATGTGATCACAGCATGTCAGTGTATCTGGTATTTGGATCCAAAGGTGATAACCGGTAAATTTGCTCGTATGCTGAAACCGGGAGGAAAGTTTCTGATCCTTTACATGGGATGGCTTCCCTATGAAGACGTGATCGCAGGAAAAAGTGAAGAAATCATTTTAAAGCATAATCCCAACTGGTCTTCCTATGGGGATACTGTTCACCCGGTTTATGTTCCGGAAGAACTGCTTTCAAGCTTTGACATGGTACTTCAAAAGGAGTTCCGGGTAGATGTCTCATTTACAAGAGAAGGCTGGCATGGGCGTATGCGCGCCTGCAGGGGAGTGGGAGCGGCTATGGATGAAAATCAGCTTCGTGCATGGAATGAGGAACATATGCGAATGCTGAATGAAAATGCACCGGAAGCCTTCGATGTTAAGCATTATGTATCGATTGCTGAATTACAGGTGAAGAAATAGAAATGGATCGGTAAGGAGAGGATCGATATGGATAAAGGCTGGTCGGAAAAGAATAAAGAAGTACAGAAGCTGCTGGCGAAGGAAGCAACCTTCGATGAGGCGATCCAAAAGCTTGCAAACTTCCGTGCGGAAATGTTCGAGCAGATCACACTGATTGTGAATGGGTATCCGATGAAAGCCTTTGCAGAGATGCCTTTTGCGGGAGCGGACGGATATCATAGTAAAACCCTTGCGTATTCCATCTGGCACATTTACCGGATCGAGGATATCGTGGCCCATGAAATGCTCGCGGGCGACAGCTAGATTCTTTTTGCGGAGAATTTTCAGGAACGCATCGGCTCACCCATCATTACCACGGGTAATGAATTACATGGGGACGGGATCGTCGAGTTTTCAAAACAGTTAAATATCCGGGAATTGTATCTCTATGCAAAGGCAGTGACGGAGTCTACGGATCAGATATTGCATCAGCTGACATACAAAGAATTAAAGCAGAAATACGGAGAGGATGTGAAGGAGAGGCTGATCCGCAGCAAGTGTGTAAGTGAGGATGAAAATGCATTCTGGTTGATCGATTACTGGTGCGGCAAGGATGTAAAGGGACTCATCCAAATGCCTTTCAGCAGGCATTGGATCATGCATATCGAAGCCATGAGGCGGATCAAGAATAAACTCTGTAAGATGGCGCGGAAGGGTGTGGATCCTGCAGGACCGAGTATAATACCTGTTCCTTTGCTACTTGTTCAGAGGATAGGATCTGTACGAATGTGAAGTGCTGTAAGGAAAAGGGCATCGATGGATGCTACGAATGTGAGGAAATGGAGACCTGTGAGAAAGGGTTCTATATCCCCTCAATTGCCGGGTAGAAAATATGACAAATAAGTTGCGCAAAGGTGTAGTTATATGATATTTTTAGTTTGCGCACTACGGTATTTGCATGAAAATATTACCTTGCGTATTATTGTCGAGGAGTGAGCTATGGAAATTAAAAGAAATATCTATTCTAAGATAGC
>JAILAR010000030.1 GCA_024681515.1 Eubacterium sp. | reverse complement strand
TAATCACACTGCTTTTATCGGAGCATTGCAGTACGCCATGAAGTGCATAGATGAGCATTATACAGATTCTTTTTTTGTAAGATAAGGGGCCTGGGGGCGATAGCCACCAGCATGCAGGTAAATAGGTCCGTTCGGCGAAGCTGGGCGGGCCTATTTACGTTGCTTGTCAGGACTTCACAGGATTTGGCTTGAGTTGAAATGGGTATAAAATGGCTTGAGTTTGCATGCCGAATCACTGGACAGTCCCCGAAAATGATGCTGGTAAATTTCTACCCAGTGGGTAGAAAATAGGCGTCAAATCATGGAACCGGAAATATCTACCCAGTGGGTAGAAAATCGATGAGTGGTTTCGAGATTAAAATATTGACGGCGGATAATGAGTGTGTGAAAGTTTTTCTGTAAATGAGATATCTTATCTGGAGTAAGTTGTTTTTATCTGGCACCTCGATCGGGTGAGTGTACCTCATCCGACACGTTTGTATTATGTGTCCTGCAGGCTGATCCGCGTCTCATTGATCTTCGGGTAGGCGCGTTCGAAGGCCTCCACGACCGCAGCATCAAACTGCGTTCCTTTTCCCTTGAGGATCTCCGCATAAGCATCCTTTTCGTCCCAGGCCTGCTTGTAGCTCCGGCGGCTGGTCAGGGCGTCATAGACATCCGCCACAGCCACGATCTTTCCCTCCATACTGATATCTGCATCCTTCTTGCCCTCGGGATAACCATGACCGTCGGGGCGCTCATGGTGCTCCAGTGCCACGGTGCGGGCCATATGCATCACATCTCCCTCGACCTCATGCAGCAGCTTTCCCCCGTAACCCGGGTGTTTTTTTATCTCGGCGAACTCTTCATCCGACAGTCTCGCCGGCTTCTCAAGGATTTCCGCCGGTACCAGGAGTTTCCCCACATCATGCATGGTGGATGCCAGACGAAGCCTTTTGGCTTCTTCCTTTTCCATGCCCAGTTCCTCTGCCAGGATCCGTGTATATTCCGCAACCCTCCGGACGTGCTTTCCGGTCTGCTCACTTTTGTTCTCTGTGATCTCCGCAAAGGCGAGGATCATTTCCTCTTGGATACGGCTGGTTTCATCCGCACGGCCCTGAATGAAGGTCCCGTATTCGAAAATGTATGCAAGGAACCGCATCAGGAAAAAGGCGATGAACGCCGGTATAAAACCGGTAACCAGCAGAGATAACATCATCCAGGAGAGCTTCTTCATCTGTTCGGTGATTGCCCGGGTAAAGGGCGTATCATTTTTCGTGATATCTTTAAGGATCCGTGACACACGGGTAAGCGCAAAGACCAGGATGCCGAAACCAATCATCAGGGAGGCGCCGGCGATCATAAAACGGTAGCGCATTTCCACGTCCTCCAGGAGATTGTATATCATGCTGGTCAGAAGGAAATCATTATCCTCAAAGCCTTCCCCGAGCTCCTTGATACTATCCGGTGTAAAAAGCGGGGCAAATGTCAGGATCCCTCCTACAACGATTCCCAGAATACAGACCACCTTCATGATGATCGTAAACACCTGTACGATCTTCCCGAATTTCCTTATTCTTGCGCATGTTTCTTCCATAGCTGTCCTCCTGTTACGATGTCTGATTGACCTGCCTGACAGGCCGTTCATTCGTTCTTTCTGGTAAATGGGACTGATCTCATTTTACAGGGGCCGGGAGAGAAATGCAACGCAAACAGTGGAACGATTGGGGACGGTTCTGGGACGCCCAGAACCGTCCCCACCCGTTCCATTTCAGTTTGCAAAATGTTATAATGCATTCATCTCATTTTGTGAAGGAAACAAAGGATGAACACACGTGATTTTCTTGAAATACTGCATATTGCGGAAAAGCTGAAGGACACTCCCCGTCACTGTACAACCAGCAGGAGAAGGGTTGAGAGTGTGGCGGAGCACAGCTGGAGAGTGTCGCTTATGGCCTCTCTCCTCAAAGAAGAATTTCCGGAGCTTGATATGGACAAGGTGGTTCATATGTGCCTGATCCATGATCTCGGAGAGTGCTTCACCGGGGATATACCGACATTTGTAAAGACGGATGCGGACAGAGCGACAGAGGATGAACTGCTTATGGAATGGGTTCGGAGCCTGCCGGAGGGACTGTCCGACAGGCTGTCTTCGCTTTACAGGGAAATGGAAGAGCAGATCACTCCGGAATCCAAAGTGTTCAAAGCTCTGGATAAACTGGAGGCTCTGATCCAGCACAATGAATCGCCGATCGATACCTGGACTGAAAATGAGTACGCATTAAATCAGACCTATGCATTTGATGTGGTATCCTTCTCGGAATGGCTCTCGGATCTCAGAAGGGATATCTTACAGGACACACTGCAGAAAATCGGAGAAGATAAAGGAAAGAAAGATGCAGGAGGTGAGATTGATGACCGGATATATGGCTGAAATGAGGAAGCTGGTTGGTCACAGGACCATCATCCAATGTGCGGCAAGCATCATTTGTATTGATGAAAAAGGGCGCGCCCTGCTGGGAAAGCGCGCAGATAATCACAAATGGGGTTACTCCGGCGGTTCTGTGGAAATCGACGAACGGGTTGAGGACTGTGCCAAAAGGGAATTATTCGAGGAAATGGGCCTCATCGCGGACGAGCTTACATTTTTCTGCGTGAATTCAGGGCCGGAGGCACATTATATCTATCCCAATGGCGATGAGGTATCCAATTTCGAGATTGTGTACTTATGTAGAAAATGGCACGGAGAAGCGAAAACTGCCGATGGAGAGATGGAAGAACTTCGTTTCTTCACAAGGGGAGAGATCAACCTTGACGAGATATCTCCACCCATTCGTCCGGTGATGAAGAAGTATATCGAACAATACGGAATGTAAATTCGGTGGGACGATTGGGGACGGATAATCGGTGGAATAGTAGCACCGGTTATCCGCCGCTTTTCATTTTCGTCAGAAGTACTGGAACATGAACTCGTTGAGTTTATCAAGAATGTAATCTTTTGCAACATCCCATGGTACTTCTGTCCATGTGTGGTCTTCTCGGTTTTTTGCATTGAAACTGAATCCATGGTTAAGCTGATCCATATAGAGTTCTATAAGATCTTCATAAAGAAGGTCTTCTAAGTCTTCCATATCCAGCTGATGGAGGACAACCGTTTCTTGCTGATAAACGAGGGCAATCATATCTATCTTGTCGTGTAATCCCATGTAGAATTTCATCTTGGCACTGTTTCGCTGGTTCAGATCCTTGATTTTATTGAAATCTGGACAGTAGTCGTTAAATCCATCGGTTCTACCGTATTCATCAAGAAAGATAATAAAAGCATCATAAATCTTCTTAAGTGAGTCGAGCTGACGTTCAGTAACAGTAATCTTCACCGGTATAGTATTCTCCATACATTTGTCCTCCTCCATATGTTCATTTGTGTAGAGCAACTCCATGTGGCTTTCAAGTCCTAATTCTGCAGAAAGCTCTTTTACAGTATCGAGATCCTTCGGCCCGTTCTTTTCATATCGCTATCCGTGTACGGTTCCTGGACCGATACCCAGTTTTTCAGCAAGGAGCTCTTCACATTTTGTAAGTGTAGTGGTCTCCTGGTTTATATGCAGATTATAGTTTCGAAATGCCCGTTGGAATTCCTTGAAGTTGAAATAGTAGGTCTCTCCGTCAATAAGAAATCCGCGTGTCATAGTTTTTTTATTCATGGATTGTTTTTCCTCCGATCAGATTATTTGGAGTAGCAGCATGAGCATTGCTGGGAGCTGAAGCTGTATCCGGACTTCACTATCCCACGAAGATAGCAGCAGAAGCTCATGCTGCCCTTGGATAGCACTTGCCTCCTGAAAGAGGTGGTGCTTCAGTGATCACTGATGGGCTTATTGTTGCATAATTGATGACAGGAATCAAGGTTGGGAAAAAAGTCAACCACATAGCTTAATTCCCAACTGACTTTGTATGGTGGGATGCTCATGATTATGATAGAATAAAGGCATTGGATAGAAAGTGAGGAGAAGGGCTTGCCGAATTACGAAGATGATAAAGACCTGGTATGGGAAGAAATAGAGACAGAACACATTGTTCAGGATGAATGGATCAATTTCAGAAAGTCTGCATACAGATATCCGGATGGGCGAGTGTTTGCCCCCTATTATAGTTACAGTCGCCGGGATTATACGGTGATCGTAGCATCCGATGAAGAAGGAAACTTTATTTGCGTTCGGCAATTCAGGCAGGGAATAAAGGAAGTCACTACAGAGTTCCCGGCTGGAGGGATTGAAAGAACTGACGGAAAAGAATATGGTGACAGGGACGCTACGGAAACTGCCCTTGATTGTGCCAAAAGAGAATTGCTGGAAGAGACCGGGTATGAGTCTTCAGATTGGACGCATTTACTCACGATTCCTTCCAATGCTACGATAGCAGACAATTATGCCTATGTTTTCATGGCAAGGAAGTGTCGGAAGACTGGAGAACAGCATCTCGACGAAACGGAGTGCTTGAATGTGGTAAAGCATACGGCGGAAGAAATCGAGGATCTAATCCATTGCGGGAAATTCCAGCAGTCCGTTCATGTGATGGCATGGCTTCTTGCTAAAGAAAAACTCGACTGAAAGAAATAGGAGAATGAAGATGTATCGATATATCGTATTTGATGTCGAAACACCCAGAGCGGCGAACGACCGGATGAGTGCTATAGGCATTTCCGTGATCGAAGATGGAGCCATCACGAAGGAATGTTTCTAGCTGGTGAATCCGGAGGTGGCCTTTGATGCGTTTAATGTTCAGCTGACCGGGATTAATGAAGATCTGGTTCGGGACAAGCCGACATTTCCGGAGATTTGGAATGAGATCGAGCCGATCATGAGCAGCGGAATCCTGGTTGCTCATAATGCGGTCTTTGATCTGGGAGTGCTGAAGGCATGCCTCGCACATTACGAAATCGAGTGGAAGCCTTCCGTGAAATATGCCTGCACAGTTCAGATCGGTAGGAAGCATCTGCCGGACATGAAGCACAATCTGAATGTGATGTGCGATTATTATGGAATTGCCCTGGAACATCACAAGGCAGACAGCGACAGTCATGCATGTGCAGAGATCCTGCTCAGGTATTTTGCGGATGGCGTGAACGAGAAAAGCATCATAAGGACTTATACACTTTAAAAAGGTCAAGGATGGATGCGTGGAGGATAGATGATGAATAGAAGGAAACGGATACTGTGGCTTCTTTTGGTCTGTTTGATAATGCTTTCGGCTTGCGGGAAAGAAGACAAGAAGGAAGCGACTTATGCTGAAATTGAGAAAATGGCGGCGGAGGGCGTGTTTAATGTGAAATGGAGTACAACAGAAGGCGAGTACACTGCGGGAACATCATATGTTATCAATGATGAGAAAACTGGAGGGAAGCTTTTAGTAACGGCGTTCCATTATCTTTGGCCTGACAATGCCGATACTTTTACAGGTCCGGAACTGCCGTCTTATGTGAAAGGCGGGGAGATCTTGTATGCTCAGTCCGGGAAGGATTCCGGGGCGAGATTAAAATGTAATCTGATCATTCCGGACGCGGATGCAGTCCCCAATATCGCTAAAGATGTAGCTGCATTTACGATGACAAGTGGCGAGGGCTTGGTTGTGCTGAAACTCTCTGACCGGCGACCGGAACCTGGGGAGAAGATATATCTTCTTGCTCGACTCTGGGATGGCGAAGTAATCAATGAGAACTGCGTATATGAATGTCAAGTGGTTAGCTGCGGCGCGGATCAGATCATCTATACGTTGGACAAGAAATATGGAAGCACCATGGGAGCTAGCGGAGGTCCGTTAGTGGACAAATACGGAGAGGTGATCGGAATGCATATGGCCGGGGACGGTACTTATTACTACGGTCATGTGACGGAAAGCTTTAGAAAGCAAATCGACGGCGGATATCTGTCAGATATAACCTATTGAGTGGAGGAAAGCGTTATGAGCAAGACTTTAGTAGCATATTTTTCGGCAACTGGCACTACCGGCATGGCTGCGACGGCCCTGGCGGATGCTGCCGGTGCGGATCTTTATGAGATCACACCAGAGGTTTCATATACAAATGATGATCTGAACTGGCGTGATGAGCAGTCCCGCAGTTCTATAGAGATGAACGATCCGAAAGGCAGGCCACCCATCGGAGGGGATAAGGTTTCGAACATGGAGCAATACGATACGATCTTCCTTTGCTTTCCGATCTGGTGGTATGTGGCTCCCACGATTGTGAACACTTTCCTGGAGAGTTACGATATGCACGGAAAGAAGATAGTGCTCTTTGCTACGTCAGGCGGATCCGGATTTGGAAAGACATTGGAGCGGCTGGAGGACAGTGCGCCGGGTGTGGCGGAGATCATGGAAGGCGTAATGCTTAACGGAGAGAAGAACAAGGAAGAGCTAAAGGACATAGTAGAAAAATTCTTATAAATAAATACGTTAAAAACCGGAATTTAGGCGGATCTTATACCTAGACCTTCAGAAGAGAGATTTTCTGGAGGTCTTTCTTTATGTCTAAAAAGGAAGAAGGTGAGCGCCTATGGATGTAAAAAAATTGGAACTGGACAAGAAACTGACATTATCTGTTGAGGAAGCAAGTGAACTCAGCGGGATAGGAGTCAACACTATCTACCGGATGATGAAGAATCCTCGATATAACATCGTCATCTGGGTAGGAAAACGCAGACGTATAAAAAGAACTGCTTTTGAGCAGGTAATCAACGAAGAAACTTTTATTGACGATTAGTTAGTGATATAATGATCATGCTAAATGATCTGAAAGGAGGATCATGGG
>JAILAR010000024.1 GCA_024681515.1 Eubacterium sp. | reverse complement strand
ACTGATATTTGCTTCGATGCTCTTTTCTGCATCAAATTCTGTTACGCCGAAGCTCATGGTGTGACGAATGGTATAGCCGAAGCATTCGCAGACAGCACCCTCGATCTCTTTCCGGATGGACTCTGCCTTTGCAGCGGCTTTCTCCATGTCCGCATCCACCATGATCATGATGAATTCCTCACCGCCCCAGCGATAGATACCGTCGGTGGCTTCCGTATTTCGCTGCATGATACCGGCCACGTTCTTCAGAACCTCATCTCCGGCGTTATGACCGTAGGTATCGTTGACGGACTTGAACTTGTCGATGTCACAGATAAAGAGGGACAGCTTCCGATTCGGATCCGCGATGACCTTGTCGTAGGAACGCTTGAAATCCGCAAAGAAGCCCATGCGGTTCCGCAGCTTTGTCAGCTTGTCGGTGTGGGACTCTTCCAGGAAGACATCGGATTCCAGTGCCAGACCGCAGATCACGGCAGCCAGGGACAGCTTCCGGCAATCTTCCTCCTCATGGAATTTCCCGTCTCCGCCCAGCTTGTTGATCACCTGATAGGCACCGATGAATTCACCCTTGATATTTGCTACGGGCATGACCAGAATGGATTTTGTGACGTATCCGGTCTTCTTATCGACTGCAGAATTGAAATCCGGATCGTTATACGGATCATTGGTGATGACCACCTTGCCCAAAGCAAGGGCCTTGCCCACCAGACCGGTGGTGTCCGGGATCGTGATCCGATCCGTACCGGTTGCGGCCGTGGTCCACAGCGTGTGACTCGCCTTGTCCCATTTCCAGAAGCTGGCACGGTCTGCTTTTGCCAGGATCTTGCCGAGATTCGTAAGGTGCACGAAGATACTTGCATGGTCAGCGTTGTCCGTACTGCTCATCTGCTCATACAGCTTTTCAGAAACTTCGAAAATGTCGGTCAGCATCTGATTTGATTCCTGTGACATGGTGGTTTCCTCCTGATTCTTTCTTTTTTCGAGACTGACGGGCTTTGTCCCTGTACTTTCGGCAAGGCAGCCTTGTTCATTTCCGTTTTGGTGTGAAGAGGTTTTCCTGTCTGGATGAACAGGATCATTCATCGGATATAGCGGTACAAGCCGGATGTCGGTGCCCTGGATGGACTTTGATACTGCTTCCTCATCGTTCAGGTGCATCAGGTAGACCGGGATTCCCTGCTTTGTGAATTGCACAAATCGCTCCAGTTCTTCCTCCAGACAGAGATGGACGTCTGTCTTAAAGGTCGACACCTCTGAATACAGGATCGGAGGGTTTTGTGCGGAAAGATACGGAAGAAACGGCTCCAGTGTGGCGGTATCTCCCGTATAGATCACATCCCGTCCGTGAACGGTGAGCCGATAGCCGAAGCAGCGTCCGTCCAGCTCCGGAGAGTGCTTTGTCGGGATCACGTTTCGGACGAAGCTCCAATGCGCGGCATTTTCAGGAGCGCTCACATCCTCCAGCTGATATCCGTGACACCCTTCCAGACGTTCCAGGTAGAATTCCAGATCCTTTCGGACCTCCTCGGACGGGGCTCCGACCAGTACCGGGATGTGGAGCACGTAGTAACAGAAATGGATCAGCATGGGGATTCCGCCGATATGATCGCCGTGGGTATGCGTGACCAGGATCCGGATCTGATCCACCGGGCCGCCCACCAGATTCTCCGGACCGATCTCTTTAAGCCGGTGGAACGAAGACATGGGACAGTCGATCAGGATCAGCCGATGATCCTGTATGAAAAATGCGCTGTTCTGCTGCTCGAAAAAAGCTGAGCGACGTCCGAAGAATTGTAGCAAATGACTCACTTCCCTTCAAAAGAGATATCGATTTCATCATACACTATTTTCATGAGACCGTCCAATGGATTCTGTGGATTTCGGGGTGATTTTGTTGCACCCATAGTGCATACAGGGTATAATCGTTTCGTGGGCTGTTCTGAATAAGAGTTTTTGAACGTATATTATTGATCAGAGCTATTTGATCATGGATCTTTGAGAAGTGATTTAGAAGGTGATCATTTACAGGGGGTGCATCGGTTATGGAAGAATCACGTGCGCATTTGAAAAAATACGGAAAGATCATACAGGTCGTACTGATCGTATTGCAGGTGTTTGTGATCATCACCATGGTGATCGGCGGAATCATGATCGTTCTTCCGATCTTTCAGCCGGAGGTATTGAATGATATAAAGGTCGGGTTTGAGGACAATGATTTCTTTATCGTCCAGCTGATTTTTAATATGACGGAAGGATCGCTGGATCTGAAATACCGGTTTATGATCGCCGGTGCACTGCTGGCTTTGGGCACGGGTTTCCTGCTGTTTTTTATATCAAGACTGAAGAAGCTGCTGAAGACGATCCTTGATCAGGGAACTCCTTTTACCAGGGAGGCGACGGATCATATGAAGAGGATCTCCTACATGATGTTCGGTCTGATCGCATTCAGTGTTCTTGGTGCAATCATCGCATTCCTGCTGATGCGGTTCCTGGTCTACATCTTTGAGTACGGAACCTATCTGCAGGCCCGTGCGGATGAGAACATCCGGATACAGGAGGAAATGATCCTGTCCTTCGCGGAAATTACGGAGAATAAATCCGAGCAGACCGGAAAGCATGTCCGGCGTGTGGCGGAGTACACCCGGATCCTGGCGGAGGAACTGGGGATGGAGAAGGACGAGGCAAATATGCTCCGCCTGGCCTCCACCATGCACGATGTGGGAAAACTGCTGGTTCCGGCAGAGATCCTGGAGAAGCCGGCAAGGCTGACGGATGAGGAATTTGCGGAGATCAAGAAGCACCCGGGTTATGGAGGAAAGCTTCTGAATGATGTGGAGGGCAATGTGATGGACATGGCCCGCACGGTGGCACTGGAGCATCACGAACGTCCGGACGGCCGGGGCTATCCGGACGGGAAGGAAGGCGAGGCCATCAGTCTGGAAGGCAGGATCGTTGCAGTGGCGGATGTCTACGATGCGTTGACCAGCCGAAGGAGTTACAAGCAGGCCTGGGATGAGAAGGACGCTTACGCGGAGATCGTTAAGGGAAAGGGCACCCAGTTCGATACGCAGGTGGTGGAAGCATTTGAACGGGCCTATCCGAAGATCAATGAGGCGCGGCTCGCGCTCCAGGATAATTAGGGTTCGTTACGGGCGCTTTAGACGCGAAGTGAGGAATAGGAGAGATCAATGAGTACGTTTTGTGTTGAATTAAAAAAGGTTGTGGATGATACTTACGATGTGGAGATCGGTTACGGTCTGCAGGACCGGCTTCTGGAGGATCTGGCGGACGGTTTGATGGGAAAGCTTCGGAAATGCGCCCTGATCACGGACAGCACGGTTCAGAAGCTATATGCGGAGACAATCCTTGAAAAACTGAAAGCGGCAGGATATAAGGCGGAAATGTTCGTCTTCCCCGCGGGAGAGAAGAGCAAGACCCGTGAAGTGAAGGCACAGCTGGAGGATGCCATGCTGGCAAAGGAGTTCCGGAGGGATTGTTTCATCCTTGCGGTGGGCGGAGGCGTGGTAACGGATCTGGTAGGATTTCTGGCAGGAACCTACGGACGCGGAGTTCCATTTATCAACTATGCCACGACGCTTCTGGCAGCGGCGGATGCCTCGGTAGGGGGCAAGACCGCGGTGGATACACCTCTTGCCACGAATCTGATCGGACTTTTTAACCAGCCTCGGAAGGTGTATCTGGATATCGAGACCTGGAAGACCTTGCCCGAGCGGCAGATCCGGAGCGGTCTGGCGGAAACCATTAAGCATGCATGTCTGGCAGACCGGGAATTTTTTGATTATCTGGATCGGCATATGGAGGAGATCCTGGCGCTGGAGCCGGCTGCCTGCGATCATATCGCAGAGGCAAACTGCCGGATCAAATATGAGGTGGTCATGAAAGATGAACGGGAGTCCGGGCTTCGTGAGGTACTGAACCTGGGTCACACCGTGGGACGCGCCATTGAGACAGTCAGTGATTATCAGCTTCTTCATGGAGAGGCAGTATCCATCGGCCTGGTGGCAGAAGTGGATCTTGCACTGTCTATGGGACTGATGACACAGGCGGAGCGGGATTCGGTGGTGGCATTGCTGAAGAAGGCGGGGCTGCCTGTGGAGATCCCGGAGTATATTGACAGGGAAGCGCTGGTGAAGAAACTGTATACCGACAAGAAGGTGCGCGACGGCCGACTGCGGTTTGTGCTGCAGGACGGTATCGGGAATATCCGGGAGTATGAGCCCGGGGTTTATGCATTTCCGATCGAGGAAGCGGTTGCCCGGGAGATCATTTTGAATATTTCATAAAACCTTTTTTCTGTTTGATGTGTCTTATAAGTAGATCGGGCAGAAAATGTCCGACATTTTGATCAAAACGGAGGATAAAGTTATGAAGAAAAGGATCAACAAATTCAAAAGAATGACCGGTATCCTGACTGTGGCCGCGGTTTTTTGTTCTGTGTTCGGCGCCGCAGGCCATGTGAACGCGGCGGGCACTGCAGACAGGGTGGCAGCCGGATCGGATTCGGTCGCTCATGCGGTGTATGCGCAGGAGACAGGCGTGTCACAGTCTGCAAAGGCCGGAACCTGGCATAAGAATGCCAAAGGATGGTGGTATGGTTATCCGGACGGAAGCTATGAGAACAGCGGCTGGAAGAAGATCTCCGGCAAATGGTATTATTTCGATGAGGCCGGTTACATGGCCTCCAAAGAATGGCGGGACGGCTACTGGCTCAACAAAGACGGAACATGGACTTATAAATACCGTGCAAGCTGGAGCCGGACAGAATATACATTCTTAAATAAGTTTGAAGAAGACAGAAATACTCACAAGAGCTACGGGGATTCCTCCGGCTGGAAAGCAGAAAGCGGCTGGTATAAGATCGATGGGAAGTGGTATTATTTCGATCATTCCTGTGCATTAAAAGGGCATGTGGGGACATACATTTTTGACAGCTCCGGGGCTTATAAGACAGGCTGGGTGAAGGAAGACGGGAAATGGTACTATTCCGGTGCACCCACCATGGACTGGAAGAAGATCTCCGGTAAATGGTACTTTTTTGATAACGACGGTGCCATTGTCACGGAACCTTTTCTCCGGTATGGGACGTGGTATCTGTTCGATGAAAGCGGAGCGTGGATCGTTCCTGCGACATCGCTTTCAGAAGCCAGGGTCGGAGGTCAGGTCTATTTCGGAAGATATGAGCAGGATGCCAATCCGGATAACGGAAAAGAGCGCATTCTCTGGCGGGTACTGGACAAGAAGGACGGAAAGCTTCTTCTTATGAGTGAGAGTCTTCTGGATACCTGCTTTGATTATCTCGGCGTTTGGGAAGATTGTAAAGAAAGGAAATTCCTGAACGGAGAATTCATGGATACCGCATTTACAAAGAAGGAACGGGCGAAGATCAGCCTGACCACCGTGAAGAATGAACAGTATGTTCATCTGGGAGATACCGGAGAAAGCTGGCACACCGCGCAGAATGATACAGAGGACTATGTATATCTGCTCAGTATCGATGAAGTATGTAAATATTTCGGGACAACCTATGACGATATTTATAAGCAGCATCTTTTGTGTCTGGCTGCAGGAACAAAGTATTATCATACCAAAGGGTATACGGATTACGTGCCGGGGGACTGGATCCCGTGGAGACTCCGTACATCTCCCAACTTCCTTGATTATCCCTATGCCATTGGATACAACGGCAATCTCACATGGGTTGGGGTAGAAGACATTATGGGTGAAGGACTGCGGCCGGTGATGTGGGTTACGCCATAGCTGCTTTGCACGCATGCGCTCCCCTTGCAAATAATCGAGGGGATGATATAATAAACAAGATTCTGCAAGGAATCAGAATTAGTTTGCATAACAAAATTATCAGGAGGAAACGAACATGAAACGCGAGACAACATGTATCCAGGGCGGTTACACCCCGAAGAACGGGGAGTCCCGGATGATCCCCATTATCCAGAGTACCACATTTAAGTATGACACCAGCGAGGATATGGGCAAGCTCTTCGACCTGGAAGCATCGGGCTATTTCTATACACGTCTTCAGAATCCTACCAATGACATGGTGGCAGCGAAGATCGCGCAGCTGGAAGGCGGAACCGCAGCCATGCTCACCTCCTCCGGACAGGCAGCAAACTTCTTTGCAGTCTTTAATATCGCAAATGCAGGGGATCACGTGATCGCATCTTCCGCGATCTACGGCGGAACTTTCAACCTCTTCAATGTGACCATGCGGAAGATGGGCATCGAGTTCACCTTCGTGGATCCGGACTGCAGCGACGAGGAGCTGGAGGCAGCATTCCAGCCCAACACCAAGGCTGTCTTTGGTGAGACCATTGCGAATCCGGCACTGACCGTCTTCGATATCGAGCGTTTTGTTAAGGCCGCTCACGCACACGGTGTACCCTTCATCATCGACAATACCTTTGCAACCCCCATCAACTGCCGTCCCATCGAGTGGGGCGCGGATATCGTGACACACTCTACCACAAAGTATATGGACGGACATGATGTGGCTGTCGGTGGCGCCATCGTGGATGCGGGCAGGTTCGACTGGATGGCGCATGCAGACAAGTTCCCGGGCCTGACCACTCCGGATGAGTCCTATCACGGGATCACATATGCAGAGAAATTCGGCCTTGAAGGTGCGTTTATCACCAAATGTACTGCACAGCTGATGCGCGATTTCGGTGCGATCCAGGCACCGCAGAATGCATTTTACCTGAATCTGGGGTTGGAATCTCTGGCAGTCCGTGTGGAGCGCCATTGCAGCAACGCACAGGCAGTTGCGGAATATCTGGAGAAGAATGACAAGGTGGCCTGGGTCAATTATCCCGGCCTTCCCGGAAATAAGTACTATGAGCGGGCAAAGAAGTATATGCCGAACGGTACCTGCGGCGTTATCTCCTTCGGTGTGAAGGGCGGACGCAAGGCAGCGGAAGAGTTCATGAAACACCTGAAGGTGGCAATGATCGCTACCCATGTGGCAGATGCGCATACCTGCGTACTTCACCCTGCTTCCTCCACTCACCGTCAGCTGACGGATGAGGAACTGGCAGCCTGTGGCGTTGGCGCGGATCTGATCCGCCTCTCTGTCGGCATCGAGCATGTGGATGATATCATCGCTGATCTCGAGCAGGCTCTGGCAGCGGTGTAACATTATCGATATCAAACAGTCATCGCCATTCGGTAATTAAAATATGTAGTGCGACAGGAATTCACATGTGAACCTGAGTGTGTAGCAAAATGAATTGTGACGGCATGTCACCAGGGGCAAAAATGCCTTACTGTCAAACTTTTCATGACACATCGTGAAATTTGCACAAAGAGCAAGATCTTCGGATTTTGCTCTTTGTTTTGATTTTTATAGAAATTACAAGTCGGAAAACTTCTATATTTTGTGGTATCCCTTGTAAACACTCAATGATATGGTAGACGAAGAAAACAAGGAAACCGGAAGGAGCTTTTGGGTTTATTTTATGCCATTGGATAAAATGTTGAAATTTATGTGAACTGTCCAATATTCGTTGAGGTTTCTATGCACTTTTGCTATATTAATACTATCTACCGCCATGCGATAGTGGGTTTCATGCGTTCTTTTTTAGATATGGTGTGCATGAAAATGATTTGTATTTCAGTGTATAACCATACACAATTAACTGGATATTTGGTGAACGGAAGCACCCCGTGAGCAGTGGTGGATATTAAGCGGTAAAGAAGTAACTCGTAAACAGTGGTAATAGTGGTAAAGAAGTAAACTCGTAAACAAATCCGTTCAGAAAGAGCTTGTGGTATTGTGAGAGAGATGAAAAAGCTTGTTTTGAAGGGGAGAGAGAAGGAGGAGTAACAGTGAGATTAGGCAGAGTAACGAAACGTGTTTGGGCGTTCCTCATGTCCATCGTGATGGTACTATCCATGGTGGTCGTGAATGGATCTTCGTCCAAGGTTGAAGCTGCGTCAAAGGGGTATTCGGTTACAATCAATCTGTATGATGATTATGATATGAATACCCAATCAAATGTTACAGACCATTTGCGGTCCAGAAATAACGAAGGACCGTTCTATTTGGTTGCTGTAGCTAAAGGCGGAAGATGGGTTGGTTTTCCGCCAAATGTGCAGTGGGAAGAGTGGACCACTTATGCTGTTAAAAAGATTGACAGCCTGAATAGTGCTTCAACCACGATCAGTTTCGAAAAGGGTGATTTCCGTATTGATCAGTTCCGTAACAATGCTGACGAGAGCACATTTTATGGGAATGACAATAACGGTGGTAACGGTCATTTTGATCCGGCAAACAGCTATAATATGGATTCCGTTATTCTTTACAGAGTAAAGGACGGAATAAAGGATAGTGATGTTCGGATCGATAATATATCCCTTAATCAGATGCTTGCTCAGTTTGACTATTCGGATGCTGCACCTGCGGGTTATAAATTCCGTGACAACACGATGAGTCATCCTGAAACCAAGAGCAATGATTCCGCAACAATCAGTCTTTATAAAGCATATGATACCTCCTATGAGCTCCGCCTTAAGGCTGATGCGAATAATGGAGTTATTTCGGCTGCGGATAAATATGCGGTTGTAGTAAAAGTTGACCATTGGTTAAATGATAATCCGACATACTTTGTATATGATAACCTCGAATATGATGGAGCATCCGGGCTGGTGAAAATTCCGGTGTCTTCGTCTGACTGGCTGGATCGAAATGGTTCGGCTATCGCGAATGAAAAATTTACCGGAAATGAGAAGAGCCGAGAGGTTTATCTCTTACGAAAGAAAAGAGATGTTGGCCCGAACGAACTTCTGAAACTGGAAGAATCGATCGCTTCTACTATTTTGAACGGTGAAGCTGTAGGTGCATACTATTTTAGAGGTGTAACTACAGGTGATGAGGTTGATGAGGCTGCCCAGAAGGAAGTTGTTTACGATCAGCTGAACTTGGAGGCAATCCCTGTTGATACTAATTACAATTATCTGAGCGTCCTCGGAGATGCTGTAAACTATGGTATGGTAGCAAATACTATGACAGCACCGGGGCATTTTGAATCCAATTATGCGATCAATACACTCACCGGAGGTGGTTCCGGTGAGGGATCTCAGCCGTGCCAGCCGGATCTCTCCGGGGATGGACAGGGGAACAGGGTCCCTGGTAATTTCCTCCTTGGAGATGTAGCGGATGGGTCAAAGGCAAATTTCGGAAGTGCCGGAGGGGATCCTTCCAAGTATTCATCCTATCTGATCACAACGGATGATGTGCATAATAATGGCAAGGTTGTACTGGATGGTGGTTCGGAAAATTACATTACAGTAGTAAGAACTGACAAGCAGACCATCAATAGTGCTGTAAATGGTATGATCTCTCATATGCAGACCGTTTCTAATTA
>JAILAR010000177.1 GCA_024681515.1 Eubacterium sp. | reverse complement strand
GGCGGCGTCCATATGGAGCCTGATCGTTCCGGCAATCGAACAGTCGGAGGATAAAGGAAGGTGGGCATTTCTGCCGGCGTTTATCGGCTTCTGGCTTGGAATCCTGTTTTTGCTTCTGCTGGATCATATCATCCCCCATCTGCACAGAGAGATCGATCAGGTGGAGGGGCCGAAGAGTAACCTTTCCAGAACGGTCATGCTGGTTCTGGCGGTGACACTTCACAATATCCCGGAGGGAATGGCGGTAGGAGTGGTCTATGCCGGTCTGGTAAATGAATCGGGGATGATCACGGCAGGTGGTGCGCTTGCACTGGCGCTTGGTATCGCCATTCAGAACTTCCCGGAAGGCGCGATCATTTCCATGCCACTTTATGCGGAGGGGAAGAGCAAGCCGAAATCCTTCTGGCTGGGAGTCCTTTCCGGGGCGGTGGAACCGGTCTTCGGCGGGCTTACGATCCTGATCGCCGGACTGGTGGTGCCGGCCATGCCGTATCTTCTGTCCTTTGCGGCGGGGGCCATGCTGTATGTGGTTGTAGAGGAGCTGATCCCGGAAATGTCCGTGGGCGAGCATTCCAATATCGGTGTGGTGTCATTTGCCACAGGTTTCAGTCTGATGATGGCGCTGGATGTGGCGCTTGGGTAGCACTGGGGTAGCGTTGGGTGGCATGGATTCCCGCGTCATTTCTGCGTTGAAATCTAAGTGTCTGCGGCGATTATATCTGTGACTTGCCATGGGTTTGCCCATGATATTTTGCCTCACATGACGCGAATAGTGAACTCATGATTTGCAGAATAATGATGAGAGCCGGGAGCGTCTTGGCGTACGGTTTTACGCGCAGTCTGCGCACTGTGAATGATCATATTGCAAAACTCCGACCTCAAAAAAAGGGAATCGGAGTTTTTTTGTCGTTTTTGCCGTTTGTAACCGGAAAAATGGTGTGTTTTGTGTAGAAATTGTGGTATAATATCAAAGGGTGTGCCTACGTGAGGTGAGTGAGGGCCACATGGTCCGGAGCTAAGCGAAGGATACCGATGCGAAGCAGTGACGCGGTCGCGAAGTGACCGCACAGAATTATGCGGAGCATGAGTATGGTTAATGGGGAAGACTTCAGTCAGCTGCACGTTAGTTGACTGATCGTTGATCTATCCTATGAAATGAGGGAGTAGCAAATGGAGAGAAAACTCGCGAAAAAGGGCAATATGACAGACCGTATGGATATCGCCCTGAACAAATTCAAGTCAAGAATGACGTCTTATCCGCCAGGGATGTGTCCGCTGGTCATGTTTCAATCCATCATTCAGATGTCCATGAACCAGTCCTGCGGAAAATGCGTTCCCTGCCGGGATGGTCTGGTGGAAGTGGAACGGATGCTGAAGGACATCCTGAACGGAAATGCCACAGAGGAGAAGCTGGATAGACTGAAGGCACTCTGTAAGATGATCTCGGAGACCGCAGACTGTGCAGTGGGTGTGGTTGCGGCCAACACCATGCTGGAAAGCTTTGTGGATTTTGCGGATGAGTATGAAAGCCATATCAAGTACCGTCGCTGCGTGGAACCCGCCACACAGACGGTTCCCTGTATGACGCTCTGCCCGGCCCATGTGGATGTTCCGGGCTATGTTGCCATGATCAAGAACGGGGATTATGCGGGCGCCGTGAATATCATCCGGGATCGGAATCCTTTCCCGACGGCCTGCGCCATGGTCTGCGAGCATCCCTGTGAGAAGAAATGCCGGAGATCCATTATCGACCAGCCCATCAATATCCGCGGACTGAAGAAGTACGCGGTGGATCAGATCGCAGCGGATCAGGTAAAGACCCCCGCGGCAAATGTGAAGACCGGCAAGACCATCGGCGTTGTGGGCGGAGGCCCTTCCGGACTTACGGCGGCGTATTTCCTGGCTCTGATGGGACACAAGGTCGTGGTTTATGATGAGCATGAGAAGCTGGGCGGTATGCTGCGCTACGGCATCCCGGAGTACCGGCTTCCGAAGGCACGTCTGGATGAGGACATCCGGGCCATCCTGGCAGCGGGAGACATCGAGGTCCACACCAACACGAAGGTGGGACGGGATATCACCGTGGAAGAACTGAGAAAGAAGTACGATGCGGTCTATCTGGGTCTCGGCGCACAGCTGGGAAACCGGATGCCCGTAGATAATGTGAACGCCAGGAATGTCATTCCGGCAGCGGATTTCCTGCAGGCCGTGGCCAGAGGTGAGAAGATCGACCTGACGGATAAGAAGGTGGTTCTGATCGGCGGCGGAAATGTGGCCATGGACGCGGCACGGACCGCGATCCGTCTGCATGCCAAGACGGTGCATGTGTTCACCCGGAAGCGGGATGACTATACGGCACTGGAGAGCGAGATCGAGAGCGCAAAGGAAGAGGGCGTGCGTTTCCGTACGCTGCTGTCCTTCCTCCATCTGGAAGCGGATAAAGAGGATCCCGAGAAGATCTCTGCAGTATGGCTGCAGCCGGAGATCGTCGGGGAGTTTGATGAGTTCGGTTTGGTAAAGACGGAACACTCCAGCCGGTTCCCGTACAGATTTACCTGTGATTATCTGATCCTGGGTGTCGGCCAGCGCTGCGATGTGGCGGATTTTGAAGCGGCAGGCATCCCGGTGAACCGGGGACGGATCCTGGCAAATGAAGCCTGCTCCATCGAGGGTGCGGACGGCGTCTTCTCCGGAGGAGACTGCGTGACAGGTCCTTCCACCGCCATCAATGCCATTGCGGCAGGCCAGGTAGCGGCTCACAATATCGATGAATATCTGGGATATCATCATAAGATCAACTGTGACGTAAAGGCTCCGGAGGCAAAGCCCATCAAGTGCGTTCCCACCGGAAGGGCGGAGATCGAAGAGCGAGATCCATTTGAACGGAGAGAGGATTTTGAACATGTAGAGATCCCCATGACAGCAGAAGAGGCAGCCAGAGAGGCCGGAAGGTGCCTGCGCTGTGATCACTTCGGCTGCGGATGTATGGAAGGGGGGAGATGTGCATGGTAGAGAATAATAAAGAGAAGAACATGACGCAGGAGAAACATACCTCAGAGGAAGTAAAGATGACAGACCGCATCCGCCTGGAGGATAAAATCTTAGGTGAAATGAATGCGGCTACGGAAGAGGGAAAGACTGTCTCCGAAGATGTGGACACGGTACACATCACGGTCAACGGAAAACAGTATACGGCCGGAAAGGGCCTGAAGATCATCAATTTCTGCCGGGAGGCAGGGATCGAGATCCCGTCGCTCTGCCATCTTCCGAATTACAGTGACGTCGGTTCCTGCCGGCTCTGTATGGTGGAGATCGAGGGCTACGACAACATCGTTGCGGCCTGCCGGGAGCGGGTAGCGGAAGGCATGGTGATCACTACCGAATCGCCGAAGCTGACGGAGTACCGGAAGGAGATGCTGCGGCTGCTCCTCTCCAATCATACCGTGGACTGCATGAACTGCCCGCAGAACGGACGTTGCAAGCTGCAGGAACTCTGCAATAAATATGACATTACGGAAACGAATTACACAGGTTCTCGCAGAAAGATCGAAGGAAAACTGCCGAAGTTGGCAGACAATCCGTATATCACCTATGATCCCAGCAAATGTATCCACTGTCAGCGCTGCGTCAGCGCCTGCAACCGTGCAGCTGTGAACCATGCGATGCAGAACGGACGCTCCGGCGTGTTCCACACCGTGGATGCGCCCTTTGGACCGGACTGGAAGAGTACCGGATGTGAATCCTGCGGCAACTGTGCGGCGGTCTGCCCCACGGGTGCCCTGACACTGAAACGCCAGGAGAAGTACCGCAGTTGGGAGACGAGGAAGGTGCTTACGACCTGTCCCCACTGTGCAACGGGCTGCCAGTTCTATCTGGTCGTAAAGGAAAATGAGATCGTAGACGTGGAAGCGGCGGACGGACCGTCCAATCATGGTCTGCTCTGCGTCAAGGGACGTTCCGGAAGCTTTGATTTTGTAAATGCACCGGATCGTCTGAAGACTCCGCTCATTAAGAATAAGGAGACCGGAGAGTTTGAGCCTGTAACCTGGGAGGAGGCGATCTCCTATACGGCGAAGCGGTTCATGGAACTGAAGGAGAAGTACGGCGGAGACGCTCTGGCCGGCTTTGCCTGCTCACGGTCCGCGAACGAAGACATTTACATGGTTCAGAAGATGGTGCGTACCTGCTTCGGAACCAATAACACGGACAACTGTGCACGTGTGTGCCACTCTGCGACGGTAGCCGGTCTGGCCAAGACTCTGGGCTCCGGTGCCATGACCAATCCGATCTATGACATCACCCATGATGTGGACTGCATCCTGCTGGTGGGCTCGAACCCCGAGGAAGCACATCCGGTAGTGGGTATGCAGATCCGTCAGGCAGTGCAGCGCGGAACCCGTCTCATCGTTGTGGATCCGCGGTCCATCGGACTTTCCAACGTGGCGGATATCCATCTGAAGCTGCGTCCGGGCACCAACGTTGCATTTGCAAATGGTATGATGCACGTGATGATCAAGGAGGACCTGATCGATCACGAGTATATCGAGAATTTCACCGAGGATTTCGACAAGCTGAAGGCTCTGGTGGAAGATTATACGCCGGAGAAGGTGGGCGAGATCTGCCACATCGATCCGGACAAGCTGGTGGAGGCGGCACGGATGTACGCCACC
>JAILAR010000134.1 GCA_024681515.1 Eubacterium sp. | reverse complement strand
AGGACTTCCCATTAGTATTGTTATCTTCATTTCACTTACCCCGCTGTCTCATTTATTGATACCGTTAATATCAAGCCAATTTTGAATATCTTCAGAAAGAGTTGAGCCTCCCGAATAATGCACTGATAAGCCCTCTCCCATGTCAGCATCGGGAGCGAGCTTTGCGATCGCCGTCAGGCTCTGTCCGAATCTTCCTCCCCCGTGGGAGCAGAAGGGGATGATCCTCTTCCCGGAAAAATCATACTCTTCAAGGAAGGATGCGATGGGCATGGGGATGGATGCCCACCAGTTCGGGTATCCCAGAAGGATCGTGTCATACTCATCCATATTCTCTACATGGCCTGAGAGTTCAGGTCTTGCCTGTTTATGCTGATCCTCCTGTGCCTCCATATGCAAGCTTTGCTTTTGCAAACATTACCGGGATATGCAATCCGAGGTGCAGCCCCATTAACACAAACGACCAATGTGACATGGACAGATGCATGCTTCTTGCAAAGGAAACCTTTACCATGCCATACATAAACGGTACTGCATGGCCGCTCATGGCCATTCCGCAGAATGCCGTGAGTGCAAAGGATAAAATAAGCAGGACACTGATCACCGTTGTGATCATCCGGTACGACTTATACTTTCCCTTGAACATCGCCCCGTACCATTTCCTGTTCAGGATCTGGTGGAGGATCACCAGGACCGTCATGCCTATCCCGATCCACTCATGAAGTGTTTCGCCTGTCACCTGATACGCCATCAGGCATAGTAAGAGGGCGGTCATGCAGACATCCACTGTTCTTCTTATCATCGTATTATTTTTTTTCAGCATGGATCCGTCCTCCTTCTTTCCTTACTGTTTACTGCAGACCATCGATCCAGGATCTGATCTCATCCTCTGACGCGCCGGCTCCGAAGCGCTCTCCATCCAGCCAGTTTCCGCTTCCTGCATTGTCTGCAAGGTTCTGTCCGCTCCTGCCTATCCCGCTGCTGCTGGAGGTGCAGAAGGGGATCATGGTGATACCGTCGAATTTATAGCTCTCCACAAATGTATCCATGATGCGGGGCTCTTCTCCCCACCAGATGGGATATCCGATGTAGATCTTTGTATATCCCTCAAGGGATATGGTCTCACTGCCGATCTCCGGTCTTACGGAGGGGTCATTCTGTTCCTTCGTTGAGCGGCTGTCGGAATCGTTCCAATTAAGATCCGCATCCGAATATGCCTGTGCCGCCTTGATCTCATATACGTCCGCTCCCGTGATACCTGCGATCTTGTCCGCGATATCCCTGGTGGTTCCGGTTGCAGAGAAATAAACTACGAGAGTCCCGCTCTTCTTCTCTGTATTGTCTGTTTTTTCCGACAACTCCTCTCCCGTTACCGCCTCCGTTGTGATTGATGCAGGATCCGCAGTTCCGGTCTGATCCTTCTCCTTACCGCTGTTATTCTCGGTTTTCTTCTCCTGTGAACTCTCCGTCTGTACGGTCACTGCCGCGCCTGTCGTTGCCTGTCCGTCGTTCTTCCCACAGGCCGTCAGTCCAAAAGCCAGCAGGATAAATGCCAGTATCGATATCCTTCTCTTCATTTTGTCTCCTCCTTCTACACTTCCTTTACCTGGCGGAATACCACCCAACCACTGTTTTATTTCTCAGAAGCTATGCTCTGTCAGCCATGCAACCGCTTTTTCAACAATTTCCGTGATATTTCTGCCATCTTCTGTGATCACTTCCTGCTTTTCCAGTCCGGCATGAAAATCGACATGCTCAGCTTCAGCAAAGGCATTTTTCAGATAATTGTTATCATCAGAAAAGCCGGGATCCGGTTGAATCTGACAGATGCTGTAAGCCTGAAGGATTGCGCTTACCGGAACGCCATGGTAGATCAGACCTTTATACTGATCAATCTCACTCTGCTTTATTGGAGCACTCTCTCTGTAGATTCGCATCGCTTCAGCAAGTACTTTTGTATCTTCCTCTGACAATTTATCTGCAGCATTGCTGGTAGCCGTATTGTCCTTTACCTGTTCAATCGTACTCATTCCCGAAAGAACTGCAATGACATCATCAAGACCAAGGCAGAATCTCACAGCCCAGGAAGCAATCGACCAGTCGGGATGTGCTGTCTTCAGCAGTTTTTCCGCTTCCTCAGGAAGCTTAGCAAGACCGCCGCCTTTTACCGCTTCCATGATGACCACTTTTCTGCCATGCTTACGTATCACTTCATAACAAGGACCGGCCTGTACCAGTTCGCTGTCCCAGTCGATCGGATTCAGGGCAATCTGAACAAATTCAATTTCCGGATGTTCCTTCAGTACCCGATCCAGCAGTTTGGCAGATGAATGGAAGGATACCCCAAGATGACGGATTTTTCCATCCTCTTTCCATTTTTTCGCATGTTCAAAGAGATGTGTTGTCTTCACGATACCGCCTTTTCCATCATACCCGTCATAATATACATTCTGGATATTATGGAGAAGATAGTAATCCACATACTCTACGCCAAGATGCTCTAGCTGACTCCGGAAGGTCTCTTCGATCTTCTCCTCCGGAAGTTCCATGAACGTTGGGAACTTTGTCGCTACGGTATAACTGTCTCTTGGATAGCGTTCCACCAGAGCTTTACGGGTAGCTTCCTCACTTTTACCGTCATGATAAACGAAACTCGTATCAAAATACGTATAACCGGCATCCAGAAAAGCGTCTACCATTTCATTCAACTGTCTGTAATCAAAATCTGTCGGGCCGGAAATAACCGGCAGTCTCATCATGCCAAAACCTAGATTTCTCATGGATTCTTCTCCCTCCACAATCTGATCAGATTTTATCCCAGAGCGTTGTAATCATCCTTAGACACAGCTTCCAGCCATTCATTGCTGCAGTTCTCTCCCGGTACTTCAAGGGAAATATGCGAGAACCAGCTATCCTTCTTTGCCCCATGCCAGTGCTTTACGCCCTGAGGGATCACAACAACAGTTCCTTCCTTCAGTTCCTGAGCCGGCTTTCCTTCTTCCTGATACCAGCCTTCTCCCGCGGTACAGATCAGGATCTGACCACCACCCTTGTCTGCATGATGCACATGCCAATGGTTTCTTGTTTCGGGTTCAAAAGTCACGTTTGCCAGAAAGAGCGGTGCTTTCCCAAACTCAGTAAGAGCATTCAGATAGCTTTGCCCATCAAAATACTGTGCAAACGCATCATTCGGATTACCCAATCCAAAACTGTTAGCCTTATCAAATACTGCCTTATCTGTGTATTTCATGTTGATTTGCCTCCTTTATTCTTCCGATACCGTCAGCGTCACACGCTCCGGCATCTGTCCTACCAGCTTAAGATCACCGTCATGGATATGGCCGATGATCATCATATCCTTATACTTTCCGGATGCTTCCTCTCCACCATACAGAAGCGCGAACCATCCGCCTCCAAGGCTGATATCTCCGTTCTTCCATCCGACCTGCGTTTCCAAAGGATCGTAAAGCCCGTTTGCCGCACTGCAGCAGTAGTCAATTCCTGAGTCGTATCCGCTGCATGTAAACGGCAGTCTTTTTTCAAAATCCCTCGCAGCCAGAGAGTCATTAAGTGTCGCCCGGATTCTTACACTTCCATCCGTGATAATGACATTCTTCATGGTTTTATTCCTCGTCTGCATATATTTCCTTAGCCAGGTTAAATGTAGCCCAGGAATGGGGCCAACCACAGTAGAAAGCAGTATGAGTAATGATAGCCGCCATCTCCTTCTTCGTTACGCCATGATTCTTCGCATTTGTCAGATGATACTTTAGGGAACTATCGGTAACCCCCTGAGACATCAGCGACACTACAGTAATAATACATCTTGTCTTCAGATCAATATCCTCATTATTCCAGTTCTCTCCAAAGAGAATGTCATCGTTATAATGAGCGAACTCCGGTGCGAAAGTACCAAGCGCGTCTCTTCCTGCTGTCTGTACGATTTTCTCTGCCATAATAGCCTCCTATATAAATATCCACGTGTTGATTTTTCGTTCTATGGACAGTATAATAAAAAACAAATATAAAAGCCATTTCCACATTGTTCATTGTAGCGAATAAGCCACATATTTTTAAATGTGGACATTTCAAGGAGGATCCCATGCCTGTCGAAAGAAAAACAGATCTCCGCATACAGAAGACGAAAAATGCCATCAAGGAGACTTTCAAAAAGATGATCTGTGAGATGGATGCGTCTGAGATCACCATCAAAGAACTAACTAATCGCGCCATGATCCACAGAAAAACCTTCTACCTGCACTATACCTGCATCGAAGCTTTATTTGAAGACGTGTTTTCAGAACTGTCAGAAAAATACTATGAAGCAATCGATCAGGTACCTCCTGATGCGCCATTCACGGAGGTAAACCGTGTATTCTTTACTTTCATGGCTGATCAGGAGCCATATATGGAAAAGATTGTCTGTTCAGCAAGTTACCGTGAGTTTGCCGACAAATTCTTTATGTCAATGCTCCGACACAACCGGAGACGCCACAATCCTTATGCAGTTTTCTCCCCGGAAGAACAGAATATCATCAATACTTTTCTGGCACTGACAAGTTCCAATATCTACCGTCAGTGGGTTACCGATGGTAAGAAAATTCCCCTTGATTCTCTGATTGATTTATCGGGAAAGTTGTTTTTAAACGGTATATCTTCTATCCTTTAGTCCAAAAAAGAGGCGGCCACTATTTTAAGTGACTGCCTCTGCTAATTCATCCCACCTTTTCCTATCAGGTTAAACTACTGGAAGATGAGGTTAGATGATTTTCTGTGCGCCGGTTGTCCATACGTGTTTTTTGGACGCGTCGGCTCTCTTATTCTGTGCCATAACACCTGCAAGGGGATGCGGGACGTATGGCTCTTCAAGGTATTTCAGTTCTTCATCCGTGAGCATAAGATCCACTGCTTTGGCAGCCCCCTCGATGTGATGCAGCTTCGTCGCTCCAACCACCGGGGATGTCACCTTCGTAAGGAGCCACGACAGGGACACCTCCGTCATGGTCACACCATGCTTTTCGGCAAGCTCTGCCACCCGGTCTATGATCACACCGTCCTGCTCTTTTGTAGCATCATATTTGAATTTCGCATAGGTATCCTCGGCTGCTCTTCTGGTATCCGCCTCTCCCGGCTTTCTGGAGAGTCTTCCGCTTGCCAATGCACTGTAAGGAGTCAGTGCGATATTCTCTTCATCGCAGTACGGAACCATCTCACGCTCTTCTTCACGGAAGATCAGATTATAATGCCCCTGGATTGAAACAAACTTAGCAAAAC
>JAILAR010000190.1 GCA_024681515.1 Eubacterium sp. | reverse complement strand
GAGATAAGCTGGAAACAGTTTTTTGCAATTATATGTATAAATATGTGTAAAGAACCGCCTACATTAAAAGAGCTTTCAGATATTCTGGGGAGTTCTCATCAGAATGTTAAACAGATACTCCTGAAACTGGAGAAAAAGAATTTTATAGAGTTTAAGGTTGATGAGTCCGATAAAAGAAAACAGCGGATAATATTTTATGAAGTCATTTTGGGCTTGTTCCCGTACAGACAGTACAGGAACAGGCCCATTTTTTATTAAGGGGGTGATAACAGATGGATGAAGCAAAACGGAAATTTTATGTGATGGGAATCGTGTCAACGATTACTTGACAGTGACGAAGAGGGGATTCCGATTGACCGTAAGCCATATATTTGATAAAATTAAAAGCACAGTGACAGAATAACGGACCGGCCGGGGGGACTTGAAGTCGCGTCGATCAACGAAGGAGGATTTAGATCGATAGAGGGGTATAAATCGCAGAAAACTGAATGGAGAAGGAGGATTGTGTATGGTAAAACGAAAACGCAGGTTGTTAAGTCTTCTTACGGCTCTCGTAATGCTGTTCAGTCTGATGTCGGGCTTTACGGTATTTGCAGCGGACGAACCAAACGAAGACATGTATTTCGGTCTGATGATCGGTTCACCCCGATGGGATGAAACAGAGCAGAAGCCGGTTTTCGACGAAAGCCTCATGGGAGGCGTGATCTTCCCCGAAGCAGGGTATCATTTAGACTTTACCATCGGCTGGAAAGGCACGGATGGGGTTACGCCCTTTACGGAGGAAGACATGCAGAATGTTACCGTGAAGGACGGTGAAGGACAGCCGGTGGACATCGGGCTGACCCGGGCGATGTACAGTTATCCGGATGAGACGACAGGACGCTGGGAGGAGGCTCCCGCAGGAGATGGGATATTCCGGTGTCGTTTCATGACTCCCGGGGAGTATACCGTGACTTATGAAGGAGAACAGCAGGTCGATGGGGTGCCTGCAGGAGCAACCATCTCCTATATGGTTAACGTGCATGCGAATATGCCGGTGGTTGCGCTTTATTCGGATACAGAGATCAGTGCAGATAATCTCATCGGGGATGAAGTGACCTACATGCCGGGATCCTCCTGTTACCTTCTGGCGATCCCGGAGATGGGTGATGATCATTTCAAGACGGAAACGGAAATAACGGATATTGATCTTGAGGATCGTCTGACGGATTATGTGACAGTGGAAGAAATCACGAAGGGAGAGGCCTACAAGGTGACGGTCTCTGAGAGCATGGATCAACCCTTCAGCATCCAGGTCACCTATCAGCAGGCGGATTATGAGAAGCAGGAAGATCAGGAGTTCCATGTCATTCGTGAGGTACAGAATAATTTCTGGTTCAATTTCAATGCACCGCTTCGCCTGGGCTTTGTAGCCGACTGGACACAGTGGTCGGATGAAGATCCGGACCAGCCGGTGGTGAACGTTGAGAATATGAGAGGCCTGCTGGACCGATATGAAGTCGGGGAATGGAATACCTTTACCTTCGCATGGAAGACCTCGGGAGAGGATGTGACGCTGATCCCGCTTTCGGATATGGATAAGTTTACAGCATATGACGAAAATGGGGATGAAGTCACAGAAGAATGGATCCGGCCGGCAAGACGCTGGGACGAGACTAAAGAAGAGGAAGTAGACCGGGGAGACGGTTTCTATGAAATGTGCTTCTCGGAACTCGGACAGTACAGGATCGTATATGATGCGGGAGAGTCTGGTGCAAATGCGGTTCTGGGTGCTTACTGGGGCGATACGCTTTCTATCAACGCCGTAATGCCTGAGGTTTCCCTGTACAGCTCGGAAACCATTTCCAAGGATACCCTGATCGGTTCCCGGGCAGAATATAAGGATGACGAGAGGACCTTCTATGTCAACATCATCGATGACATACGGTCCGACTGGAAGAAAGTGATCACCCTTACCGGATTTGAACTGGAGGGCTCTCCGAATGTCGCTGAAAATGTAAATGTCATCGCGGCAAACGGCGGGGGTTACAAGGTTGTGATCAGCGACGGATATACTGAGCATTTCAACCTTCGTGTGTTCATTCATAACAGTCAGTATCGCCTGGAGGGCAAGGAGTGGATCGAAGACGGCGAATGGGACAGAGATTACTGGTTCGATTTTGAGTATTGGGAGCCGGAATACTACGGTCTCGGCGTGGGCTGGCCCCGGTTCGAAGAAGAAAGTCTTCCGGAATTCACAGATGAGCTCTTTACCGCCATGGGTATGGAGGCAAAGGCGAACAGAACCCTCTGCTTCGGCTGGAAGAACGCTGAGGGAGAGATAACGCCCATCCCCCTTGCAGATATTGATAAATTCCACCTTTACGATCCGGACGGAAATGAAGTGACCGGCGACTGGATCCGCTATCCGAAGAGATGGAATGAGGGTGAGGAAGTCGAGCTTGGTATCGAGGGAATGTTTGAGGTTGCTTTCCCGGGTACCGGTACATATGTGATCCGATACGATAAGGATATCTCCGGCGAAGAGGCTCCGGAGGGAATGGCGGTTACCGATGCGTGCGAGTTCCATGTAGAGTATCCGGACGTGGGGATCTACAGTGAGAGCACCAAATCGGACGATGCACTGATCGGTGAACATGTTATCTTTGATCAGGATGACCGGGTATTCTATGTGATCTCTGCAGATCATGAGGATTTTGAGAACATTTTCACACGGACCATCAAGAGTTATAAGGTGATCATGCCCTATGGTTTCGAGGGTGAGGCGGAGAATACCGTAACCGTAGAAAAGGTGAATGATCATACACTTAAGGTGACGGTTGCTGAGGATACCGAACTGGGCTTTGACCTTGTGACGGAGCTTTATTCCACAAATAAGTATTATGACCACGAAATGAAGCAATGGGTGGACAACACCGAAACCTGGACGGATGAGAGGATGCTCAACTTCTGGCCGAAGGAGATCCTGCATTACGGTCTTGTTGCCGGATTCCCGAAGCCTCTTGAAGAGGGCGGCCCAATGGGTGATATGCAGCAGTATCTGGACGGCTTCTTCGAGCTTTATGGAAATGAGCTTGTATTCGGCTGGAGAGATGTGAAAGGCAATGAAGTGCAGATCCGTAAGGATGACTTTATCAGTTATTTCAAGGTTCTGGACGATAACGGAAATGAAGTGCCCTACGAGATCGAGATGCAGGACAATGGGGATTATATCTACGAGATCCGATTCCTGCAGCAGGGGATCCACTATCTCTACTATGACGGCGATATGGCTGTAGATGAGGAAGTGGAAGATACGATCTGCCAGAACTGGGTCAAGGTCTGGGTAGATCCTCCGATCCTTGCGGTTTATGACGATGATGAATTCTCCGATGAATCGCTGGTAGGTTTCGATGTTGAGTATCAGCCGGAGAAGCTGGAGTATTATATCGCCGGCATGCATGTCGGAGATGAAAGAGGCAAAATGTCGTCTAATGTGACGGATGTGAGCGTTATGGGGGTGGAGAACCCGGATTTCGTTACCATCACAAAGAATGGGGACGGGACAGCGAAGGTAGTGATCACGAAGGTCCCCAATAAGGACTATGACGGAAAGTTCACTCTGGAAGTGAAGTACCACATCGACTCCGAGTGGTATGATGAAATGGGTGAAGTGGTCGGAGAAGAGCATGAGGAAAGATCGGCAGAGATCGCTTTTGTTCCGGGCATTGGATTTGCCACAAGCAATATCTTGGTAAGCTTTAAGACAGAGGGGGCAACCCCCGTGGCACCGCAGATCTATATCTACAACCGGGAAAAATCCACGTATTATGATCTTTCCGGAAATGTGCTTTCTGCAGCGAATAAATGGGTTACCGTTACTCCGGGAACATTTACCATCGAGAATCTTCCTCTCGGCTGTTACAATATCGTCGAAAATGAAGCTTCTGCGGCAGTAAACGGCTATGATCTGGTTCTGGAAAGCTCCATAACCCTGGTGAGTGGCGTCATGGTTGAAGACGGAGTTACGGCTAAGGTTGAGCTTACGAATACCTATAAGGCAAAGAAGGTGATCTACCCCTACAGACAGGAGTGGAAGAACGGTGTCTGGTACAATGCTGACGGCACCCAGACCTACAAGCCCAAGGGCACATGGAGGCATAATGCCAAGGGCTACTGGTTCGGTGATACAAAGGGCTGGTATGCAAAGAAATGCTGGCAGAGGATCGACGGAAAGGATTACTATTTCGATGCCAATGGATATATGGCGGCGGATGAGTACATCGATGGCTACTATCTGACAAAGAGCGGCGCCTGGGACGGCAAGGGCAAGGCACAGTGGAAGGGCAATGCGACCAAGGGCTGGTGGTATTCTCTTCCGGGCGGCAAGTTCTTAAAGAGCTGCTGGGCGAAGATCGACGGTAAGCGGTACTATTTCAAAGCCGATGGCTATGCGGCTAAGAATGAATGGGTAAAGGGCTACTACTGGATCGGCGCAAACTGTGTATGGAGCTATAAGCCGAAGGGAAGCTGGCATAAGGATTCCACGGGCTACTGGTTCGGAGATACCTCAGGCTGGTACGCAAAGAACAACACCATCGTGATCGACGGAAAATCCTATTCCTTCAATGCGAGGGGTTACATGAAGTAAGATCGTATCCCGGCAATGTGGGATAACATTTTTCGCAGATTAAGCGAGATGGGGCGGCGCCGGAGCATTCCGGCGCCGTTTTCTGATTGAATAGAGAGGAATACATATCATGGAGAACGCCATACAACGATGGTGGAAAAATTACTACCAGATGGCATTTCCGACGGAGACTGAAGCAGCAGATGGTGTAAGTGCCGGCAAATGATCCGGGAGTACCTTTTCTTTTGTGGATTATGGAAAGGGTGTATAGATGACAGAAATAAGTGAAGGTGTAATAAGCAGTCTGAAGTCTGAATATCTGAGCATATTGATCCTGATCGTGGCATGGATCCTGATCAATGCAGCATCGATCTGGTTTGCAGACAAGAAGAAACTTGGCTTTGGAATTGCCGTAATATTTGCGTATGTGAGATTTTTCGGAACGATCGCAGCGGTGATGATACTATGCGTGATCCGGCCTATATGGATACTGGTCAGAGACAGATCGGAGTTCCTTAATGTAAAGCCTGTGATCCTGTGTGTGCTTTGTATAACTGCGTTGCTTCTGCCGGCTGTAATATCCGTATTCGTCCTGCTGTTCGGGAAAAAGATTATGGAAAGAAGGGAATACAGGCGCGAACACGAGGGAAAGGACATGTATACGGTGGAACCTGCCGATTATAAGTCCGCAGGGGATTTCAAAAGGGAGCTGGATGCCAGGGGACTTTTCTATAGTGATGATTATAAGCCGCTGCTGATGCAGATCAACGGAAGGTATCAGGATTTCAGCCGGGGCGTTTACGGCTTCAATTTTTTTCCTCCTGCGACGATCACGACGCTGCGTTCGGAAGAATATGAGGATGCTGAGTTCAAGAATAAAGCGATCCATCCGGATTCGGAGACGAAAGCGCCTGCATACCTTTACAACGTGATGCTGTTCCGGCCGGAAGGAAGCGATAAGCTGCAGTATGTTCCGTTTGAATATACAAGGCACCAGCGCTACCCTCAGAAGAACGATCCGATTTATACCGAGTTCTTTGTCATAAGCAGGATCGCCTATGTGGATGGGGATATCTATGCGATCATCGGTGTGGGCGAGAGCAAGGTCATTGAGGAGCATTTTGGGATGTTCTCCAGACCTTATTACATGGTCCTTTCCGAAAAGGAAAATATCACCACATATTTTGAGGGGAAATACTTCCCTTACGGTGCACTCCACATCGAAACGAATGGCTTTAAGATGCAGCCAATCACCAGGGAAGAGTCTTATGGTTATCCGATGAAACCCGTCAATTACCCCGTCAGAGTAGTCCGTCGGCTGGATGTGGATGCTATAAACAATGTCGCGGCAGAGCTTATGGAGGGTGTGCTGAAGGATGTCGGTGCAGATGATTCGAAAAAATGAAATATGTGCACCTTTTTGCGGAGAAGGATTTTACCGGAACATTTGAAGAAGGTACAGGGAAAAAGCGGTGAACAATCGGTGATGATACAGCGTACCGATTGTCTGCCGCTTTTCTTTATACTTTTTTAATGTTCCGGTCTGCATTCTGTTGACTATTTCTGTGGTGAGCAGTGCCGGATTGTGGTAGAATAATGGCATGGTTACAGGTGAGAGAGGTGCATGTAATGTCAATCTGGAATCCCTGGCATGGGTGCAAAAAACTGAGTCCCGGATGTGCGAACTGCTATGTCTACCGAAGAGATGAGAGTATTGGAAAGAATGCAGGTATTGTGTCAAAAACCGGTGATTATGATCTCCCGTTGAAAAGAAACCGGAAAAAGGAATTCAAACTCACTCCGGAGGACGGGGTTGTGTACGCATGCATGACATCAGATTTCTTTCTTGAGGAAGCGGACGAATGGAGACCCGGCTGCTGGGATATGATCCGGGAGCGAAAGGAGCTTTCCTTCTATATCATCACGAAAAGGATAGACCGGTTTGAGAAGTGTATGCCGCCGGACTGGGGAGAAGGCTGGGAACATGTGACCATCTGCAGCACCTGTGAAAATCAGGATCGTGCGGATTACAGACTCCCGATCCTGTTGGATCTTCCGATCAGGCACCGTCAGATCATTTCGGAACCGATGCTGGAAGAGATTCATTTTGAGAAGTATCTCGCCACCGGGTTGATCGAGCATGTTACCTGTGGCGGCGAATCCGGACCGAATGCCAGACCTTGTGATTTTCAGTGGATCAAAGAGGTTCGCAGGGAATGCATCCGTTATGGAGTTCCATTCTTCTTTAAGCAGACCGGGGCCGTCTTTATCATGAACGGTAAAACGTATCATATCGACCGTAAGGATCAGATGGCCCAGGCTCGTAAATCCGGATACAGTTACACGCCCGGCACAGGATCAGCGGATTTGATCCATTATCAGTTTCCAAAGAGAGATGAGCTGTTCCGGAGATTGTGTCAATCCGATTTCAGAAGCCGATTTCATCTTAATGATCAGGAACGTAAGTATGCAGCTGAAAAGGGATTGGATGTCATTCAGAAGCATGCGGAGGATTTTGTTGAGAAACGGCTTTCGCCGGAGAATCCGGAAAACGATGGTAAACAGACGCCTATGAAAGGACACCCGGTATTCATTGCCCAGCATGCGACTGCCTGT
>JAILAR010000167.1 GCA_024681515.1 Eubacterium sp. | reverse complement strand
GAATCGTGGAACCGCACGGGGTAATGGACGAAACAACCGGAAAGGACGCGCATTTCTGCTTCAGTTCACCGGACGTCAGATGTCCCGCGAAAAGCGCGGCGTCTTTACGGTAGTGATCGGAATGACCGTAGCTCTCCTGATCTTCATGATCGGTCTCAACTGCTCTGTTCTCTGCAACAATGTGAAGACGGAGAATCTGGCGGACATCAATTACGAGTATATGTATCTGCTGAAATACCCCACTGAGCAGGTACCCGAAGGAGCTGAGCCCTGTCTGGTAAAGAATCTGTCCGTGAATTATCTGGATTATTCGCTGGACGTAAATGTGATCGGTATCGATCAGGACAATCCCTACTATCCGTTCCACACCAGCGGAAATAAAAAGGATCTGGTGATCGCATCCTCCACCGCACAGAAGTATGATCTTTCTGTTGGGGACACCTTCATCATGGACGATACCGCCGAGGATATCCGGTACGCTTTCAATGTATCCGAGATCGTACCCTACTCCATCGGACTGACCGCCTACATGGATATCGACTCCATGCGGGAGATGTTCGGTGAGAGTAAGGATTATTACAATATGCTCCTGTCCGATAAAGCCCTGTCCATCGAGAGTTCTCATGTATATTCCGTAACACAGCGAAGTGATGTGGAAAATGCAGCCGGGATCTTTGTGGATCAGATGATGTCTCTGGTCATTATCCTCATCACAGTATCCGTGCTCATATTTATTGCTGTCATGTATCTCATGTTAAATGTGATGATTGACCGGGCCTCCTTTGGAATCTCTCTGGTAAAGATCTTCGGATACCGGATGAAGGAGATCCGCAAGGTCTATCTGGACGGAAACTTCTATGCCGTCATGCTGGGGGCATGCATCATCATTCCTCTGGTAAAGCTGGCCGCCGACTCCATCTATCCGTTCTTTATCGCAAATACAGCCATGGGCATGAATCTGCATTTTGAATGGTATCTGTATGTGGGAGTATTCCTGGGCATTCTGGCAGTATACTTGATCATCAGCACCATCCTGACGCATAAGATCAAGAAGATCGTTCCGGCAGAAGTATTGAAGAACCGGGAATAATCCGCGAGCCATTCGTAATGAATCAAAAAAACCGTGCTATCAGCGAGTCCAACTCGTCAACAACACGGTTTTCTTTCTAACCATATTTATTTCTTCCTGTAGCCGGTGATCACTGTCATCAAAAGACAGAAGATCATTGCCCAAGCAAAGAATTTATGCTTTTTCATCTTTTTTCTCCTTCCTGTCGCTGAGAAGCGGCGTCATGCTCTTCAGTCCCAGCGCAATGGTGGAACCGTTATGCAGAAGCGCCGATGTAGCCGGGGGAAGAACCCCTGCGATACCAAGCATGATCAGTGCCGTGTTGAAGCCCACGATAGTCCGGTAGTTGGACCGGATCCTCTTCATCAGCCGCGTACTGATCTTCCGAAGTATCACAATGCTTTCCAGATGTGAGGAATTCACTGTGATATCCGCAATCTGGCGTGCGATCTCCGCCCCTTCACTGATGGCGATGCCTGCATCCGCCGCAGAAAGTGCCGGGGAGTCATTGATCCCATCGCCTACCATGATGACGTGCCTTCCTTCCGCCTTCGCCCGCTCTACAAAACCTGCCTTATCCTCCGGCAGCACCTCTGAGTAATACTCTTCAATTCCCGCTGACTTAGCTATAGCCGCTGCCGTCCGCTCACTGTCTCCGGTCATCATCACGATATGCCGGAAGCCCTGTTCTCTCAGTTTTCTAACCACATCTCCCGCTTCTTCCCGCATGGGATCCTCGATCAGAAGACAGGCAGCCAACTTCCCGCCCTTTGCAAAATACAAATGGGAATACATCACCGGAAGATCCCGGAACTGTTCCTCCGTTCCCTCCGGAAGGGTCACTCCTTCATCCTCAAAGACGAAGTGATAGCTTCCGATCACCGCCTTCTCGCCGTCGATCTCCGACGCGATGCCGTGAGCCACGATGTACTCTGCCTTCGAATGCATTTCCTCATGGGTCAGTCCCTTTTCTTCTGCGGCAACCACCACCGCCCGTGCCACGGAATGAGGAAAATGTTCCTCCAGGCAAGCGGCCTGCCTCAGAAGTTCATCCTCGGATTCGCCGTTAAAGGAGACGACCTTCACCAGCTTCGGGCTGGCCTTCGTAAGGGTTCCCGTCTTGTCGAAGACAATGGTATCCGCTTCCGCCACCGCCTCCAGGAACCTTCCGCCCTTCACCGTGATGTCATAGTCCGCAGCCTCACGGATCGCAGACAGAACCGAAATGGGCATGGACATTTTGAGCGCACAGGAATAATCCACCATAAGGACAGATACTGCCTTGGTGATATTCCTGCTGATGAGACCGGTGAGTCCGGCGGCAAGAAGGGTATACGGAACCAGACGATCTGCCATCCGCTCTGCCTTGCTTTCCAGTGCGGATTTCAGTTTTTCGGACTCTTCGATCATTTTTACGATCTTATCAAATCGTCCGCAGCCGCTGGTCTTCGTTACACGGATGACCAGCTCACCCTCTTCCACAACCGTTCCTGCGAAGACAGCCGAACCGGGTCCCTTACAGACAGGGATTGCTTCTCCCGTCATAGAAGCCTGATTGACCATACCTTCTCCGCTGTCTACCTCTCCGTCAAAAGGAATAAGGTTCCCCATTCGTACCACAACCCGGTCATTTAAAGCGACCTTCGCAGCCTCCGTCAGGACCTCTCGCTGCTCCGTGATCAACCATACCTTATCAATGTTCAGGGACATCCGCCGTGCCAGATCATCCACGGACCTTTTATGGGTCCATTCCTCCAGTGTGTCTCCGATCTTCAGCAGATACATGACACCGGAAGCCGTCTTATGATCCTTTGTCAAAATCGCCGCAGTGATAGCCGCCGCATCCAAAAGTTCCACCTTCAGATGTCCTCCGGGTATGGTTTTCAGGCCGCGCCATACAAAGCCGAGTGCCTTTGCCATGACCCAGAGCTTACGGATCGGAAGCGGAACGACCAGCCTTTTCCCATAGTGCAGGATCGTCGTCATGACGATCTTCTCACGGTATTTTGCCGCCACCTCACGTCCGGAGGCTTCATAGACGCTTTCCGGAACCAGTACCTTTTCAAACGAAAACCCCCTCAGGATCTCGATCACCCGCTCCCGGCTGCAAGAATAGCGAAGGACCGCATCCGCCGTCCGTTCATATACCTTTCGTTCCTGTATCTCCGGAAATCCTTCCAGATAATAATCCATCGTATCCGCCTGCCGGAAGGTCATTCTCTGTATCGGCAGATGCACCCGGATCCGTCCTTTTGATTCATGCAATATACGATATTTCATAACTGCCTCGATCTACTATCTGTTTTTTATTTGTATCAAATGACACGCACAGATCATATCATCTTCACTCTGTAACTGCATTTTCTTCTGCCGTAACCTCAGCAGCCGCTTCTTCAGCGCAGGTCTCTTCAGGGATTTCATCCTCGATCACCGCTTCCTCATCCTTCGCTCTGCGTTCCTCATTGATGGCTTTCGCATCCGCATAAATGTCCGAACAGTTCTCCTGCAATGTGGTAACCTGATCCATCACTGCATCCTTTGCACGAAGCACCCCTGCTGTACAGTGCGTATATACTTTTTTTGCATCTCTCGAGGAAAGCAGTTTAATCCCCGCCGAGCCAAACAACGTTCCAAGTGCAAAAAGGCCAACCTTTGACCAACTCATTTCTCCGTCCTCCTTTGTCTATGTTTTTAATTCATAACTACAGTTAGCACACACTAACCTAACCGCATTATAGTTAGTGCATTCTAACCTGTCAAGATATTTCTGTTCCTTCACGTAGCGATCATGCCTGTAAAGAAACCATATGGGCATATGTTCCTTTCAGCTCCATCAGTGAAGAATGATCTCCCTGCTCTATGATCTCACCATTCGAAATGACGAGTATCTGATCTGCATCCTTAATGGTTTTAAGTCTGTGTGCTATGACAAGCAATGTCTTATCCTTACACAGTTCCGATATCGCCTCCTGTATCACCCGTTCATTATCGGCATCCACGCTGGCCGTTGCTTCATCAAGTATTACTATGGGGGAGTCTTTCAGGATACATCTCGCGATGGATATCCTCTGTTTTTCTCCTCCGGATAACGACGCCCCGCCCTCTCCGATCACGGTATCAAAGCCATTCGGAAGCCGCATGATAAAGTCATAACACCTGGCCTTTTTTGCCGCTGCTTCCACTTCCTCTCTCGTTGCGTCCGGGCGTCCTATGATGATATTGTTATAGACTGTATCCTGAAACAGATATACCCTCTGGAACACCATACTGATCTGAT
>JAILAR010000128.1 GCA_024681515.1 Eubacterium sp. | reverse complement strand
TGTGGCTTCCTCCTCCGCCTGCGCGTGATTTGATCTCTCCATGAGTATTATACATCTTAATCCAACACTGTAACTGCCTATCTGAACGAAGACCGTAGCGTTTTGCCAGATCAAATTTGGAACCATCTCCATTCAGGTATGCATTGACAGCAGACAGTTTGAGTTCCTCAGAATAATACCGGTTCTTCTTTTGATTCATTAGACCGCACGGCCCTTCATTTTCATATATGGCGATCCATTGTCTGAAGGTTTTGGTTGAACTATCAGAAATCCCGGCTAACCGGCACCCTTCCTTGATCCCTATCTCGCCTCCAAGATATCTTTCAATAAGTTCCACTTTTAAAGCAGGATCAATCATACTCTTTCTGGACATAGAAATACCCCCAAGTAGGTTTTATATTTCAGTGTCCTACTTGGGGGTAGCATATCACTACCGATCATCTGCCGCCAATATTTTAATCTCGAAACCACTCGTTGATTTTCTACCCAGTTGGTAGAAATATCCGGTCCCGAGATCTGCCGCCTATTTTCTACCCACTGGGTAGAAATTTCCGGTCCCGTGATCTGCCGCCTATTTTCTACCCACTGGGTAGAAATTTCCAGTCCCGTGATCCGCTCCTATTTTCTACCCACTGGGTAGAAATTTCCAGTCCCGTGATCTGCCGCCTATTTTCTACCCACTGGGTAGAAATTTCCGGTTCCGTGATCTGCCGCCTATTTTCTACCCACTGGGTAGAAATTTCCGGTTCCATGATTTAACGCCTATTTTCTACCCAGTGGGTAGAAATTTACCAGCATCATTTTCGGGGGAATGTCCGGTGATTCGGCATGCAAACTCAAGCCATTTTATACCCATTTCAACTCAAGCCAAATTCTGTGAAGTCCTGACAAGCAACGTTAAAGGGCCCGCCGGCTTTGTCTGACGGACCCTTTAATAGCTTGTTGAGGACTATACGTCCCCAATCCCCTGAATTAGTCAACAAGAGATTCCAACTAATCAAAATAATTTCTTTTTATTTTTGACGTATTTGTTGATGTTTTTACATAATGGTGAATCTATCTGTTCTGTCTGTTCTTCCAGTATCAGACTGCATTCCCCGGTCTGATCAAAAAGAGTTTCTGGAAACTCCGCCTCCGGATATTTCCTGCTGAGATACTCATAAAGCAGCATCTTCAGGAAGGGGATCTTTCCGCCACCGTCCATCAGGAAATGGGAGGAATCGATGTAGAGATAGTTTCCGCTATACTCAAAAGCCACCAGATGCTCATTGCTCTCCTCGCTTCCCAGAGTCACTTTCTCCCGGACCCATGAAAATGTACCGTATTGACAAATAATCCTACTGCGATCCCAATTACCATATCAAAACAGCGGTTAAGTACAAACAAAAAAGGATCCACATCCGTAACATGATTTACCGCAATAGTCAGATACACCACACAGGCAAAATAGGAGGTATTTCCCTTGTGCATCAGCACCGTCAGATAGATAACAGGTATAATGAATGCGGATAGAAGCAGATAGTGAACCGGTCCGTATCCAAAATCATTGATATACAACGTAATAAGTATAAATACCGTTCCGAATACTGCTCCTATCTCTGTCCCAATCACTCACTGCAGGACAATAAATAATGAATCTCTGATGCGGCTCTGGATACACCAGAGTACGGCAAGCGCAGAATAGAATGGTGTCCCCTGCTGCCCGCGCAGGAGATAAATCGCAAAACAAAGAGCAACCCCGACAGCGGATTTGATGATCCACATGCCGACAGAAGGTATTCTTCTCATTTGCTTTTCTTCTTTCATTCACCGCTCTCCAACAATCTGCCGTTTAATTACAATTCATCCTCCTCCGGGATCAGTTTATATACGGCTGTATTCTGATATGCCAGTGTCTCATTATGTGCAAAGGCAACGATTCCCGAAACAGGCGCCTTGATCTCCTGCAGAACTTCTGCCGTATACGGATCACTGATCATGGCGAGAGTCTGTCCTTCTTCTACTTTTTCGCCTGCAGACGCACACTGTTCAAAGAACCCGGCGTGCATGGCTCTGACATCAATAAAATTCTGACTTTCCACAACTCTGGATATGTATCCTTCATAGCCCTTATATTCAATAATCTCCTGCCTGGACATAAAATTAAGGATTGCATCTACCGCTTGCTTTGCGCTTCTCTTATCAATATCCCCGGTACTTGTTGTATAGATTGAGAATGCATCGGTTTCCCACACCTGCCAGTTGTAATTCAATGTTGTCGTATCGAATGGTCTTGGGTTGTGCAGCACAACATATGGAAGACCGAACTGTTTTGCCAACTCAACATTCTCCGCACCTGTCTTCATCATCCTGACCTGCGGAACAAAATTGCCCGGCATGTAAAAAGACGCAAATTGTACGCCAAACCTGAAATCCTTAATCTTTCCGAAGATTCCGTCCGCAATGCGCTGCGTAGTCTCACCCAGCGAATACCCCGGAAACATACGGTTGATATCCGTATTATCAATGGTCCAGAATCTCTTCTTGGTATTTACAGAGTAAGGGTTGCCACAGGGAATCACCAAGATCCTGTGTCCTTCCCGGATCCTTCCTCTTTCCTCAAGCGCCCGAAGCTTTTTTATCAACTGCGAACACACATATATCTGCTGATATTCATTTCCCCGGAGACTTCCCAAAATACATATGGAGGATTCTCCCTCCCCAAAGCTGTAGCCTGTCACACGGAAATCATCACGATACAATGCATTAATCTCGTATATTATTTCTCTGTTCAACCCTGTACCTCCGATCCTGCATACGCCTCCTCCCGAAGGATTCTTCCCATCAGGGATCCTTCATCAACTACCGGATATTCCCTGATGGTAAAGAGCCATCCGGCTCCCGGTGCTTTGACCTCACTAAGAAGCTTACCGGTCAGCGGATTCACGATCACACCGATCACATCTCCCTGTTTCACCATGGTGCCGTGATTTTTCTCCTTCATAAAGATCCCTGAGACCTCCGCATTCAGATAGTATACGTCCTGTCCCTTCTCATCATTGCTCACCACCGGTTCATGCTTAGCTGTGAACTTATCCTTCCAGATACCCAGCTCCGACATCAGTGCGAAGATCCCGTCCACGAGTTGGTCTCCATAAGCCCTTGTGATCCGCATTCCAACGCCCATTTCCACCACAAGCGTCCGGATCCCTCTGCTGTTCAGGCTGTAAGCAAATGTGGATTCTAAAACCGTACTTGCTCCGTGAACCCATACGAAATCCACATTTGCCTTTCGTGCGATGGAAACGAGCATTTCCTTATGCTCTTCATTGATCCGTATCTGAGGAACCTCTGTAAGAAAAATGTTACTGGCATGAATATCGAGTACTAGCGCAGTCCCCTCCATATCATTCAGAATCTCCGAAGCAATATACTCATTCATGTCTCCGTTCCTGTTTCCCGGGAACAAACGGTTCATGTCCAGGTCAAATGCCGGGATACCCCTTGTAATACTGTCAATTCCGAAAGGATTCATGGCCGGATAAATATCCACGATCCCCGCCAGTTTCTCCTGTTCCCGACGAATTCTTCCGGCCAATTCATAACATACATACTGACCCTCAAGTTCATCTCCGTGAATTCCTGTTACGACAGCGATCCGCTTTCCTTCTTTCTCAAGCGCTGAGACAGATATCCCCTCCGGCATCAACCTGTGTTTTTGAATAACAAGGTTCTCATCCACAGGAAGCTCTGCCTGTGCTACTGTTTCAATTCGATCGATCATTTATCCAAATCCTCCACTACTACATGAACCTCCTGTACCTGATTCGACAATCCATAATAATACCCCTTGTTAAGACTGCAGTCACCGGCATCTCTTCCGCGGGAGATGCAGATATACCTGTCATCTGCCATACGATTGTGCGTCGGATCATACGGCACCCAATTCATGCCGTCACATACTTCCACCCATGCATGAGAGGCACCTTCTCCCACCATCATCCCCACGATATATCGACAAGGTATTTTATCCATGCGGAGAAGTGCAAGCATTATATGCGCATAATCCTGGCATACGCCCATACCAAGCGCTGCCGATTCCTCTGCCGTCGTTGTAATCTGAGTAACGCCGGGTACATATTTGATACTGTGATAAGTCTTGTCCATTAGAAATGAGATCTTTTCAGAAACACCTCCAAAACCGGACAATGTAAGATATTCCTCATACAGTTTCCGAAGTATCGGTCCCGGCTTTGTAAGCGTTGTCGGATAACGATACATTCCTGTCCGGTGAGAATCTTCCACGGGCAGGAATACATCCCCTTTTACTAAGGCTGCACCCGTTACATCCACACCAAATTCTGTATGCCTGTTTTCTATGAAACCGTATACGCAGCGATTGCCATAGGAATCCGTCTCGGTTCCTCCAACATAGGAAGGCCTGATTTCTATATGTTGTTCTTCAATCTGCTGTCTTTCATCACTTTGCGGAAAACACCGTAATGTAAAATTCTGACGATTCACGGATTCCGAGAAAGAAAGCAGCATATGATACTGGTAGCTTAATCTGCGCATTTACACATCAACTCCCCTGAGAAATCCATACCTCTAAACCGCTGCATCGATAAGTGTCTCTATCTCTTCAACCACCATATTTCCCGGAATATCATCCATTTCCACCAGATAATTCAAATGTGCAAGTTTTTTTGTGCTGTATGAAAACCCTGTTCGATTGATCCGCAGATTCAGCCGCTTCATCTCTCTTCTCAACTCTTCCGGATCCATATTCATTCTTGCGTAAAGATCAATTCTTTCGATCCTTTTCCCCAGCTTGATCATGCTCCTCACAGCTTCATTGTCAATGGCATCATCCGCCATTCCCCAGAAAGCAACAATATTATCAACTACTCTCTGAAGTTGGATCAGGGGGGCCTCCGATATCTTTGCCTTGTTCATGGCATAAACTGCAAGCTGGATATAAGCAAGTGTTTCGCTTCCGATTTCCTCACGCAGTACAATTGCATTATCATATGCCCTGATCAAATTGGAATAGATTGAATTGGGATCCCCGTCATCAAAACAGTACCTTCGGATGAAATCCTCCTTGGAAGTATAGATATTCGGAATATCCTGCGCCCTGCAGAATTCACTGTAATCCTCATTCTTTAATTCGATCATGGAGTCATACCGTTTTGCATATTCCCTGAGCGTTGTATAAACACGTTCACTGTATCTGCCCAGCCAATAAAGCTGATCTGTGTGTTCTGCTGATAGGATTGCCATAATAACCTCCTGTTCTGCGCTGTGCGCATATATTATCTGTTCAGGATTCCATAACCCAGGTATCCTTAAAGCCACCGCCCTGAGAAGAATTCACGATGAAGGAATCCGGATTTCGGGAAAACCTTGTGAGTCCGCTGCGCCATACCACCGGCTCATCCGCCATCAACACAAAGGCTCTGAGATCGGCTTTTCTCGGCACGATCTCCCCGCCTTCATAAATATCAATATCCCGGAAATCTATAACCTCCTGTGCTATAAACCTTCTGGGCTCTGCCTTCAGCATGGCGATAAACCGTTCCTTTGCTTCTGACGTCATACTGTTCCCAAACACAACTCCGTACCCACCGGCTTCCGCCACATCCTTAAGTACAAGATCATCAAAATGCTCAAGGACATATTGCATATCCTCGGGATAAAAAGGCAGATAGGTCGGTGCGTTCATAAGGATCGGATCTTCGTTTAGGTAATACCGTATCATCTTCGGAACGAAATAGTAGATGCCCTTGTCGTCCGCCACACCGTTTCCCGGGGCATTCAGCAGCGCTACATTTCCTTTTCTGTATATGTCGTAAATGTGCGGAATGCCGATGACCGATTCCGGGTTGAAATTCATGGGATCCAGGTATTCATCGGAGATCCTTCTGTAAACGGCTCCAACCCTCTCCTCTCGCCCCGAGTAATCCTTAAAATACAAATGATCACCTTCCACGATCAGTTCCCTGCCGGTGGCAAGATGCGCTCCTGTTTGTTCAGCTAAATAGGAATGCTCAAAATATGCCGCATTGTAGCGACCTGGCGACAGGATCACGGTGTGCCCACCGGTATTCACATAATCCATTGTCCTTCTGAGCAACTTTGCATAATTCCGGTTATCACAGATCGCATTCTTCTCAAATGTCGAAGGAGAACTTCTTCTGCACAGATCCCTGGCGATCATTGGGTAAGAGGCGCCTGATGGAATCCGGAGATTATCTTCCAAAATAAACCATTCCCCGTCCTTTGCCTGAACAAGATCGATACCGGATATATGAGTGTAGATTTCCTTCGACGGGGACACACCTTCACATTGGCCAAGATATCCGCTTCCCTTATAAATGAATTCCTCCGGAACCACATTATCCCGCAGTATCTTCTTTCCCCCATATATATCCTTTATGAACTCATTCAATGCCAGGACCCGCTGCTTCAGCCCCTTTTCCAGATAATCAAATTCAGCCTTGCTGATCTTTCTCGGTATCATATCGAACGGAAAAAGCTGCTCATTGAAGGTTCCGTTCTTATAGATGCCAAACTTGACGCCATAGCGCGCCAGGAGCTCATTTACCGTATCCGAATAGGAATACATTTCTTCTTTCATAGTCAGCCCTCCATTCCATGCTTCAAGTCTGCTGTTCCATAATTAAAGGGCGTCCTCATACGAAATGTATGATGAACGCCCTTGCCCATAATCATAATTTATGTGATATTATTTGCGGATCTGCTCCGGTCGGGCCTGCCCCACCGCCTCAGTAAAAGACCGGAATATCTTTCTGCTGTTCTCATCTGTCTCATATGAAAACTCCGGATGCCACTGTACAGCGCACAGAAAACGATGTGAGGGCATATACAATGCTTCAACCAAACCATCTGTTGAGATTGCCATTTCTTCAAGTCCGGGAGCAATCCTTCTGACCGCCTGATGATGGTAACTGTTCACCTGAAGAAAGTCCGTATGCAGGCATTCATATAGCGGTGTATCCTTTACAATCTTCACACCATGTACCGGAACATCGTAAGGAGGCTCCTGATGATGTTGTATATCGGATTGATACTGAGTTGGAATATCCTGGTAAAGAGTTCCTCCAAGTGCAGCATTAATAAACTGTATTCCTCTACAGATACCAAGAACCGGCTTATCATTCTCTATTGCACTTCTGAGGATAAACAATTCCATCTCATCCCTTTTCCTGCAACAACATACGTTATCCTGTAATGGCGTTTCATTATACAGTTCCGGTGCTACATCATGACCTCCTGTAAGCAAAAATCCGTCACAAAGCCCGGCTATCCGCTCCAGGTCCTCTACATTTTCCAGGAAAGGGATCATTAACGGAATTCCTCCCTCGCGGATGATTCCATCAAAGTAGCCAGGAAGCATCCAGATACTATCCTTTTCATCATCCCACAAAGGCATAACACCTATAACAGGTTTCGCCATATTCTGCCTCCCTGAAAAAAAGGCGTTCCACCTGCTACAGATGAAACGCCCTTGCTCCTTCAAATCTTCAAATATGGAAGTATCATATCATCTCCAATGAAAAGATACAATACTTTTTAGATCATTTTCAGACATTTTTCTTCTATAGTGCCCCAATTATATTCAGAGGCTTAAGCAATGCTCTTATGATGTTTATATCTTGATGCTCTTCATTACGGCGATTTTGCTATCCTGCATCACAAAAAGGAGCAAATGTAACGTTCCATATTGGCACTCTTTATTTTTTTAGCAAGTGATCATCAGGTGCTCATGTTCCACGTCATTGTACACTTCACAGTGCATACCGCTGACATCGTAGACATGAACGATCTCCTCTAGTCCGGCGGCGGGCTCGAAGGAACCTACGATATCTTTGGCCGCTGCCAGCTTCTCCGGCGCAAAATGCACCGTCTTCTCTCCGTGGAACACTGCCGTGTAAAGGATCCGGGCTTCCACCAGATCCTGAAAGATATGGCTTCCGTAGGAAAGCTCCGGGTTGTAACCCGCCTGTCGCTCCTCCATCTCGCAGATGATCTCAAAAGCACTGATATCCGAAAATGCCGTGGGAACCCCCAGCTCCGGCGAGGTGGTTCCCACCCGTCCCGGAACCATCAGCATCATATGCTTCCCCTGATCCCGGAAATGCCAGTTGATCTTCCCGACGAGCTTCGCCACAAGATCCTTCTCGCGGTAAGGCATGTTGTAGTACAGCACCGGATCCACGTAAACGATAAGATCCAGCTCTGAGGTCCTGCACATTCCCATGGAGGCACTCTTCACCTCAAGAAGAATCCGATCCTCCGGAATATCCGCAGGGATCACCGTGCCTGTCTCCGCCTTCATAACCTGCAACGGCCGGCACTGCAGAAGGTCAATGGAATACTCCCCATCTTCGGAGAGATTGATGGTAAACTCCGTATCCACGGGATACTCATATTCCTCATGGATGGCCCGGAGCAGCCTGCGCATCTGATCCATCAGGGTTTTATGGGCCACCAGACCCTTACAGGAAATGAACTTCACCTCGCGGCGGCGTCCCATTTCCCGAAGGTGGCTTTCCGCATCATAATCATGCTCCAGCAGGAGCTTCTCCAGATATCTGGGAATATCCGCCTCCATCCTCTCATAGGGCAGCTTCTCAAGCTTCCGGTCAACCATATTGATCACTTCCGCCTTGCCCTGGGAGAACTTATGCTTATCCGCAGAGGAGGAGTAGGAGGTCTTCTCCGGCTGATCCAGATTCACGATCCTTGGATAGGAGCCTTCTGTCCGGTCCACCGCCGAGGTCCCGAGGCCCATGACCAGACGGAGCATGCCTGCCGTGGGATCCGTATCCTTCATGATCCTGTAGGGGCTGTAGGAGTATCCCACGCCGGCCGCACAGGGCATGTAGTAGGAACCGTAATAAGAACCGGATACCCGCTGGATCAGCAGGGCCATCTGCTCATCCCGCTTCTCCAATCCCCTGCGCTTCCTGTAGTCCAGGGCAGACAGGCTCATGGTACTGGCATAAACCACCTTGATGGCATGCTCAAACTCCGCCAGCCGTTCCTCCGGATTCCCTCGGTTTGCGCAGAACACGGATTCATACTTCCCGGCAAAGGCATTCCCGAAGCCGTCCTCCAGAATACTGCTGGAACGGATGATGTAGGGATCCTGCCCGTAATACTCGATGATGCGGACAAACTGCTTCTGCATCCCCTTGGAGAAGTATCCCTCCATCAGTTTCTTCGTGAACTCCTCCGCCAGCGCAAAGTACCCCTCTTCCGTACGCTGCCGGATTCGAAGATCCCACAGATTGTTATCCACGATGTAGGTGTAGTACAGATCCGATCCCACATAGAAGGAATCATGAGGCTCCAGTACATCGCTGATCTCCGGTTCCTTATTCCGGATGATGGCCCGGGCCAGAAGCATGCCACAGGATTTGCCGCCGATCATGCCGGTTCCGATCATATGATCCCGAACGGCAAAATAATCCTCCGGCGTAAAATGCTTCTTCACCATCTCCCGCATCTTCGTGTCACGGGTCATCATGATATTGCACATTCGGCTGCAGCGATCCGTAATGTCCGCACCGCTCTCATGCATGATCTTCGTGTAGTGGAAGAACCGATCCCAGGAATCGATGTACTGCTCCTCCGCAGAGCGCTGGGCATGCCCCAGGGTCTGGTAGAACCGGCTGGACTGCACGCCATCCAGGATCGGGCGAAAGGTCCCGCTCTCCTTCTCATAGATGTGCGGCAGGAACATGGTATCCGAATTCCGATTCCAGACCTTCTCCGGACGGACATAGACATGCCTCTTATCGGAATACACATCGATAAAGAGCTGAGTCGTATCCAGGATCTTATTGACGGCCTGAACCGAATGCTTGCCCCGGATGATGGGGAAGAAAGCAACGGTGTCCAGGATAAAAAGGAAGGGGCAGGTAACACGGAAGAAATTCCCCATCATCAGATCCGTGGCCCACGCCGCCTGGAGTTCAGACAGGCAGTCGAAGACATAGAAGGCATCCAGACCTTCCCGCTCGATCACATTGTGGATCTCCACGGTGAAATTCTCAAACCGATGGGTCAGAGGGATCTCCACCCTCTTCACCTCCGGGCACTCCTCCACCAGAGGCTCATGGCTGGCAAACCGGAAATAAATGATGTTCCGCCCATCCGCCTTCGCCTGCTCCACATAAGGCTCCATGAACAGACGGAACTCCGAAAGCTCCGACACTCTCCACACCACATTATCCCCCAGACGGATATGATCCAATGCCTCATCCATTTCGGGTATTCCACTTTTTACTCTGTCGAATGCTGCCATAGGCCTTTCCTCATAAAATACAACATGAAAAAGGGCGCTCCATCCCTAGATATGAAACGCCCTTGCTTCCTCAACCTGTATGAATTCATCATAACACTCGGTTGAGGGGATTTCAACATTTTTTTATATTGCTCTTTCGCCGCGCTCACCGGTCCGGATCCGGATAACATCCTCCACCTTCTTGATGAAGATCTTACCGTCGCCCACATGCCCGGACGCACATTTCTCCTGAATCTCGAGAACGATCCTGTCCACATCCTTATCATTGACTACCACCTCTACCTTAAGCTTGGGCAGCAGATTGATATTTGTTTTCAGTCCCTTGATCTCATTCACACCGGCAGATTCGATCTTGCCCTTCTGCGTACCGCATCCCATAACGGTGCTGATGGTCATTCCTCCTGAGGAAACTTCTTCCAGCACGGACTTCAGGGTTTCCAGTTTCTCCGGTCGTATGATCGTTACGATTTCTTTCATAGATGAATTCCTCCTTACATGCAGCTCTCAAATATTCTGACGATATCCTCTTTCTCAAGAGG
>JAILAR010000106.1 GCA_024681515.1 Eubacterium sp. | reverse complement strand
GTTCCATGCCGAACCGAAGGTCCGGCTTATCGGAGCCGTAACGCTCCATGGCTTCCTGCCATGTCATACGCTGGATGGGAAGCTGTACATCCACGCCGATGGCTTCCTTGAACATCCGCTGCAGCAGACGCTCATTTACGTCGATGACGTCATCCACGTCTACGAAAGACAGCTCCATATCGATCTGGGTGAATTCCGGCTGACGGTCAGCACGGAGATCCTCGTCACGGAAGCATTTTGCGATCTGGAAATAACGGTCATACCCGGAGCACATCAGCAGCTGCTTGAAAAGCTGCGGAGACTGGGGCAGCGCATAGAAATTACCCGGATGGATACGGCTGGGTACCAGATAGTCCCGGGCACCTTCCGGTGTGGACTTACAGAGGATCGGTGTTTCGATCTCCAGGAATCCTTCTTCTGCCATAAATGCACGCACCGTGGTGGTCACCTTGCTGCGCAACATGATATTTCTCTGAATGTCAGGACGGCGGAGATCCAGGAACCGATATTTCAGGCGGATATCTTCCTTCGTCTTGCTGTTTTCCTCAATGGGGAACGGAGGGGTCTCCGCTTCCGCCAGTACCCGGAGAGAATCTGCGATCAGCTCGATCTCGCCGGTCTTCATATTCGCATTCACACCGCCGGCGCGAAGCTCGATCTTGCCGGTAACCGCGATGACAAACTCACTTCTGAGCCTGCCCGCACGCTCAAACACTTCCGTGCCTGCCGTCTTCTCCTCAAATATGATCTGCAGCACGCCGGAACGGTCCCGAAGATCCGTGAAGACGATACCGCCCTTGTTACGGCTCTTCTGTACCCAGCCCATCACCGTCACGGACTGGCCTACATTCTCCTTTGAAAGCTCTGCACATCTGTGGGACCTCTTCAATCCCTTCATGGATTCTGCCATTTCAATTCATCTCCTTCTGACAGCTTTCTCCGCCATCACAATTATTCTGTCATTTTAGCACATCCCTATTCGGAAAACAACGAAAACCTGACAGAGAAACATGCTCCCTGTCAGGTTTATGCCGTCTTAGAACAACCCTTCCGCAAAACGGTTGATCTCACATTCCAGTATATCATCATCTTTCAGAGCGCTGCGGTCCAGCCAGATCACTTCCTTCGAATCGCGAAAGGCTTCGATCTGACGTATCAGGGTTTAATAATCAAAGAAGGACGGATTGCCGTATCATCACGGTTGACGGTGCGGCCGAAGTTATAGACGCGGCCGTTAAATCCGACATACGCAGCATTCAGGGCATCATCGCCGGGCGACCGCAGCCACCACCTGCAGTTTCCGTCAAACGCATCGCCTTCAAATGTCCATAACCCCTGCGCCTTCGCATAAGCCGTAGGCTTGCATGTCCGTGCAGCAGAGTTGCCATCCGCATCATTGGCGAAGTACTCTCTTGCATCAAGAATCGTAAGCAGAAATACCCGATCCTCTGCATTTGCTTCATAGGATGATATTTCGGCATTCGACGGATTATCCGTTGAAATAACAGCCAGCTCATCGGAGGAAAATGCGGTATTCATGAAGGTGCTGTTCAGCCATTTCCGCAGGGTACATGTACTCCATGACACAGATTTGAAATCGGTATGGAACGGCTGAACATCCAGCGCATACCGGCTCAGCACCAGCAGGCTCCCGTCCTCTCTTTTTTCAAGAACGATCCACTCGATCGGTTCTTTTCCGTTGGATGTATCATTATCCTGTTCATAATGTCCGAATGTGATCAGTGATCCGGCCTTTGCAGCTGTAAGATCAGATAAGGTCTCCGTCGCTTCTGCCGTAGTCCGGACTTCGGTTTCCTCCGTTTGATCCGTCGATGCAGCAGAATTCCCGCATCCCGTAAGAAACAGGGCCGCCAGAAGAACCCATAACCGCAGTCTCTTTTTCCCCTTTTTGCTATGGTTACCCGTTCGTTTTTTCATATAACTTATCCGAACCTCAGCATCCCTTCTGTGGCTTCCCGTTTTCTCTCGATCATCTCATCGATGCGGCCCATGTACTGGTCCACATTCTTCACATCCTCCACCCGGTCCACGCCCAGGATCTCGCCGGTGTCCTCGTTCATGCGGAGCAGCTTCGTAACGGAGCCTGCGCCTGCCGCCAGAATATCCAGCCGCTCCTCAATGATAAGGACGTTGTAGAGGCAGGGGGTCTTTGCGTAGCCCACATTCTCCAGGTTCCCGGAGATATTTTTCTGCCGGTACAGATAATAAGGCGAAAGCTTCATGCGCTGCGCAGCTTCGTGGGCCAGAACCAGCATCTGATCCGTATATCTGTGAAATGTGTGGCGCAGCTCGTCAAACTGACTGCGGAGCTCTGCGGCCCGTTTCACCGCCAGACTGTGTACCGTGAGACTGTCCGGGCCCAGCTTCTCGATGAGTCCCAGCGTAAAACGCATGTCATCCGTATTCTCACCCGGAAGACCTGCGATGATGTCCATATTGATATCCTGGAAGGACAACTCCCGCGCCAGACGAAAGGCCCGGATCACATCCTCGGAGGAATGATTCCGTCCGATCCGCTGCAGAGTCTTGTCCCGCATAGTCTGGGGATTGATACTGATCCGCGTCACCTTATGGCGCTTCAGAACCCGCATTTTATCCGGATTCATGCTGTCCGGCCGTCCCGCTTCCACCGTAAACTCCCTCAGATTCGAGAGATCAAAATTGTCCTCCACGGCCTGCAGCAGCCGGTCCAGAAAACCTGCCTCCAGAGAAGTGGGGGTTCCTCCGCCGATATAGATCGAAACCAGCCGTCGTTTTCGGTTTACATAAGATATAATCTGCAACTCCCGGATCAATGCATCCAGATAGTCGCTGACAGACTGGGCATACATATCTATGGGATAAGAAGTGAAGGAACAGTAGAGACACCGCGACGGACAGAACGGGATGCCGATATACAGGCAATAATCCGTCCGGGGATCCACGGATTCCAGGATCCCCCTCTCCCGAATTGCCACATCCACTGCCAGACCGGCCTTCTCTTCCGAAACCTGGTAGGCCTCCATATAGCCGTCGATGATCTCGTCCCTGTCCAGCCCATCCCGAAGAGCCCTGGAAGCGATCTTCGTGGGGCGCATGCCGGTGAGACTTCCCCAGGGCAGCTCCCGTCCGGTATAGTCTGACAGAAGCCGATAGGATGCCAGCTTCAGTTTGTTCCGGAATTTGGCCTTATCCTCGTAGTCCCCGTTGATGTAAGCGGTGAAAACCACCTTCCCGTTCTCTTCCAGACGAAGACGGGTATGCCGTTCCTGAAAAAGCGCAGTAAACACAAAACGGAACTCCGCAAAGAGTTCCTTCTTGTAGTCAGCTACTTCCTTCGGACTGACACCCTGGATCTTCTCCTCGGCATAAAATGCCTGCAGCATGGCACGAAGATCATTGGTATAGGTTGTGTTGTTCTCTACGAGTAAGATCATAGCTCGCCTCATCTCAGGATTCTTCAGCCTGCGGCCTCAGAATGACATGTTTTAGAAGTACATATTCTCAGCGATTTCTCTTTGGATCGTGGTTGCCCGGTCGTGTCCCGGGAAGACCAGTGTTTCTTCCGGCAGGGTGAACAGTTTCGTGCGGATTCCGTTCATCAGGGCATCCTGACTTCCTCCCGGAAAATCCGTCCGGCCTACGCTTCCGGAGAAAAGGGTATCTCCGTCAAAGAGCAGATGCTGCTCCGGAAAATAATAGCAGATGCTGCCCGGGGTGTGACCCGGAACCTGTATGCACTGCATTTTTGTTCCCAGAATGTCGATCACTTCCCCGTCTTCCACGGTTCTGTCCGCATCACAGGTGAATGCCTCTCCCGTAAAAGGAACCGACAGATTCAGTGTAGGATCCTGAAGATATTTCAGGTCATCTTTTCCGATGATCACCTGGATCTCCGGATATTCCTCTTTTAAACGCGGCACTGCCATGCAGTGATCAAAATGTCCGTGTGTCAGCAGGATCGCCCGCGGCACCAGTACCTGATCCTCGATCATGGCAACCAGATGATCCCCGCTGTCCGCGGGATCAATGATCACGGTATCCTTGGTCTGAACATTGGATACCGTGTAGCAATTCGTCATAACCGGTCCGAGGACCGCAGAAATGATATTTAACTCAACCATAGAAAACCTCGTTTTTATTCTTTCGATACAGTCCGTGCGGGAGATCATCCTCCGGTGGTTCGCTCGATATCGATCACGCCTTCTATGCTGCGGATCTTCGCAGTAAGAACGGTCAGCTGATCTCTGGACTTTACGCCGATCTGCATGGTAATGGTCGCCCTCTCCTGCTTGGAGGGTCTGGTCGTACATCCTTTGATGTCCACCTGGGCTTCCTTGAAGATCTTGGTGATCTCATACAGGATCCCCTGCCTGCCGGTTACGAAGATATCGATCTCCGTTACATATTCCGCCCCTGTATCACCGCCGGCCCAGGTAGCCTCGATCATACGGTTCCTGTCTGCTTCCGTCATATTGACCACATTTACGCAGTCCGTTCGATGAATGGATACACCTCGTCCACGGGTGATAAATCCAACGATCTCATCACCGGGAACCGCGGAGCAGCATTTGGGGAAGCGGATCTTGATATCGTGAATTCCCTGGATCTCGATCCCGTCCTTGGGAACCTCAAATACCTTCTTTCCACGGCGGATCTCAGCCACAAGATCTTCATCCGACTTACTCTTTTCACGTGCTTTTTTCTGTTCCTCCACCAGCCGGTTGACGATCTGACCTTCCTTAATGCCGCCGTGTCCCACAGCTGCCATCAGACTGTCCCAGTCATGGAAATTGTATTTTTTCAGTGTCGGCTCCATGTATTCCGGAACCAGAAGCTCCGCACTTGAAAGCCCCTTAACCCGGCAATACTCCTCGACAGCGTTCTTTCCTCTCTGGATATTGTCCGTCTTATGCTCCTGCCGGAACCACTGATTGATCTTTGTCTTCGCCTGTGTACTCTTAACGATATTCAGCCAGTCCAGACTGGGTCCGCGGGAATTCGCCGATGTAAGGATCTCCACCTGATCTCCGGTATGAAGCTCCGTTTCGATGGGAACCAGACTTCCGTTGACCTTGGCTCCGGTCATGGTATTTCCGACAGCCGTATGGACCAGATATGCAAAATCAATGGGAGTAGAACCCTTCGGAAGCGGCTTCACGTCACCGGCCGGCGTAAATACATACACCTGATCCTGGAACACATCCAGGTCCGTCTTCACGGCGCTCATGAATTCCCGGTTATCCTTCGTATCGTTCTGCCATTCCAGGATCTCCCGGAGCCAGTTCATCTTCTCCTCTTCCTTGGATACATTGGCAGAACCGCTTTCCTTATATTTCCAATGCGCGGCGATACCGAATTCCGCCGTCCGGTGCATGTCATATGTACGGATCTGGATCTCAAAGGGCTGACCTTCATTTCCGATCAGGGTCGTATGCAGAGACTGATACATATTCGCCTTGGGCATGGCGATATAATCCTTGAAACGTCCGGGAATCGGTTTATATTTTGCATGAATGATACCCAGGGCGGCATAACATTCCATAACGGACTCTACCTTGATCCGGAGCGCAAACAGATCATAGATCTGCTCCAGCGTCTTACCCTGCGTTTTCATTTTCTTGTAAATGCTGAACATGTGCTTCACACGTCCGTCGATCTCGGCCTGGATCCCGGCCTCGCGGATGCATTCCTTCACCTCATCTTCCATCTTGGTGATGAAGGCTTCCCGCTCCAGCAGACGTTCATCGATCCGCTTTTGCAGATCCGTATAAACATCCGGATACAGGTACTGCATGCACAGATCATCCAGCTCGATCTTGATCTTGGAGATACCGAGCCGATGCGCGATGGGAGAATAAATGTCCATGGTCTCGCGCGCTTTCTCCACCTGCTTTGCCGGAGACTGATACTGCAGCGTCCGGAGATTGTGAAGGCGGTCCGCCAGCTTGATGATGACTACACGGATATCCTTTGCCATGGCAAGGAACATCTTTCGGAGATTCTCTGCCTGGATCTCGATCTTGTCCTGAGACAGATTCAGCTGTGTCAGCTTGGTAACACCATCCACCAGAAGTGCTACCTCCGCGGAGAATTCCCGCGTCACGTCTTCCGTGGTCATAACGGTGTCTTCCACCACATCATGTAAGAGACCGGCAATAATGGTCTCCTTGTCCATTTCCAGTTCTGCCAGGATGATGGCCACACAGATGGGATGGATGATATACGGCTCACCGGACTTCCTCATCTGGCCTTCATGTGCCTGTTTTGCCACATGATAGGCTTTCTCGATCAGGGAAAGATCATCCGACGGATGATATTTGCGGATCCTCCTCAGAAGCTCCTCATACAGTTCCTCCGGAGGCGTAAAATCACCCGGAGTTGCCAGATCCTGCTCCTGCTTATGCTGTTTGATCAAATTACGGATGGTTTCGTCCATGATTCCCTGCCTCCTTTCTAAATGCTTCGTAGATAAACCCGGATCTTTTATTCGCCGTCAAAGCATACGGCGCTGGCCACGTCATACTTTGCCAGCCTCGCGCGTCCGCCCAGCTCCGGCAGTTCGATCAGGAAGAGCATCTTTACTACCTCACCGCCCAGTTCTTCCACCAGACGCGCAGCCGCTTCGACCGTCCCGCCGGTTGCGATCAGATCATCAAGGATCACCACCTTCTGACCGGGTTTGATCGCATCCTTGTGGACCTCGATGGTTGCGGTTCCGTACTCCAGATCATAAGTCGCTTCCACAGTCTCCCGGGGAAGTTTTCCTTTCTTTCGGATCGGGATCAGCGCCTTGTGATGATTGTAGGCGATGGGGCCGCCGAAAAGAAATCCCCTGGCCTCAACGCCGGCGATACAATCGTATTCAACGCCGTCCAGAAGTTTCATCAGTTCATCCACTGCCAGCTGAAACCCGTCCGGATTGTCCAGCACGCTGGTAACATCACGGAACATTACTCCCGGCTTCGGAAAATCCGGGATCGTCTCAATATAGTCCCTCAACGTCTTCATAATTCTTCTCCTTTACGATTCGCCTTTATGAGTCTTATATATGATTCTTCTGCATGTCTCCTGCGGTAGTGTTCCACCCAGCAGTCCAGATATTCTCTTCCGTTATACTCGTTTACATCGATCCGATAGATAATATCCAGCATCGGATAATTAATTATTTTACCACAATCATCGCATTCCGACCACATTTTTATATCACTTAACATCATTTCAGCCGAAAATGTTTTAACCTGCAGGTAATTCCCGTTTTCATCACGCAAATTGACCTTCAAAAGTTTTCCGCTGGGAGAAAGCTCCGTCCCCACGACCCGGAGCCTGCGGTCTGCAAAAAGCGGCTTCGGATTTCCTGTCCCAAAGGGTTCCAGCTGTTCCAGCTGTCTTGCCAGAGCGAGATCCGCGCGGCAGAGCGGCATGGGAACATCGATATACACCTTCTCCGTCAGATCCTCCTTTGTCAGCCGTGCCTCTTCATTCAGGCGCTCTCGGAGTGCATCCAGTTTTTCCCGACGGACCGAAGCCCCGGCGGCCATCGGATGCCCGCCGAAATGATCCAGCAGATCCTTCGCGGAGGTCAGCGCCTCGAAGATATTATACTCCTTTATGGATCTTGCGGACCCCTTCAGGATCTCCGGATCGTCAGCAGAATCCGTAAATACAATGACCGGGCGGTAGTATCTTTCCCGGATCTTTCCCGCAACGATCCCTGCCAGCGATTCATGCAGCTCAGGGATATGGAGGACCAGAACCTTGTCCCTTTCCGGTATCCCATCCTGTTCCAGGACCTGCACAGCTCTGCTCACACCTTCTTCCGTGGCTGCTTTCCGTTCTTCATTCAGTTCCCTGATGGCCTTTGCACGTTGAGCAGCTCTCTCCGGATCCTTTTCCAGAAGCAGGTCCATCGCCTCTTTTGCCGTTGCCAGCCGTCCTTCGGAATTGATACTCGGTCCGATGATAAATCCAAGATGATATACGGTGATCCCCCTTCCGTCCAACAGCCCGTTTTCGGCCAGAAGCGCCCGGAGGCCGATATTCGGCGTATCCGGCATGATCCGCATGCCTTCCCGGACGAGGATCCGGTTTTCCCTGATGATCGGCATGACATCGCATACCGTTCCCAGCGCCACAAATTCCAGATAGTCTGTCATCCCCAGCGGTCTGCCCTCTGCCTCAGATAAACGGCGGATCAGCTTATACGCCACCTCTGCTCCGCAGATCTCCTTAAAGGGATAGGAACAGAGCGGCTGCCAGGGATCTACGATCACATCCGCAGCCAAAATTCCTTCCTGCACCTGATGATGATCCGTAACGATCACCGTCATTCCCAGTTCCTTTGCGCGGTCTATGGCGGCAAAAGCCGCGATCCCGTTATCACAGGTCAGGAGCGTATCCACCCCGTCTGCATAGGCCTCCTCAACGAGGCGTACATTCATGCCGTAGCCATCTCGGATCCGGTCGGGAATATCGTAGGACACGTCCGCGCCCAGCCGCATCAGCCCGTCATACAAAATGTAATTAGACGTAACGCCATCCACATCGTAGTCGGAAATGATCCGGATCTTACGATGTTCCTTCATCTTTGTCTGCAGCAGTAAAACAGCCTCATCCAGCCCCCGCATCTGCCCTGCATCCGGAATACTGTTCAGATTTCCGTAGAGATATTCTTCCTGTTTTTCATATGTATCCAGGTCCCGGTTCACCAGCACCCTTGCCATTACGGGCGAAATCCCCAGTCTCCCGGCAATCTCGTTAAAATCCGCCCGCTTCGCATATACCCGCCAATCCTTCTCTCTTATCATTCAGATCCGTTCCTCTTATTAATCATACCTTCGTCATAAGGCTATTTTTATTCAAACATCTTTATATTCTCATAACATAACATGGCCTTTGACCGTTGCTTCCGCTTTTCCCCGATTTTGAGTCGGATTTTTATGACACTGAGGAAAAGATATCAGGCCCCTGCATCATAAAATATACAGGACGGTTCTCTGTCCTACCTCGAAACAACTTCGAGTTTAATGCAGGGAGAGAACCGTCCCGAAATACATCAGCGAAGATACCCGCCGTTATTTATTTTTTTGCCTTTGCAAGCTGACCGTTAGCCGTCTTCCCTGCGTCCTTCGAGCCTTTGGAATCTTTGGATTCCTTCCTGCCGATATGCTTCTTCAGGAACAGCCACAGCGGACCGGTGATGAAGATGGACGAATAGAGGCCACAGAGCAGACCTGCGATCAGGGTCAGGGTAAACTCTTTCAGTGAAGCAACACCCAGGATGTACAGCATCAGGATGGTTGCAAAGGTAGTGAGTGTGGAGTAGATATTTCGGGTCATGGTCTGAGAGATACTGGTATCTACCACAGTCTCATAACCAACCTGCTTCACATTCATCTCCCGCAGATTCTCACGGATCCGGTCGAAGATGATGATGGTCGCGTTGATGGAGTAACCGACAATGGTCAGCATACATGCGATAAATGTACCGCCCACCGTCAGGTACGCCACGGAATAAACCATGAACACGACCATGACGTCATGTACCAGCGCGATCACGGCTGCCGCACCGAAGCGGACATCCGAGAACCGGATCGCAATGTAGATCAGCATCAGGATCGATGCCACAACGACTGCGATGATGGCGTCGCGCTGCATTTCCTTGGAAATGGTACTGCTGATATTCTGAGAATCGATCTTGTCATCCGTCAGGCTGTACTTCGATTCAAGGGCATTTGCAACCTTTGTACGAGTAGCCTCATCCAGCTCGGAGGTCTTGAATACGACCTGATTTGTTCCGTCTACTGTCTGGATCTGGATGGTTCCTGCACTGATACCGGCTGCCTCAGCAATGACCGGAGCGATCTCCGACTCTGCTTCTGCCAGCGTGTAAGCCTTATCAAAGGTTACGGTTGTAGAAGTACCGCCGCTGAACTCAAGGCTGTAATTCAGGCTGCTTCCACGATGATCGATGCTCTTATTTACAAAGAGCGCTCCGATACCGCAGGCAATGATCACCAGGGAAATGATACCGGTGAACCTGAACATCCGGGAGAACTTCACAACCTTCTTGTGACGAGCTTCACCGTACAGCTTCTTATTCGTAACACCCAGGTTCGCAAAGCAGTTCAGCAGAACACGGGTAACTACCAGAGCCGTAAACATGGAAAGAACGATACCAAGGATCAACGTCTTTGCAAAGCCCTTGACCGCACCGGAGCCCATGCCCAGAAGCACAACGCCTGCGATGATGGTCGTGATATTTCCGTCGAAGATGGCGGAGAAGGCCTTGGAGAAACCGTTCTTGATGGCTGTCTTTACCGTCTTGCCGTCAGCGATCTCTTCCTTGATACGCGTGAATATGATGACATTCGCATCCACGGCCATACCGATGGACAGGATGATACCTGCGATACCCGGCAGGGTCAGGGAGATATGCAGTGTCTGAAGGAAGAACAGCTCCAGAATAACATATACGGAAAGTGCGATGGATGCCAGGAATCCGGGGAACCGGAATACGATGATCATGATCAGGAAGACGATCCCGAGACCGATGGCACCTGCAAACAGAGATGTAGATACCGCATCATTACCCAGCTTTGCACCTACGACCTGAGAACGCAGTTCCCGAAGGGTCAGAGGCAGGGCACCGATCTTGATGGTGCTGGCCAGAGACTCTGCTTCCTCGTAGGTACTGATGTTATTGATCTCAGCGCTTCCGCCGGTGATGGCTTCATTGACGGTCGGCGCACTTGCTACCTTGCCGTCATAGATGATGTATACCGGATTGCCGACATTTGCAGCGGTTACATCCGCAAACTTCTTTGCGCCTTCATCCGTAAACTGAAGAGAAACGACATTCTCCTTCTGTCCGGTGGTGGAATCCTCACGGATGCCGCCCTGCGCTTCCTTGATATCGGAACCGGTCAGTGCAGCAGTGTACTCCTTGCCCTGTGCGAACAGATCATAGTTCGTGGGATCCAGGAACTCCAGTGTACCCGGACGCCCCATCTCATCCAGGATCTTGTTCGGATCGTACTTGCTGGTATCCACAGGGATCTCAACGGTCAGACGGTTGCTGCCCTCGCGGTACACTTCGCCGTCCGTACTGTAATTATCCACTCTTCGCTGCAGCTTCTCCTGTGTTGCCGCGATGGCTGCATCATCTGCATCCTCTTCGACGATCTCATAGGTAACGCTGACACCACCGCGAAGGTCAAGACCCAGCACGATGTCCTCCGCACGGCCTGCATTGGTTTCGCCCAGACCGCAGAGGATGGTGTAAACCATGCCCGCTGTCAGAAGAGCGAAAAGCAGCAGCCCCAGCACCGCATTTCTCTTTGCTTTCTTCATTTCTTCTACTCCTTTATTCTAAGCACCTTTCCGGTGCATGGAATCATGATTAATTCATTCAGGACTCTTCACTTCGTTCAGAATGACATGCGATCTGTCAGGACTCTTCACTTCGTTCAGAATGACATGCGATCTGTCAGGATTCTTCACTTCGTTCAGAATGACAGGTTGAACGTCATTCTGAGGAACGCAGTGACGAAGAATCCCGTCACTCGTATTCATCCCGTCACTCGCATTCATGCCATCACTCCTCACACGGTTCCTCGCAGGTATCCGCGCAGGAATCGTCTATGGAGTTTCTGAATCCGCTGCTTCTCGGAGTACTTTCAGGTCTTACCGCCTCCGGCAGATCCGCCAGCGCCGCCTTCATCATCAGCGCGCATTCCACACGTTTCCGTTCCAGCTCACAGCCGATGTCGTAAGCCTCCAGGATCTTCCCGTGGAACTGATAGGCATTTGCCGCACAGCCGCCGCTGCAGAAGAACCGGGCAAAGCAGGACTTGCATTTGTCCTTGGCATAGACATTGTTGCACTTGAATTCTTCCACAATGTCCGTCCGCTGAATGCCTTTCCGGACATCTCCCAGCAGGAATTTCTCATCCCCCACAAACTGATGGCAAGGATACAGATCGCCCCAGGGCGTCACAGCCAGATACTCCGTTCCGGAGCCGCAGCCGGCCAGCCGCTTGTAAACACAGGGTCCTCCGGTGAGGTCTATCATGAAATGGAAGAAGGTGACAGGGCGTCCCTCCCGGGCACGTTCCACCAGCTTTGCAGCCAGCTTATCGTACTGCTCCTTCAGGAACTCCACATCCTCCTCACGGATGGCGTAATCCTCCTCGGGCGGAGCCACCACCGGTTCCATAGAGATCACGTTAAAGCCCTCATCCATCAGGCTGACCACGTCCTCACAGAAATCCAGATTCTTATGAGTAAAGGTTCCGCGGATGTAGTACTCACCCTTCCGCTTCTCCTGAAAATTCTTATATTTCGGAAGGATCACATCATAGCTTCCCTTCCCGTTCCGTGTTGGACGCATGGCGTCATTCACGGCCCGCCGTCCGTCGATGGACAGCACTACATTTTTCAGCTCCCGATTGGCGAAGTCGATAACTTCGTCATCCAGCAGGATTCCATTGGTGGTAAGCGTAAATCGGAAATTTTTTCCGGTCTCCTTCTCCCGCTGCCGGCCGTATGCCACCAGCTCCTTCACCACCTCGAAGTTCATGAGAGGTTCACCCCCGAAGAAATCCACTTCCAGATTCCTGCGGCTTCCGGAGTTCTCGATCAGGAAATCCAGTGCCTGTTTTCCGACTTCCAAAGACATCAGTGCACGATCCCCATGGTATTCACCTTGCCCTGCAAAGCAGTATTTGCAGGCCAGATTGCAGTCATGGGACACATTCAGACAGAGCGCCTTCACCACGGTCTTCCGCTTCTTAAAGTCGATCACCGCTTCCTGGTATTTTTCTTCCGTAAACAGCCGTCCGGTATCCACCAGATGCTGCACGGCGTCATAAGCCTCCGCGATGGATGCCTCCGTCTCTGCCGGATATGCCTCCTTCAGACGTTTGACGATCCCTTTTTTTCGATCCGTCGCACCATCACCTGATGCAGATCGCTTAGAAGGATCCGAGGTTACATCCGACGCGTTCTCATATTCCCCGTAGATGGCGATCAGATCATAGACCAGATCATCCACCACATGCACGGAGCCGCTGCACACATCCAGTACGATATTATATCCGTTATTCTTAAATTGATGCACCTGCTTCATGCCGTTCTCCGAAAAACACATTGTAATAATAGATTCAAAAGAATATGATAACCACAAACATGCAAGCAAAGAGGACCATCCGCATGGGATTGTCCCCTTCACATGATCACCTGTCTAAGGGAAAGCTTTGTCTCTTACCGGTTCTCGCAGCTCTGATTTCCTACTGTGCAGGATGTCTTGCATGCAGACTGGCAGGATGTCTGGCACTCACCACATCCGCCGTGCTCCTGTGTCTCCTGATAAGTTGTCTCTGTCAAAGTCTTGATTCTCTCCATGATGGATTCCTCCTAAATCATTTTCTGTATTGTAAATCACGTCAAAACAGGGCGTTTGACGCACCCGTGCCGTATTATAACACATTCGTCTGTAAAAGCAAAGCAAACTTTTTATTTATTCTCGTGATCTTTATTATCCGGATCCGCCTGCTTTTCATTCCGCTGCCGGCGAAAATCATCCCAAAGCCATTTTGCGAACTCCGGACCGATGGAATCTCCGCTGCGGGCAAAGCCCTCCGGATACCGGATCCCGGCCTCCCTTTTTGCCGCAAATTCCTCGATCGTACAGATCGGTTTTGCAGGTACACCCGCATAAACGTATCCGCCGGGAAGATCCTTCGTCACCAGACTGTCCGCGCCGATCACAACATTGCTTCCGATATGGACATTTGCCATAATGGTCACGCCCACACCTACAAATACATTATCATCGATCTGAATGCAGCCCATGTATTCCCGATAGGATCCATGGCCCGGAAAATTCGGATCACTGTTCCAGATGGCATTTACCACATCGTGGGTTACAAAGGTCACCTTCGGAGCTATGCGGACATAGTTGCCGATACTGATCAGTTCCGGATACAGCGGGATCGTCCGAAGCGCATATCCACTGCCCTTCCCGAAGTTCGCAAAAATCTTCTTTCTTCGGATGTATTTTGCCTTCTTCCCTTTTTTCAGATACAGGTTCAGGCGGATGGTTCTCCAAAGTCTTTTTCCGTCCATGCGTTCCTTCTTTCCAAAAATAGATTCGACCATATTTCCATTATACTAAAACCACTTAGTGACTATTCAATACTTCGCACACATGCGTGCTTCATAACCATTCAGCACTTCGCACTGAGGCGCACTTCGTGGGTCATCATATCCCGAACCCCTATTCAGCAAGCGCGTCCGAGGCCAGCATCCGATGCAGTTCCTCCGCAGAGCGGAACACCACATCCGCATGCTCCAGCGCCGTCTCATTGGGCTCGATCAGATCCACCACCATGGCCGTAAAGAGTCCTGCCCGACCGGAGGATACGACCCCATTGATGGAATCCTCCACACCCACGGTTTCCTGCGGAGAGACCCCAAGGGTCTCGCAGGCTGTCAGATAAATGTCCGGATTGGGTTTTCCACGCTTTACCATGTCTCCGTAAATGATCCGGTCAAAATAATCATACAATCCGTGCCGTTTCAGATGATATTCCGCTCGTTCCCTCGCTGTGGAGGTTGCCAGTCCCACCAGGATCCCCTGCTCCTTCAGAAACGAAAGCAGTTCCCGGATCCCCGGCTTTACGTCATATCCAGGATCTCTACCGTAAGCATCCACGCCGGAATTTACAACCTCACGAAACTCCATGTAATCAATATCCGTTCCGAACATGGCCTCAAAATGCTTCCGGTTTGTATCCTTGGTCCCTCCGGCGATCAGATTGCAGAAAGGCTCCACCTTTTCATCCGGAAGACCGTACTTTGCAGCCGCTCTGTGCTCCATCATACGGTAAACCTTCTCGGAATCGAAGATCACACCGTCCATATCAAAAACGACTGCCTTGAATTTCATGTTTCGTCTCTCCAGTCTCTACTGACGCAGCCGGTTCGCCGTACGCTTTTCCCGGTTCACCGCCATGATATACGCCCTATGCCACACGGCACATTGCTCTCGCATAATCACACGGGCGGTGAGGGAAGCCTCACCGCCCGCGCGCAGATCAAACTCTGATTCACAGAACCAGTTTATTTTTGTTTCCAGCTCTTCCGGCGGATCAGAAGAATGATCAGTGCCAGGAGGCAGATACCTCCGCCGATGGCTACGATCCACCACCAGTTGAACTTTTTACCGTAGGTGAAGTTCCAGTCCAGAACACTTTCATTTCCGGCCTTATCATGTGCTTTGACCACAAGATTGTAATCGCCGGCTGCGTCCACCTTAAACGTTGCCGTGTTTCCGTCCATTACCTTGTTCTCACCGTTCAGGGTTACGGAATCCAGAGAATCCTCACCGATCTGGAGAGAAATGTTAACGGTCACAGGCTCCAGGATCTCCTGCTTATCCTCAATACCGCTGACGATAATGTTCGGAGCGATCTGGTCCAGCATGAAGCTGACTTCCTTGGAGGATTCATTTCCAAGTTCATCTACTGCGGTTACTTTCAGTGTATGAGAGCCATCCGACAGGGTTGCGGTTCCGTCATATACGACACCGTCCAGATAGATGGTCACATCACATACCGTCAGATCCTTTACGAGACTGTTCTCATCGATATCCCAGACAAACTTGTTCAGGGTCACTCCATCGTAACGCGACAGGTCTCCGATCTCCGGAGCCGTCTTGTCGATGGTGAAATGCACTGCCTGTGCGGACTGGTTGCCCGCCTTATCCTTTGAGGATACATCTACATCATAGATACCGTCCTCTTTGAAGGTATGCGAATACTTCACTTCTTTACCGGCTGTCGGATCCGGTGTCTCCATGCTGACCGTATTCTTCTTTCCGTCAATATCCACTCTGCTTCCGTCCACCTTCATGGTATTGCTCTTGAAGAAGTTTTCTGTCAGCAGGACATCCATGATGACATCCGATTTCGTCTTATCGTAGTTCTTGACACCGTTCAGGACCAGCGTCGGAGCCGTAGCATCCAGAATGAAGCTGTAGCCGGTATGTGCCTTATTGCCGACCTTATCCTCAGCATCAAACTCAAAACGGTACTCACCGTCGTCTTTAAAAGATTCCGTTACGGAGGAATCCAATCCGGTTCCCTTGATATCAACGGTTCTGAGCAGACTCTCGGATGCGCCGTCCACCTTCTTGTAAACCTTAACGGAGGCAGCGGTCATATCCTGATAGAACGCCTCATGCACATTGTAGGTAACGCTTACTTCTTTTGTGGAAGTTCCGCCGTTTTCAACACCGCTGATGGTCAGTTCCGGAGCAAGCTTATCCACACGGAAAGATACGTTTCTGACTGCACTTTCATTTCCGGCACGGTCAATGGCCTTGAAGCTGACCACATAATCAGCATCGGTGGAGAAATCTCCCGAGCCTTCTGCAACCTTTGCCGTGGAAACGGATGCGGATGAACCCGGAGGTGTCATCTGTACCGTACGGGACAGGTCTGCTTCATCCTTGTTCGTATCGGATACCGTAGCAGCAACCGTACCGCCCGATGTCAGGTATCTTACGGAATCACCTTCACTGAAGGGGGTACCGTTCAGTGTTGTAGAAACCACCGGCGCCGTCTTGTCGATAACGAAGGATACTGTCTGTGTCGTGGAAACATTTCCGGAAGCATCCTTTGCCGTGATCACGATGTTGTGAACGCCTTCCGAAGAAGCGGTGTAAACCGAACTATAGTTTCCGTTTGAACCTGCTGTGAAGCCGCCGGACTCGCGGTCATACCGCTTCACGGTGGTTCCGCCATCGGTCACAAGGATCTCTGTCAGATTGAAATCCTGCACCGTCAGATCCATGGTCACATCATGATTGAAATATCTTGCATAGTCATAGGAAACGCCGGTTTCCTTATTGTTATAGTTTTCTTTAAATGTACCGAACTTTGCTGCGTCCTGCGGCTTCCGGATCTTGATATCGTTCACCGGCTTCATACGGTCAACTACAAACCGATTGTTGACAGTCACTTCATTTCCGGCAAGGTCCACAACCTTATAACGGATGGTATACTTTGCATTGTCGCTGAAGGAACGCTCGCCTTCCTTCTGATCTGCCATGGCACCTGTATCGTCTGTCGTACCATCGGTCAGTTCCTTGATCACGCGAACCGTCAGCCCATGAGCCGTATCCTTGTTCTTGTCCTCGACCTTGATGCCTGCTTTTGCAGTGTCTGCGAGATACTTAAAGTCAGACTCCGTATATACCGCACCGTTCAGCGTGGTGGTAACCACCGGATCCGTTGTATCGATCACAAAGGTAAGGGGCGATGTGATGTTATCATTTCCGACTCTGTCCTTTGCGTACAGCGTGATCTTATGGGTACCCTCTCCGGCAACATCCATTTCAGCGGTCATACCACCTGCAGGAGACTCTTCCCAGGATACACCCTTCTTTACTCCATTGTCAGCCACTACCAGACTGCTATCATCAAGATATGCATCGTCTGCGTAGAGGATCACTTTTACGGTTTCTTCATTGGTATACTTTCCGTTACGGATAATGCCAGAATCCGCAAAATCTACGGACACTTCCGGCGGCGTATTATCTACGATAAAGGTCAGAGACTGCTCCACCGGATCCTGCGTGGAAAGATTGTCCAGGATCATCTGATCATAGATGTCCAGTGTCAGTTTGTATGTTCCGTCTGCCGCTTTCTCACCCAGCAGCTGGCTCAGCTTGGTTGCCGGAAGATTGCAGTCCGTCAGGAAGGAAGCAATGTCTGCTTTGCTCTTATCCGGCTTTGCGATGGTCGCATCTACCTTTACTACCTGGATATTATCCGTTGTCGTGAAGGACAGGATCGGATCTCCGGGGAGCAGACGCTTGTTGCCCTTTGCGCCTTCCGTAACAACATACGAACCGGAAACCGCTTTCATATCCTTGGTCTTCGGAAGAGAACCATCCACGTGGATCATGATCGGTCCGAAGGTCGCTACATTTCCTACCTTGTCATACAGATTGAACGAAACTTCCGTTCCGGCCTTATCCGTAGAAGAACTGATCTGAAGCGCCGCCATACCGGTCATCTGATCATCTGCCAGCACATAGGAGGTAACCTCCTCGATACCCTTCATTTCTGCCGGCGGAATGGAACGGTCATATTTCTTGAAGAATCCGCTCCGATATTCGTTCGGGTTTGTGTCATCCGTCTTCTGCTCGGAGAAGTTCACTTTGAGTACCAGATCATGGAAATACTCACCGTTTGCGATCCGATTCTCGATCTCCGGATCCGCAAAGGCAAACTCACCGCCGATCAGATCGATCCGGATCGCCTGAATCTGATTCTGGGAGGTTGCTCCCATCACCGTCTCTGCTGCCAGGATCAGATCCGTATACTCCACAGATGTCGTCCGGGAGATCGGAACAGTGATCTCATAGGTATAAAAACCGTCCGCATAGCTCTTTGCAGTCAGCTCGGGATCCGTCTGGGAATAAACCTGCTGTGTCAGTGATGTACCGTCTTCCTTTGCATCAAAGGTAGCCTTATAAAGCGGCATATCGGTAACCAGTGTGTACTTTACGGAGAACGCTCCTACATTTGTCGCATCCTCATTATTCAGCTGGGTCTCCGGTTCCACAAATTCTTTTGTGATATGAACCTCATCTTCGCTGAAAGTCAGTGTCAGCAGCTGCTCTGCCGGGTTTCCGGCATAATCATAAGCGATAAACTTTGCATATACGGTCTTGCCCTGATAATTGCTCAGATGATCCGCCGGGATGGTCGACGTTGCCGTTCCGAGGGTATTGTCAAAGCTGACCGCTTCTTCAACCGTCAGATTATTTGCATCCTCACCGATAAAGAGCTTTACATAGCTCACACCACTCTGCGGGGTGACCGGATTGGTCTTATCTACAACGGTGGTTACCATTGTGATCGGCTGTTTCGTGGTAAAGAGATCCGGGAAGACTCCGTCTGTATCGGAGGTCTGATCATAGTCCACACCCTTTGCCGTCTGGCTTGCTTCTACGGTTCCATAGGTCGGGATCGCCACATCGTAGAAGATGTCAATGGCATCCGAAAGGATCTCACCCTGCTTATCCGTCTTTACGCAGATTTTATAACTGCTGTCACCAACAGGAAGTCCGCTCGGCAGATCTCCCGGGATCAGGAATTCCGGATGTGCCTCCGTGCCGCCTACCGTCTTCGTTGCAAGCACGTCACCGCTGGTGGCATCCTGCAGCTCGATGGAGGAAAGATTTACATTCTGTCCCTCTACCTTTACATCTGCTTTGATCTTTACATCATTGTCATCTTTATTGATATAGTACTTGTCGTCTGACGCCTTTGCCGCATCCACACCCTGGATCGCAACACGGACGTTCTCGATCTTCGGTTTCGCAACAACGTAAGTGATGGAAGCCGTATAGGTCTCCGTTTTCTTACCGGTGCATTCAACGGTGATCGTAAAGTTCTTGGTCAGGCCTTCATTTGCTTCATCTCCGGTGATCGTAACAGTCGTCTCACCGGCAGCGGCCGTATATTCCTCGGTCGAATCCGCATCATTCACTGCCTTGATGGATGATAACGTATCATCCGTCGTCGTAAATGCGATCTCCACATCCGCCTTCGGTGCCACCTTATCGATGGACAGTGCTTTTGAGGAAGAATCATAGGATCCGCTTTCACCATCTGCGGAAATGGACACGTCCGTGATATTCATGTAGAAGTCACGGTTAAACTTCGCAGAGCTGAACATCCATACCGTATTGGCTGTATCCGGCAATACGACCTTTTTATAGATCCTGTAATCCCCGTCATATGCATTCCCGGCCTGATTGACTGCAGTCTGAATCTCACTCCGGCTTTTCCATTCGGTGATATCTGCATCGGTTTTTTCGGTATCTACATCCCCGGTGTCGTATGCATACAGAGCAGAACCATAATAATAACTCACAACCGGAGCTTCATCAGGCGTACCGGGATTCTGGACACCCTCTGTTCTATTCTCCTCAAACGACCAATTCTTCCACTCGATCTTACCGTTTTCCACGGCGGCAGAATCTTTCATCTCCCGCACCTGCAAAGTTGAAAAGTAGAGTTCCCTTACCTTTTCAGCCACGGCATTGACTCCGACGGTTTCATCCACATCGGGAGTTTCCGGATCATCATCCGCTGCCGGTGCCACCCCGGGAACAACATGATAAAGAATAACATGTCCTTCATCACTGGTTATGCGCGTCACGCGGGTTCCCTCGGTGAGCACATCAGCGGAAGCGGAGGGTTCCTCTCCCTGTTTATACCACGCATAATTCTCCCCCGGCTCCGGAAGTTTCAGACTTAAATTTACCGGATTGGTTAAAGAAGGAGTCGCAGGTAACAAAACCATCATATTCGCCACTCCCGTGGGAGAGATCAGTTCATCCTTAAACTGCTCCAGAAAGTTATCATCCGTGATCGCGATCTCCGCTTCGGACACCTCTTTCCGGCCGTTCAGATATACCACACTGAACACCATAGCCACTGCGAGCAAAAATGCAGTCACGCGCCTTGCGATATGCCCTTTCCCTCTTGCTCTTTTTTCCATAGTTCCCATCCTTTCATCAGTAAACCTGACGTTTTCATAACTCTCTTTCGGCCCGTCCTTGAAGTCCTCTTTCGAGATTCGATCCGAATCTCATGTTTCATTCGATCATTGTCTTTCGATGTCACTCGTTACAACGTTTCATCCGTATGAACCACTGTCTCCTTGTAAAGCACCTTGATATCCCGCATGTCGGACTGTTCTTCTTCCGTCGTCACATGCATGCTCCGAAGTACCGCGGTCTCCTCCGCACTGTACCGGCCGACGATCTCATCCTCCCCCGGAACATTGGGCGTGATGTTCAGTACATCCGTTGCCTCTTCACTGTCAAAGTCTTTCATTTCCGCCGGTTCGATGCCCGGAAGTACATCCGTTGAATCATCGTCCACGGCAGCTCCTTCGTGTCCGAGCACCTCGGTCTCATCGGATTCCGGCTTTGCATTCGGATTCTTGATGGTGGCCGTGAAGTCCAGCACCTCGGTTTCTTCGTATGCCTTGCTTCGATCCCGGTTCGGACGGCTGTTTTGTGCAGCCTCCGAAGTAAAGACACTCTTCTCTTCCGCTTTTGTTGCGATATTCACGATCTTTACGGATTTATCGGCTTTCAGACCGCCGCTGGTTGCACCCTTATGCAACGCCCCCGTATCCATTTCCACATCACGTACATGGATCCGCTTTCCGGAACTCTTGATTGCTTCTTTCTTGGATCTTGCCTCATATCCGCCCTCGCGGATCTCCTCGATGGCTTTCCTCTGGGTCCGTCCTGTAACAACGCCGATCGCTTTCGGAATCTTCAGAACAAAGAAGAGAACGATCGTTGCGATCAGGAATGCGATCGCCAGGATGAGGCCGACCATAAATAATGTACGATACATACCCATACCGATCACTCTCCCTTCTCTTCAGTTGTGCTGCCGGATTTTTCAAGTTCCTGCATATCTACCACACGTTTCACCCAGTTGGAATTCTTCTCAATGCCCGACACTTTGCTTCCGTTCTTGTAGATTGCAAGGATCGTGTTCTTATCCTGTGTCGACCATTTTGTAATATCCTGATTCTTAGCCGCAAATACCTGATATACATACGCCAGATGCTTGGTGTAGATCCGGCCCAGATTCTCATTTGCAGCCGACTTGCTTGCAGCCAGCTCTGTCAGCTTTGCCTCTGCCTTCTCGTAGGTCTCACAGGCCTCGGTGAACTTCTCCTCGGCGCCGTAGATCTCCGCGATACGGGACATCTTCTCTTCGTAGGACTTTCGATAACCGACCATTTTTTCATTGTCGGTTCCCGTCGCCAGAAGTCCTTCGATCTGGCTGATCACTTCCTGACAGGCAGAGATCGCAAGATTGTAATAGGTATTCTTCTGATTTGCATCCTCCGATGTCTTCGCCAGTTGGAAATAGATCTCGGAGAGATCGTTATAATAGTCGTACTCGTACCGGAGTGCGTTGTCACCGTCATAGCTTTCCAGGTCTTCCAGAGCCTGGCTCATGACCTGCTCGCCCTTCTCGGCCACGCCTTCCGTAGTCACATACATCGCATAGATGCTGCCCAGCGTCTGATAATTGATGAACTTCTGCTCATCCGTATTCGAGAAATGACTCACGTTATAATCCGCGAAGCTGTTGACTCTTGCCATCAGCTCTGTCACATTCTCAACGCTTCCGGAGCGGATAAATGCGATTCCTTCGTAATATCCGGCCAGCTCACCGTAGGTCGGATCATCGCTCGGTACCATACGGAAATATTTATCTGCCGCCGTATAATCCGGATTCTCTTTTGTAAAGTAAGCGAGTCCGAGGCGATACAGAACTTCCGCATTCTTGCTTGCGCTGGAATCGCTGTTACTCACACGGTTTGCCACGGTTGTAAGTCCGTCATCCACCTTGAGAGCGTTTGCCGCGGTCACATTCGGATCATTAGATGCGTCTATATACAGATTGATGTAATTTACATATGCATCCGCCGCATCACTATCCAGATCAAAGGCTTTCTTGTACTGCTCTGCCGCCTCCGGATACCGCTGCTGGATCTTCAGATCATTTCCTTCCTCAATATAAGCAGAATAGTTTTCGCGCTCGACACGCTTCATGCCGTTGTAGCCCACAATGGCGGTAATGGCCGCCGCGATGGTCATGGCTGCGCTGACGCCGAACAGGATCACCTTCTTCTTATTTGCCTTCTTATAGGAATCATCCAGCTCGGTATAATGATCCAGCGCATACAGAAGCTCCGAACAGGACTGATAACGGTCATCGGGATTCGGCTGGGTACATTTCATAATGATCTGTTCCAGACCGGTGGACAGTGCCTGGTTCCACTGACGGATCGGCTTGATCTCATACGGCGGTTCGCAGGGATTCATACCTGTCACCATGTGGTACAGCGTCGCACCCAGATTATAAATGTCAGTCCGGGCATCGGTTTTGTAAATACCGCGTCCCTGTGCATCACCAAACTGCTCCGGAGCCGCATATCCACGGGTACCAAGTGCTGTCGTATCCGCATTGCTCTCGATCGTGTACTCCTTCGCCGTACCGAAGTCGATCAGCTTCACACCGCCCTCCGGCTTCAGCATAACATTGGCCGGCTTCATATCACGGTAAATGATCGGCGGATTCATGGAGTGCAGATAATCCAGTGCGGATGCCAGTTCGCGTCCCCACTCGATCACGTCCTCCTGGGACTGTGCGCCTTCCTGCTTCAGAACATCACCCAGGTTGGTTCCTTCGATGAAGTCCATAACGACATAGATCGTTCCGCGACTGTTGATGATATCGACAATACGCGGAAGAACGGGATGATCCACATTCTTCAGGATGTTTGCCTCTCGCTCCAACCCCTTTAACAGTGTCTGCGTGCTCTTCGATCCGTCGTTCTTGATCTCCTTGACAGCCCACTGCTTATTCAGACGGTTATCGCGCGCGAGGTATACGATGGACATACCACCGCGCCCGATCTCCTTCAGTATTTCGTATTTTCCGTCCAGGACGGTACCTTCTTTTGTCATTCCGGCAACCCCACTACATTGTTTTGATCAAAGCCACGGTGATATTATCGGTTTCCCGCCGATTCTTCACCAGCTCCGTCAGATATACACAACCGAACTTCATCTCTTCCTCAGAGCCACAGGCCTCCGGTCCAACCTTCTCAACCATTTCCTCGTCGGAAATCTGATGGCGGAAACCGTCCGAACAAAGGAGATAGACCGCGCCTTTCTTCAGATGCCCCTTTACAAAATCCGGTTCAACAACCTTGGATGCGCCAACGCATTGCAAAAGCACGCTCCGCCTCGGATCCGTCTTCGCCTGTTCCGGCGTCATACGTCCCATGGCAATCTCTCTTGCCACAAAGGTCTGGTCGTTTGTGAGCTGACGCACACCGTCTGACGACATCTCGTAAACGCGGCTGTCTCCGACATGAACGATATAAAACTCATCCTTCACCATCAAAATGGCAGAAACCGTAGTTCCCAGCATCAGATTATTCTCAGCGCCATAACGGCCGAGTCTCTGATTCTGTTCCTGAATGATGTCATTCCAATCCCCCCGAAGCGTGGCAACGGTAAAGCTGCCGTTCAGGATCATTCTCTGGAAACTCTGGTCAAACCAATCGCAGAAGGCCTCGATCACTTCCTTGGAAGCAAGCTCGCCCTTGGCCAGACCGCCCATTCCGTCGCATACGATGCCAAAAGCGATCTGTCCCACCGGAGAATCGATGATCCGGAGTGCCAGCGAGTCCTGGTTCGTATTCTTCCGGATACCGATATCCGTATTATAGGTTGCACGAAACTCCATTTTACTCTTCCTCTTTTATCAGATGATTCAGATACGATCCGGCTTTCCGACCGTATCATCCGTATGATCTACAGTGCCGGGATCAGTCCTCTACTCTGAGATGGAATACAAATTCCTCGTCTCCCATCCGGACTACAAGTCCGTTCTTCAGGAGGACTTCTTCATTCGGTGCCAATCTCTTTCCGTCCACAAATGTTCCGTTGGTAGAGCCCAGATCCTTCATGTAATTCACACCGTTCTTCTTGATGATCTCTACATGTGTCCGGCTGATGGCCGAATTATTCTCGATGGAATAATCTGCAGAAACCTTCGATTTTCCGATGGTGAATTTGTCCTTCGTGAAGATGATCCGCTCACCGGTACTCTTTCGAACAAAGTTCGGCTGAAGCGGGCTCGGTTGCGGAGCGGCAGGTGCTGCCGGAGCAGTCGGTGCCGCGGGGTTCTTCGGTGCTTCCGGTGCCTTCGGCGTTTCAGGTACCTTCGGCATCTCAGGTGCCTTCGGCATCTCAGGTGCCTTCGGCATTTCAGGTGCCTTCGGCATTTCAGGTGCCTTCGGCATTTCAGGTGCTTTCGGCATTTCAGGTGCCTTCGGCATTTCAGGTGCCTTCGGCGTTGCGGGCGCGCCACCCATCATAGAGCCGAGATCCAGTTCAGCAGACGAAACCAACTCGCTGGTCGGATTCTTCATAGCTGCCGGCATTTCAGGTGCTTTCGGCATCTCAGGCGCCTTCGGCATTTCCGGTGCCTTCGGCATCTCCGGGGCTTTCGGCGTTTCAGGTGCTTTCGGCATCTCAGGTGCCTTCGGAGCCTGCGGGATTTCATTCATAACCGGCACTTCCGGCGCTTTCGGCATTTCAGGTGCCTTCGGCATTTCAGGTGCCTTCGGCATTTCCGGTGCCTTCGGCGCCTGCGGGATTTCATTCATTACCGGCGCCTTCGGCGCTTCCGGGGCCTTCGGCATTTCAGGGGCCTTCAGCATTTCAGGTGCTTTCGGCATTTCAGGTGCCTTCGGGGCCTGCGGAATTTCATTCATAACCGGAGCTTTCGGCGCTTCCGGGGCCTTCGGCATTTCAGGGGCCTTCGGCATTTCAGGGGCCTTCGGCGCCTGCGGGATTTCATTCATTACCGGCGCCTTCGGCGCTTCCGGTGCTTTCGGCATTTCAGGTGCCTTCGGCGCTTCCGGTGCCTTCGGCATTTCAGGTGTCTTCGGTGCTTCAGGTGCCTTCGGCATTTCAGGCGCTTTTGGCATGCCCTGTGGCGGCATCTGACCTCCCTGCGGTGCCATCGGCATTCCCTGCGGCGGCATCTGGCCTCCCTGCGGCGGCATCGGCATACCCTGCGGCGGCATCTGGCCTCCCTGCGGTGGCATCGGCATTCCCTGCGGCGACACCGGCATTCCCTGCGGCGACACCGGCATTCCCTGCGGCGGCATCTGGGCTCCCTGCGGTGGCATCGGCATTCCCTGCGGTGGCATCGCCATTCCCTGTGGCGGCATCTGGCCTCCTGCCCGATTTCGCATAACTTCCATGCGATTCACTTTTCCGGTAGTTGCATCTGCTACCGCTGTAACAAGCATTTCGTTTATAAGAGCCTGGAAACGCTCCAGACTAAACTGGAATGCGTTGATCTCATTGAACAGCCGTGCAACATAATTATCACGATCCATCTCATCGAACTTCATCTTTGCGACAAGATCCCTGAAGAACGAGGGAATCTCGGAAATGTCCATCGTGTTCTGTTTAATGGGCGCATACATGCAGATGGTCTGCAAGTTCTGGGGATTCACGAAAATATACTCATCGTTCTTAACGATATAACCCACCGGAAGTCCCTGGGATCCTGCTGAAAATGTAATCGACAGATTTTTCAGGAAGGTGAGCACTTCCTGTTTCTTAAGCGGCTTCTGAATAAGCGCATTCAGTGTCGGGAAATCCGGCACATTTGCCATCAATTCCCGCCGTCCACCGGCATCGATGTACTGCAGCTGCATTAATCCGATAACCGGCGTATTTCTCGCGCGGTCTGCCGCACGATCATCAAATACATCCATTCCCTGCAGCTGATACCGAAGTGTCTGGTATCCTTCCATCTTGTCAATTATGATCCCATACTTTTTCATGCTACACATCCCCCAATTCTATCTCATTGTATTGCTTGTATATTTCGCCATGCGTCTCTCCGAGCACTTCGTGGTCGTCGAGTCAGCATCAGTATTTAAACATAAATTCCTCGTTACCTAAGCTGATCACGGAATTGTTGGTCAGGAGTACCTCTTCTCCGTCTGCCAGTTCCCGATCATTTACGTAGGTATGATTCGTAGACTTGTTATCTTTGATATAGTATCCGTCATCCTTCTTGGTGATAATGGCATGCTGTCTGGAGATTGCCCCATTTCCGCTTACCGAGTAATCAACACCACGGTTTGCCTTCCCGATCTTGAAGATGTTCTTCGTGATCATGGTCCTCTCCTTCGTATTCACACGAAGCAGGTACGGATTGATCTTTAATGTAGATGTATCTGTCTTAGCAGGTGCCGGTGCCGGCTTCTCAGCCTCTTCCTCTTCCTTCTTCTCAGGGATCTCTTCGGTTACGACATTCTTCTTATCCTTCTTGTTCTTAGAAGAACGTGATACTTCTTTCACATCCTTTGAAGCATTTATCGCCTCTGCTCCCTCTCCTCTCAGAAGATCCGTGCTGTCTGTATCACCGGTTTCCTGAACGATCTCAGCTTCCTGTGCTGCCGCATTCTGGATCAGAGCAGCGCGGCTGACCTTAATATTCTTTCCGCCGATCTGTCTTGCTCCACGTGTGGCAAGCTTTGCTTCTTCAGCCAGACGCTTTGCCTTTTCAGCCAGCTCCTCGAGATTCGGCTCCTCTTCCTCTTTCTCTTCTTCAGAATTCTCCGGTTCTTCGTTCTTTACTTCTTCAGCCTTATCAGATTCAGCTTCTTCTGTCTCAACTTCCTCTGCCTGAGTTTCCTCTGCCTCAGCTTCCTCCGTTTCAGCTTCTTCTGCCTTAGCTTCCTCCGCCTCAGCTTCTTCTGTTTCAGATTCCTCTGCCTCAGCTTCCTCTGTCACATCTTCTTCCGCCTCAGCTTCCTCTGCCATCGCCTCTTCCAGCTCTACCTCATCCTCCGGTGCCGTTTCATCCTCATCGTCACCGATCTCCGGCAGAGCCTCGCCTTCTCCGGCAAGACCATCCATGAAGCTGGAGATATCCTTCTCCTCCGGTTCCGGAACCGAGCTGTTTAAGATCTCGCCTTCCTCCGTGGAAATGCTTTCCGCCTCATCATATTCGATCCCGTCATCCTCCATCAGCGCTTCCGTAAGACCGATGAGATTCCGAAGATTAAAGTTGTCGCCGTTAATGAACGCCAGCAGTGTTCCGACATAAGTCAGATCTCCGTTGATATCATATTTGAAATTAGCGATCAGCTGACGGACGAATCCCTTAAACTCAACGGATACCGCTGCTTCTCCTTCTACCGGAAGGCAGATGAACTGCATCTTCATCGTATCCTGATCGATATACATGAACCCCTTGTGAAGGAGAATGTATGCCAGATGCAGCGCCTGCTCCTTGCAGCTGATCAGTCCCAGAGCAATATTCCGCAGGATCTTCAATACCGTTTCCTTGTTTACCACGCCGGAGGTGAACTTCTCCAAGGATACCAGCCCGGAAATGTCATAGGTCAGATAATCGTAATCCTCGTCCTGTTCGAAGATCACATGCACCAGTTCCAACGGATCCTGTTCCTCCATGAAATCCAGTGTATCCTCGTCAAGCTCCATTCCCTCACCCATGATATAGGTCAGGTAACGTTCCTTGCCGATGGTCTTTGCGTGAAAACTGAAACTTCTCATTTTTGCTTCCTCCCCTTTTGTGATGTCTGTATTCTGAGTTGTCTGTTATTTATGCATATATTCTGTGTGTATATTCCGTATTCCTGAATTGGTATGAATGCGTCTCGGACTACTCCTCATCCGATTCATCATCCGATTCACTGTCGATCATGTCCTGTACCGTAACACCGCCGGTTCCGCTCTCATGCTCTTCGTAAGTTCTGAAGAATGCATGCTCACCGGTCTCCTCATTTACGATATGGTAGTAATAATAATCGTGTTCCATCGGATAGAGCACCGCATCGATGCAGGCGATTCCGGGATTACAGATCGGTCCTGCCGGAAGTCCTTTGTACCGGTAGGTGTTGTATCTGGATTCCACCTCCAGATCCTCGTATAATACCTGTTCCTTGTCATACATTCCCCTGGTGATGGGATACAAAACCGTCGAGTCGATCTGCAGAAGCATGTCATCCTTCAGACGGTTGTTAATGACACCCGCGATCACCGGTCGCTCCTCCGCAACCCGACACTCACGCTCGATCATGGCCGCCATATTGACCACCTGATAAGAGTTGAGCCCCAGCTCTTCCGCTCTTGCCTGCCGATCATCATCATAGTAGGACATAAACGTATCCAGCATCCAGTACACCAGCGATTCCGCCGTGGTGTCCTTCGTAATGTCATACGTAGCCGGGAAGAGATACCCCTCCAGTCGGTACCGTACTGCCACACCGTCCGGAACATCCGCAAGGAACGGGAATTTTGTCCTTGTAACGGACTTGCAGGCATTGATGAAGTCATCCTCCGAGCAAATACCCTGCGACTCACACCGTGCCGCGATCTGATCGATCGTAAAGCCCTCCGGCACAACCAGTTTCTGAAGCACACCGCCGGTCTCATCCTCCTTTGACATGATCTCCATCATTTCCAAAGTATTCATACCGGTGTTCAAAGTATAAGTTCCATGCTTCAGTTCCCCACGAAACTGGGAAGACTGGAGCCGGTCCACAAAAGCTCCTTCGTACTTGATCAGGCCCTTCCGATAAAGGATATGCGCGATCTCCTTGACGGAGACATTTTCCGGGATCACAACCTTGACATCCTGTCCCTGTGTGTGGGACGTATTGGTGAGCTCCGCATTATACGCTTCCTTATACTCTTTATATCGGTCCATAATGATCAGTCCCAGGGCCACCAAAGCCACCAGACCGATCATGAACTTAACGAATTTTACTGAAAATTTGCCCGGGGCCATGACCCGAACCCTCCCGTTTATTTCACAGTTAATTAAATTATGATCTGTTTTTTTTGCACGCAAAAAAGGCACACTTGCACCGAGTTTACAATAATGCTATCATATAATAGCACTTTTCGCAGAAAATAGCAAGGCGGAAAGGGACTATTCCGTACAACTGAGGAGGGTATTATTTTGGAAAATGCAAACAAAAATCCGATCGTAACCATCACGATGGAAACCGGTGATGTGATGAAGCTGGAGCTCTATCCGGAGGTCGCTCCGAACACCGTACGCAACTTCATTTCTCTAGTGAACAAAGGCTTCTATAACGGCCTTATCTTCCATCGTGTCATCCGTGGATTCATGATTCAGGGCGGTTGTCCCGACGGGAAAGGTACCGGTGGTCCGGGATACTCCATCAAGGGCGAGTTCTCCCAGAACGGCTTCAAAAACGATCTGAAGCATACACGCGGCGTTCTCTCAATGGCACGCGCCATGCATCCGGATTCTGCCGGTTCCCAGTTCTTTATCATGCATAAGGATTCCCCGCATCTGGACGGTGCATACGCAGCTTTCGGCAAGCTCATCGAAGGGGATGACGTACTGGAAGCGATCGCAACCACTCTCACCGACTGGAGCGACAGACCGGAAGTTCCGCAGAGAATGAAGGCCGTAACGGTGGACACCTTCGGAGCAGAGTATCCGGAGCCGGAAACTTTGGCAAAATAGAGTCCCGGTGCCGTGTGCTTCGCACACGCGCGGCTCGCCTGTCGTCGAGCCGCACGAATACAAAAAGGGCACAGCATTTCATGCAAGCATGATGCTGTGCCCTTTTTGTATTCGCGCCGGTTCTTCTCGTTACAAGTTCCAGAATCCCTCCAGAGTTGCGAAATAATCTTCCACCGTCTCCGGTCTGCGGATCAATGCGACCGATCCATCCTCCCGCAGCAGAAGCTCCGCGGAACGCAGCCGTCCGTTATAGTTATAACCCATCGCGAAACCATGGGCTCCGGTATCGTGGATCACCAGATAATCTCCCATGTCGATCTTCGGCAGCTGCCGGTCGATGGCAAACTTATCGTTGTTCTCGCAGAGGGAACCGGTAACATCGTAGGTATGATCACAGGGCGCATTCTCCTTGCCCAGCACGGTAATGTGATGGTACGCACCGTACATTGCAGGACGCATGAGGTTTGCCGCACACGCATCCACACCGATATACTCCTTGTAAATGTGTTTCTCATGGATCGCCTTCGTCACCAGATGTCCGTACGGTGCCAGCATGAAGCGTCCGGATTCCGTGAAAATACTGATATTGCCCATACCTGCCGGCACCAGGATCTCCTCATAAACCTTGCGGACTCCCTCGCCGATCACCTCAATGTCATTTCCTGTCTGATCCGGCTTGTACGGAATTCCGATGCCTCCGGACAGGTTGATGAAGGACAGCTCTACGCCGGTCTTTTCCTTGATCTCTACAACAAGGCGGAACAGGATGCCCGCCAGTGTCGGATAGTAATCGTTCGTCACGGTATTGCTGGCCAGAAATGCATGGATCCCGAATTCCTTCGCGCCGTGCGCTGCCAGATAACTGTACGCCTCCATCAGCTGATCCTTGGTCATGCCGTACTTCGCGTCTCCCGGATTGTCCATGATCGCATTGGAGATCTCAAAGAACCCTCCCGGATTAAACCGGCAGGAGATCCGCTCCGGGATCCCGCAGGTCTCTTCCAGCAGGGAAATGTGTGTGATATCGTCCAGATTGATGGTTGCCCCAAGCTTTGCAGCATAGGCGAATTCCTCCGCCGGCGTATCGTTGGAAGAGAACATGATCTCATTTCCGACGATGCCGCAGCGTTCGGACATCATCAGTTCTGCCAGGGATGAACAATCCGTGCCGCAGCCCTCCTCATGAAGGATCTTCAGGATGGTCGGATTCGGGGTTGCCTTTACCGCGAAATACTCCTTAAAGCCCGGATTCCAGGCAAAGGCCTTCTGCATCTTTCTTGCATTTTCACGGATCCCCTTCTCATCGTAGATATGAAACGGTGTGGGATACTTCGCCGCGATCTCTTCGATCTGTGTCTTTGTTACAAATGGTGTTTTCACTTGATATTCCTGCCTTTCACAAACGGTTCGACCTCCCCACGTTCATTAATAAATCCTTTTTCCGTCATGTATGCATGTTCCGCATCTGCCAGACGTCTGACAAAGGATTCTGCCATACCCGCATTCTCCACGATGTATTGGATCATCTCTGCATCATCCACTACAGCCGGCTCCGGCGGCGCGAGGGATGCTGCATCCGGATCCACATTCACGCCAACCTTATCAAAATACAGATCCTGGATCTTCACAAACTTGTCTGCCGCGTCCAGGCTGCAGCCGGCGCGCTCTGCCAGTTCTTTTGTAAGGTCGACCAAATCGAGACACTTCATAAGATATACCTCCCCATTCCGTACTTCGTGCCTAAGGCGCTCCGTAACGCAATTATATCATGTTCGTCGTTGGATTTCATCTGGTTTTTTTGTATATAACCGCGTATCTCCGCGCCTTCGGCGCGTCGATGTCGCGCCCCTCGGCAATCAACGGGTTTGATTCCAATTTTGAACCCACTGATTGCTCATGTTATACGCCTTGCAAAACTAAATGAACCCGCTGGGCAATCAGCGGGTTCAAAGGTATGAAAAAATGTGGGGGAAGGTATAGATTCCTTCATTTGGAACATCTTTATAGTAACAGAGAATTATGACGAAGTTAGGGATAAAATGTGAAGAAAAAGTGAAAACCCCAGGCCTTGTTTTACATAAGTCTGAAAAATGTAAACCGGTCCTGCAAACGGCGTCCTTAATCGCTCACAAAGGTGAAAAATTCATCCCCTGCTTCGGAAACTGCATTTCGGAAACTGCTTCTTGCCGTTCTGACTTCCGTGTCTTTCACCGGATCATAATATCGGATCGCATCCTGGTTAAAGCTCACAACATAAACGTAACGATCGGACAGTTTCGTGGCAAAGGGTATCCCATCACCCAGGAAAAGCACAGCCGTATCCAGGTCCGCACCGGTCAGGTTCAGTCCGCGTACCGAACCTTTGCCAAGGGTCTCAAACGCCCTTTCCCAGCTTCTGCCCTGTTCCTGAAGGAATCTTTTCGCCTCATCGTAGCTCACTTCACTGCCGGCCATCTGAAGGCTCATCACGAGGCATGCAGCATAGCCGTCATCGCCCTCTTCTGCCTTCTGATATTTCACCTTGTCCGCAACCGTCAGATATGGCGCGCCGGTCTTGCGCCGGTACAGCGTACTTCCATCTGCAAGCACCACATATCCACGATTTTCCACCGCCTCGCGGACCGCCGTTCCTACCCATTCCGAGGTTTTGATCAGCACACCTGCGCGGAAAAGATAACCAAGACTCTGATCTGCATTTCCCTTAACCTTAAGCTGCAGACCCGCTTCCGTACCTTCTTTTGCGATCAATATCTCCGGAACGGAGGTCATATACAGGTTACTCGGGAATATGATCGCATATCCGTCCACACCTCCGGAATTCGTCAGAACCGTCTGTCCTTTCTCATCCACAAGCTTATATGTGATATAATCCGCAGCACCATCCACCAGAGCTCCGCCATCAATCACATGCTTTCGACTGAGATAAATGGTATTGTTCAGGAATACCACCTCGGAAAGTACCATATTTGCCGGGCTGTAATCCTTTTCCTTTGTTCCGTCCCGCTTAACGATACGGATCCCGGAATAATAGAATACCGGATGTCCGTCTGCGGCAAGAGTTACATGCTCCGGTCTGGCGGCTCCATACACAAAATCCTCCCCGATAAAGGACAGACCCTGCAGCTTCCGGCCGCTCTCCGTGATCTCATGCCGGGTGCCTCCGGCCAGATCCCAAAGCGCCAGTTTATCCGAACCGCCGGTTGCCGCCTGATCTTCCGGAAATGCCACCACACTTCCGCTGTCAGACACCAGCACAGCGGATACAGACAGCCCGTCCTTCAGGATCTCCCCATCAGAAGCCGCATTCTCAGAGTCGTCAGAAACGGGAAGCGACCGGATCGCGCCATTCAGAAGATAATACAGCTTTTCCGTTCCGTGATCCAGATATAACAGCCGGCCAACCTCCAGCCCCATCCACTCACAGGACAGGTTTGTGGAAATGAACGCCCTCTCCTCCACCAGCCGGTCTTTGATCCGATAGCGCTGGATCAGGATCCCGTTTTCACCCTCATGCTTCCCGCTGCTGATCCGGCCATACACCGCAAACCACACTTCTTCTCCGTCCACAAAAAGGATCTTGTAATCTTCCTTTTCCGTAAACGGAGAAAGATCTCCTTCCGGTCCATAGATCCGGGTCAGCGTAGAAGCGTTATAATCGTAGCACCAGACACAGCCCTGCATGGCAAAGCCCATATGCTGGTTATCCTCACTGGTCAGAAAAACCGGCGCCTTACTCTGCGTCCCCAGACGCACGCCGTTTACGCTCCGCTCAAACTGACGATGCAGGAACTGCCGGTCCATTTTACGAAAATAATCCGTGATCCGGGCAGCGCCCTTCTCAGGGACATACTCCATCACGAAATGCTCTTCCACATGATAGGTGCGGATCTCCTGCGTATCTTCCTCTACGGTGTTGATCATATAGGAACGAACCACCGTGCCGCCGTCGGAATAGATCTCCGTCAGCGCGGTTTCCACATCGCCCACGACCTCCGGCTGCAGTCCGTCCCAGGTCAGAGTTTCGTACCCTGAAAACAGGGATACAAAGCCGAGGTCCTCGCGGTTATAATCCTCCGGAGGCGTTGACATGTAGGAACGAACCTCATCCTCCGTCCCTTCCTTCTTCCCGGAAAGAAGCAGCTCATGAAACGCCTCCGCCTCAGCAAGGTACGCATCCACATATGCATATTCCAGCCGGACAATACGGGTGTAATACCGCAGCACGCCGGTCTTTCCCGACTCCTGCTCCGCATCCGTATCTGAATCCGCGTCCGAAGCACCACTCCCATCAGGCAGGAGCACCACAAATGTGTACGACTGTGTCTTTGACATATCCATCCGCAGTTTTGCGGTAAAATGCGTGAGTCCGCCCCGAACCTGAGTCATGGACACGCTTCCTTCCTCGATCAGGGTCTCACCCGTGGAAGAACGCAGCTGATAGGACACTTCACTCACCGTCCCCAGCGGATCCTCCACAGCAAAATGAACCTCCCGATCTTCTCCCACCGGCAGGATCGAATCACGCATAAGTGACGGATCCATTTCCTGCTTATATGCCGGGAGTGCAGTCAGGCGGTTCTCGCCGTAGCACGTATAAACAACCGGAAGAGTCGCACCGCCAAGTTCCACATAGGCGCGGTCACTCCCCCGGTTGCTCCATGCATTTACGCTCAGGGCGGTTCCCGTAAAAACCACTAAAAAGAGAACCACCCTGAACAGGATTTTCAACAACGTATTTTTCATGAATGATTGTTATTAGTCTCCGAAGCAGATTCCAAGAGTCTTCGCTTCCTGGATCGCCTGATTATCCACATCTACATACTTCAGCTTTCCTGCCGTCTCCTCCAGCGGGATTGCCGCAACCTGACCGTTCAGCATAACCACCAGCTTGCCGAAATCCTTATCACGGATCAGTTCCGCAGCCTTTGCGCCGAAACGGCTGGAAATAAACCGGTCATACGCATCCGGGCTTCCGCCACGCTGTGTATGTCCCGGGATCGCTACGCGGACATCCGCACTGAACTTTGCACGGATCTGGTCTGCGATCTCATATCCGATGGACGGATGCTGCAGCGCTGCGATCGCTTCCTTCCGCTCCTTCTTCGGCAGCTTTGCGACTTCCTTCGGGATCGCGCCTTCCGCCACGCAAATGATAGTGAAACGCTTGCCCTGCTTGGTCCGCTTCTCGATTGCCTTATAGACCCTCTTCATGTCATACGGAACCTCCGGAAGCAGGATGACATCTGCGCCGCCGGCAATACCTGCGTACAGCGTGATCCAGCCAACCTTGTGTCCCATGATCTCAACCACGAATACACGGCTATGGGATTCTGCGGTCGTATAGATGCAGTCGATGGCATGGGTCGCCACGTCAACCGCACTCTGGAAACCGAACGTAATGTCCGTTCCCCAGATATCATTATCGATGGTCTTCGGAAGACCGACCACATTCAGTCCGTTCTGGGACAGCAGGTGCGCGGTCTTCTGGGAACCATTTCCGCCGAGGACCACAAGGCAGTCCAGCTCCAGCTTCTTATAGGTCTGGATCATGGCCGGAACCTTCTCCACGCCGTCATCCGTCGGAACATCCATCATCTTGAACGGCATACGGGAGGTTCCCAAAATGGTACCGCCCTTGTTCAGCAGTCCCGTGAAATCCATGGGTTTCATCTTCTGATAATTTCCGTAGATGAGCCCCTTGTAACCGTCCTTAAATCCGTAGATCTCAACCTCGCCGATACCAAAGAGATTCTCCAGTCCCTTTGCCACGCCGCGCATGGTCGCATTCAGCGCCTGACAGTCGCCGCCGCTGGTCAGCATACCGATTCTCTTCATTCTGTAACCCTCCTCATTCTTTATAGTTCAACTCTTCCTTCCAACGCCTTCAGCAGTGTCATTTCATCCGTGCTCTCCAGTTCACTTCCCACCGGAACACCACTGGCGATACGGGTGCATTTGATACCCGCCGGTTTCACATATTTGGAGATCATCATGGCCGTTGCCTCGCCCTCTACGGTAGGACTGGTTCCGATGATCAGTTCATCGCAGTCATCATGCAGCCGGAGCAGCAGCTCCTTCAGGCGGATCTCCTGAGGACCGATCCCTGCCGCCGGATTAATGGTTCCGTGCAGTACATGATACACACCCTCGTATTTGCCCGTCTTCTCGTAGGCCGCCAGATCCCGCGGATTCTCCACCACCATGATCAGTTTGTGATTCCGGTTGGGAGACGCACAGATCGGGCACATATCCTGATCCGTCATATTACAGCAAAGCTTGCAATACCGCGTTTTTTTCTTAGCCTGAGCGATCGCCTCCGCCAGAGCTTCCACACGTTCCTCCGACATTCCGACGATATAAAACGCCAGTCTCTGTGCACCTTTCGGCCCGATACCCGGAAGCCTTGACAACTCCTCGATCAGGCGGTTTACTTCTCCTCCATAAACATCCATTTAGAACGGAAGACCTCCTCCACCGGTGATCTTGCCCATCTCGGTCTGCTCATCTTCCGTCTGCAGGCGGAGCACTTCGTTAATCGCCGCCAGCACCAGATCCTCCAGCATTTCGATATCCTCGGGATCTACAACTTCCTCAGAGATCTTCACCTCCGTGATCTCCTTCTTACCGTTCATCTTCACCTTCACAACACCGCCGCCGGCAGTACCTTCGTACTCCTTCTCCTCCAGTGCTGCCTTTGTCTCTTCCATCTGCTTCTGCATGCGCTGTGCCTGCTTCATCAGGTTGTTCATGTTGCCGGGCATCATACCCATGCCGCCGAAGCCGCCTCTCTTTGCCATTACTGGTCCTCCTTGTTATTCTTCCTCAATGTCATCATAATGTATTTTGGTCATATCAAGCACAATCATCTTCTTGATCTCTTCCTCCGACTCTTCCAGTCGAATGGAGAGACTCCTCTCGGCCAGCTGTTCTACCTCCTCACGGAGTTCCTCCATCCGGGACTGTTTTTTGAAGAAGGTCACCTTCGGGTTGCTCGGTGCAAGCCCGTCAAACGCCAGTTTTAAACCGACCGCCTCCCCCTGTTCCGTCACATCAGGTATTACCTGCGCAAACTGGAGAAATGCCCGGAAGCTGTCATTTTTCAGATTGGGAAGGATCTTCTTTCGCCAGGTTTTCGCCAATTCGCACAGTTCATCCGGATCCGCCTTCGGATAGATCTGTCGCACCGCCTGCTTATATTCTTCTTCCGTAAGCTCCGGCCTGCCCTGCTGCGTACCCGCATCTGCTCCGGAAATACCGTCAGGACTCACAGCCACAGCTCCCAACGGGCGGCGTTCCATCTCTGTTTTCAACGCATCGATCCGTTCCGTCAGCCGGAGCACCTCTGCTTCCGCCGATTCCGCGCGCTGCTCCATCCGGTCCAAACGGGCAAGAACTCCTTCCAGATCCACATCCGTTTCCGGACGCATAAGACGGATCATGCCCATTTCCAGGGTCACACGTTTTGCCGAGGAGTACCGGATCTCCTGTGACAGATCCTGCATGACATGAAGCTGCCTTTGCAGCGTATCATGCGTAAACTGCTTTCCCAGTTCTGTCAGCAGTGCCACTTTTTCTTCCGTCAGATCCAGCCGGGTTCCGAGTCCCGGAGAAAGGGCAAGAAAGAGCAGGTTCCGAAGGAACCATACGTAATCATCCACAAACCTTGTCAGGTCCGTTCCTCTCCATACTACCTCATGGATCAGTTCCATGACAGCCACGGGATCATCCTCTCCGATCTTCTCCGTCAGTTTTTCGAAAAGCTCCGTATCCACGGCGCCGATGGTGGAAAGCACACGATCCAGCGTAAGCTCCGCACCCAGGTGATAGGACACGCATTCATCAAGGATTGAGAGTGCATCACGCATGGAGCCGTCCGCAGCGCGGGCGATGTACTCGAGCGCGTCTCTGGTCACGGGAACCTCTTCCCTCTGCATCAGATCCTCCATTCGATCCGCGATGGTCGAATACTCGATCCTTCGGAAATCATATCGCTGGCACCTGGAACGGATGGTTACCGGAACCTTGTGGGACTCCGTGGTAGCCAGAATGAAGATCACGTAGGACGGGGGTTCCTCCAAAGTCTTCAGCATGGCATTAAATGCGCCTGCCGAAAGCATATGCACCTCGTCGATGATATATACCATGTATTTTCCGTCGGACGGGGCATACTGCACACCCTCATTGATCTGACGGATATTGTCCACGCCGTTATTGGAAGCCGCATCGATCTCCACCACATTCATGGCGGCGCCGGAGGCGATCCGCCTGCAGCTGTCACACTCTCCGCAGGGGCTGCCGTCCACCGGATGTTCACAGTTGACTGCTTTTGCCATGAGCTTCGCCACAGAGGTCTTACCGGTTCCTCTGGTTCCGCAGAATAAATAGGCGTGACCTATGCGGTCATATTTTATCTGATTTTTTAAAGCTGTAACAACATGTTCCTGCCCTTTCACTTCTTCAAAAGTGTCCGGGCGGAATTTCCGGTACAGCGCTACATAAGCCATAGGTTATTCCTTTCTAAGGAGTGTACGTTTTTACAGCACACCCAGTTAGAATTATAACCGAAGAGAGCCTTTTTCGCAAGGGAGGATTCGTGGTTTGCACTACTCTCCGCTCGCGGCATCGACGCGCCAAAGGCGCGTCGATGTCCTGGCCTATTGGGCTTCGCGACATCTCCGCGCCAAAGGCGCGTCGATGCCCTGGCCTATTGGGCTTCGCGACATCTCCGCGCCAAAGGCGCGTCGATGTCGCGCCCCTCGGCGAATACATGTGCCGGAGGCACATGGCCGAAATAGAACTGTGGCCGCCATATCGTGCAAGCACGATGGCGGCCACAGTTCTATTTCGACACATGCTCCGCATGTGCTCGCCTCGGGGAAACGCGCAAAAAAAGAGAACCAGTCCTCTTTGGAACCTGTCCTCTTTTTTTGCCTGCCAATGATCGGCAGGAATCTTTTTCACAACTCTCTCAAAGTTGTCAGCTCTCTCAAAAAACCTTTCGTGGCTTTGCATTTCGGACTGCGCTGCCGGTTTCTCTCTGAACCTTATAAGCCCATTATACGCAAATATGAAATTTTGTCAATAGGTTTTGTTCAAATTTCATTTACAAATCGTTAACATTTTGTGTTCTGGAATTATGTCAACAAAATCCTATGGGAATTTGATTTACATAAGTCTTATCAAACCAATTTTTCTGATGAATCAGGCCTCATGTGCCGGTTTCTGTAACCGGCACATGTCCCTCGCTTCGCTCGGGCACACGCCTCTGGCGTGTGGGCGTCTACGAACCCGATTTTTCTGATGAAAAATCGGGTTCTATTCTACATTTTTCAGCGCCTCATCCATAGGAACTCTTCGGATCCGGAAGTAATCCAGGAGCATAACTACGAGATACGCACCGAAGGTGATCCCGATGATCCAGAGGTAGTCCGTCGCACCGAAGTGTACCGGCAGCCAGCCGTCCATCTTTTTCATATATGCCACCCAGATGGCCGAAAGGGCCCATACGCCTGCAAAGGCCGTGATGATGGCCGAGATCAGGACAAACCAGGTGGTGCTGATGAGATACAGGGACGCGATCTCTTTATTTTCATATCCCAGGATCTTTACCATGGAGATGGCATTTTCATTCCGCTCGATGATAACCTTGGTCAGCATGTAGATCAGGATCAGCGCCAGGATGAAGCATACCACCTGGAAGATGGCCATGTAATCACCCATGGAATGATTCAGCTGCCGTGAAATCTTCAGAATGTCATCTTCCGTGATGGAGGCTGCGATATCCTTCTTTGCGATATCCGTGATCTCCTCGTTACTCATATATCCGCTGAAGGATCCTGCCTTATAACCGAAGGTACTGTTGAAATGATCCTGCGGCATGATCACAATAAGTCCGCCGGTGTAATCCATGACACCTGCAACCTTAAATGTGTACTTATCTTCTGCAAAGGGTTTCTTCAGTGTGATGCTGTCGCCAACCTGCAGTTTGAACTTGTCACGATATGCCGAGGAAATGTACACTTCATCCTCTGCCAGACCCGCCGGAATCGCCAGATACTTACTATCCACCACAACTCCGTATGCCGTGATGGCTTCGCCGACCCTCGGTCCGTCTGTGGTCTTCAGATCCGTGATACTGAATTTCTCCGCACCCTCGGTCTTTGTTGTCAGTTCATTTCCGTCCTCATCCTCCAGCGTTTTCAGGATGTACTGATTCTTTACGAACATTTCATCCACCACGTTATCCGTATAGCTGTTCAGCGTGGACGGAAGTCCGAAGGAAAATGCCAGCAGGATCATGACGAAGGCCAGTCCGAAGAACAGCACCAGATAGTTCGGGATGTTCTGCAGGATCACCCGGAGACGGAATCTGTGGAAGAACGGGAAATGCGGCAGCTTCACCGCTTTTTTCCTCTTGCTGCTCCGCAGATCATGACGCAGGAACCGAAGGGGCGAGAACCGCATGGCTCTGCGGATCACAAGCCAGGTCACCAGGATCATGATGATCACCGGGATCAGGGTCGTCCGGATAAAGGCTTCCGAATTCCAGATGGTCACATAGGTCGGAAGGCTGTAGCTGTTATAGTACATCCCTACAACGATAAACTTGAAAGCTGTGTACCCCAGCACATTTCCGATGATCGATGAAAACAGCGTTACGAATACCGGAACCGTCATATAATGCCTTACCAGTTCACCCTTGGTATAGCCGGACGCCCGGAGCGTTCCGATGGCCGATGCCTCTTTGTTGATGGTACTCGTGATGGTAACGCCGAAGATAAATGCGATCATGACGATGAAGATATACAGCAGGATCCCCACCATCACTTCATCCCCGGAGAGATCCTCCTTCGCAAACTTCATGGCCATATTTCCGTACCGGGGCACGAAATCCTTCAGCTCGTTGTCTGCCGCCACACTCTGGGTCATTACCGCCAGCATGTAATTATCCGAAAGGGTCTTCTGCTGCTCCTTCTGCCTTTCTTCCGAGGCCTGTGGGTCGATGGCTTTCTCCCCCAGTGCATCCGTGTCATACATCCATGCATAGTTGTAATGAATGCTTACGTCAAACAGATCAAAGGCTTCCGGTGTAACGACTGCCACATCAAAACTGATGGCATCGAACATGGAATCCGTATTCTTCTCATAAAGTGTGGAGTAATTCACCATGGCGATGAGGCCGGTGACCTTCATATCCCGTCCCTGCACCCGGATGGTATCGCCCACCTTGACGCCGTTGCAGTCCGCATGCATCCGGTCGATGGCGATCTCGGAATCATTTTTCGGTTCCTCGCCTTCCAGATAACAGGAATGGTTGATCTCGTCGGTATTTCTGTAAAGGCGGACCTTTCCGTTCTTCTTCCCGTCGCGGTCCCAGTCCTCTTCCACATCTTTATAATAATTCTTATAAAGCTTTACGGGAACCGCAAAGAAGTTTTCTTCCGCCTTCCTTTGTTCCTCGGATTTCTTTGCTTCCTGCTTCTCCTTTTCCTCATTTACCTTCTTATCAATTTCCTCATAGGCTTCCTTTCGGATATCGCTGATCGCCGTCTGAAATTCTTCGGAATCCAGTATCTTCTGCAGTACCTCTTCGTAGGATTCCTCCTTTGCTTTCTTCAGCGCCTCGTCATAGGCTTCATTCATTGCCTGTTTTACTGCAGCATCGTAGGACTGGCTCATTGCCTGCTGTAATGCCGCATCATAGGACTGATCCATAGCTTGTTTCAGAGCGGCCTCATATTCCGGTGTTCCTGCCGGGATCATCTGCTGCACCTGGGCTTCGATGGCCGACTTTACCTGTGCCTCGATTGCTGTCTTTACTTCTGTCTCAATGGCGCTTCGTACGCCTTCCTCCAGAAGCTTCTCTGCCTGCTCCTCCGCCTGCTTTCGGGCTTCCGCATCGATCTTTGCGTCTGCTTCTTTCCGGGCCTCTTCCGTTGCCACTGCCCAGATATCCGCCTGCTCACCGCTCTCCAGCTTTGCAAGAAGCTCGGCATCTGCTTCCTGGTTCAGTTCAAAATGACCGTATTCCTGCTTATATTTTGTTACTGATTCATCGATCGCCGTCAGCATGCTGTTGTTCGCCACATACATACCGGATACAAATCCGATAGTGATCGCCAGCAGCAGGAAGATCACAAGATATTTCCGCCATTCACCGATCAGTTCCTTCGGAACCCGTTTCTGAAGCGGACTCCTCATTTTTTTCTTTTTCACGATTCTCTCCTCCGTTAGAAATCATCTGACCTGTCGTTCTTCATTACCAATCCAGATCTACCGCCGAAACCTTGGTTTCGTTGATGATATTCTTCCGCACCACACCGTCACGAAGCTTGATCACGTGGTCGGCCATCTGCTTGATCGCCTCATTGTGGGTTACCATGATGATGGTGTTGCCGTACTTCTTATTTACGTCTTCGATCAGTTTCAGGATCTCTTTGGAGGTCACATAGTCCAACGCTCCGGTAGGCTCATCACAGAGCAGAATGTCCGGATTCTTCACGATCGCGCGTCCGATGGACACACGCTGCTGCTGACCGCCGGACAGCTGATTCGGAAGCTTATGGCGATGCTCATACAGACCCAGAGTTTTCAGAAGTTCATCAATTTCCAGCGGATTATCGGACAGATACGCACCGACTTCCACATTTTCCTTTACGTTCAGGTTCGGGATCAGGTTGTACATCTGGAACACATATCCCAGATGCTTTCTGCGGTACCGTGTCAATCCCTTCTCTCCCATATCCTCCAGCTTGTCACCGTTTATTGAAATGTAACCGCTGTCCGGATTATCGATCCCGCCGATGATATTCAGCAGTGTGGACTTACCGGAACCGGAGGGTCCCAGCAAAACACAAAACTCGCCTTTTGCTACCGAGAAGTTCATCCCTCTCAGTACCTCCTGGCGAGCCTCTCCCGATCCGAACCCCTTCTTTAGATCCACGATCTCCAAAAACAGTCTCTCTTCCTCTGACATGACAGCCTCCTTATTATTATCTGATTACACTCTTTTATGTACCGGTTCCAGTGCGCGCCTCTTTCTAATTAGCTTCGCACAACCTGGCGTTGTGTAGTATATCACACAAAAGTTCTCATTTGTCAATCGTAAAGTTGTCTATCGCTAACTTTTGGTATTTGTGTATACGTTACATACGGAACAAACGTTTCTATTGTGCACTTCTGTATATATGCACATTTATTCATTTGTTCATTTGACAAACAGATGGTACATCAATTTTAATCTTTTGTCAACACATGTTTCGCATATAATTCATGCCGATAACGTCTTTTTCGTTCATATTCCGAACGTTTTATCCATACACATCCGGATCGATCCGATCGGAATCAATGAAGAATCCTTGAACCCTCACAGGAAACGCATTGCGAAAAAGGGAATTATTCTGTATAATCGTCGTGTACAATTGTTTCAGCAAACAAGAGAAATGAAAAAGGAGAATACAGCCCGATGAAAAGTATGGCTGACAAGTTAAAAGAACGGGGACGGGATATCGATCAGGACGAGAGTCTGGATGAGTCCTATGACGAGAGTTATGATGAAAACTCTGATGAGAATTTAGATGAGAGCAGAGACGAGAATTCAGACGAATTCACCGAAGAACGTCCGAAGCAGGCTCGGAATAAAGTCGCTTCGCAGGCCGAGGATGACTTCTCCGATCTGGAGGAGGGACAGCTCTCTCCCATCGTTGCAAAGAATCTGAAAAAGCCCATGTCTGTCTATGGCATCGGACCGATATTCGGACTGATCGCCGTCATATTGACCGTAGCCGGGATCCTGCTTCGAAAGAAATGGATCTTTGATTCCGGGGTTCCGGAGAATAAGGTTCTGCGATATATCTACCTGGGACTTGGCATTGCGATCATACTGGCCGGCGTGATCATTTATTTTCAGGCCGTCTTCGGGGCTCGGATCGATGATTACATCCGCCGTGGGAAGCTCTGCACCGAAGGAGTCTATGCCTGGGTACGGAATCCGATCTACACTGCCCTTCTGTTTGCATGCACCGGGGCGCTGTTCATTTCCGGAAATGTATATATGTACGCGATCCCCATCATTCTTTGGATCCTTTTAACCATACTGCTGAAGAAGACAGAGGAACCGGATCTCTTCAAGAGGTTTGGGCAGGAATATGCGGATTACTACGCTACCGTGAACCGGGTGCTACCGAAGCCGCCGGCACGGTAACAACAATTTGATTTACAGAACAGTAAACGCGGGCATGCAGCCCGCGTTTTTCTCATGTAAATTCTTCCCTCGGCATTAAGCACATATCCTTCAGGAACCGGACCTCCACCGGATTCAGACAGTGCCTGAACTCCGGATCATTTTGGATCCGGTCATCCAGTTCTTCGATGGGCATCCACCGAACCTCTTCCACTTCTTCCACCTGCAGACAGAGAGCACTGGTATCAACCGTCCCGCTGAATACATACATATAGCTGATCTGGTTATCCAGCCACTGTTTTCCGTAAAATGGCTTCCAGGCCTTCCTGCGGGTGTAACCGATGTAACGCATTTCCGAAGGTGCGGCGTGTATCCCCAGTTCTTCGCGAAGCTCCCGGATCGCCGACTCCAGTTTCTCATCACCCGCATCGATATGACCGGCCGAAGAGAGATCCCAGCATCCGGGATTGGAATCCTTTGATAAACTGCGTCTTTGCAGAAGGACCTCCGAGCTGTTATTCCTTACCACCCAGATATGTGCCGTCGCATGCAGGAGCCCCAGGCGATGTACCGTATCCCTTTCCTGCACTTCCACTACCGGCAGGGGCTCTTCTCCGCTTCCGATATAGGACACTTCGTCCGGTCCGCATCCCAGTTTACCGCTGCGGGCCAGCTCCTCCTCATATGTTTCCAGCGGTTCTTCCGAAAGGACATCCAGTAGTTCCAGTTTCTTCCCGTCCAAACATGCCTCTCTCAAAATCCCCGACCTGTCATATATCAGTTTCAGGGAAAAGAACGGCCGGTCTTCCTCCAGAAGCCGGAAGAACAGCTTATCGCCGGCCCAGAGGTTCAGGCCAAACACAGCCTCCTTATCCACCCATTCCAGCGTTCCTTCGTCGCAGGGAAGCATATCCCCGGTAAAACCCGTCGCGGTATAGAGCGCCATGTATTCCAGGCATTCCTCTCCGGACACAAAGGTCACCAACCCCCGGAACCGGTAGTCCGTCAGCGTAAGCCCTGTTTCTTCCCTCACTTCCCGAAGCAGGCACTCCTCCGGACTCTCCGTTCCCTCAAAATGCCCGCCGATGCCGATCCATTTGTCCTTGTTGATGTCATGCTCCTTCTTCACCCGATGAAGCATGAGGTATTTATCATCCTGTTCGATGTAACAAAGTGTCGTTAATTCCGGCTGCATACACTTCTCTCCTTTGTAAAACAAGGCAGGGTGTTCCCCTGCCTTGCATTTTTTCATTCTCTACTGAATCGGGGGCGTTGTCTGCTGCGTGGCGCCCGTCAGCGAAACAGGAACCGCTTCACTCATTACCACATCCGATTCTTCCGCAAACTCCGCATCCTCCGGCTCCTTCACGAGTTCGATATCCTCTTCCCGCATATCCTTCTCACGGTTCATGGCGTCATACAGACACGGAACCACCACCAGCGTCAGCAGCGTACCGTAGACCAGACCACCTACAACAACGATGGCCATAGGCTGTGCCATTTCGGTACCGCGTCCCATACCGATCGCCATGGTAGACATGGAAATGATCGTGGTCAGTGCGGTCATCAGTACCGGACGAAGGCGCGTCTTTGCGGACTCTACGATAGCGTCCTTCTTTGAAAGACCTTCTCTCCGAAGCTGGTTTACATAATCCACAAGCACGATACCGTTATTAACGATGACACCTGCCAGCATGACGAAACCGATCAGCGCGATAACGGAGACTACATTTCCGGACATCCACAGAGCCAGGAAGCCTCCCGTAAATGCCAGCGGAATGGTAAACATGATGATAAACGGCGACAGCAGACTCTGGAACTGGGCCACCATGACCAGATAGATCAGGATCACGGCCAGCAGGAGCATCAGCAGCAGCTGGCTCATGGCATCATTGATCGCCTCATTTTCGCCACCCATTTTGATGAGGTAGCCCTCCGGTACATCGATCTTTTTAATGGCCTTTTCCACATCATTTCCCACAAGTCCGATGTTATAACCGTCTTCCACCTTTGCGGTAACATTGATGTATCTGGTCTGTGCTTCCCGGTTGATGATGGCCAGTTCTTCACGCTCGGTGATGGTCGCCACCTCCGTCAGCTTCACCTCGGTCTCATCGCCGGTCTTCGGATCCTTATAGGTAAATGTCATCTTCGACAGCTCCTCGCGGCTCATATTGGCCTGCTCCGCCGAATTGACATACACATCATAATCTTTTGTCGCGGTCGACAGCTTCATGGAGGGCTGGGTCTCCGCCGTCTTCACATAGATCAGCTGGAAGACCTGCGCTACGGTCATACCGTACTTAGCAGCCTTCTCCTTATCTACGGATACATAGACTTCATGCTCCATATTGCGAAGACCATTGTTCACGCCTGTCACGCCGTCGATCTTCTCCAACTCGTCACCCATCTGACGCGCCAGATCCTGCAGCACACTCAGATCACGTCCCCGGATCTGGATGGACACACCGGAACCATACAGCATGCTCATGTCCATCATCTGGGTATTGACATTTACATCACAGTTCAGATCTTTTGCCGCATCCAGGATCTTCTGCTCGATATCCTCATTGGAAATGGTGGAGTCATTCTTCAGCACGATATACATCGTTACTTTCGTACTTGTATTAGTGCTGCCGGAACTGCCGTTGCCCATGCTGACACCGCCCATGCTGGCCAGCATCGTACCGGAACCGGTCATGGCACCGATGGTCTCGATGTCATCCACACCTTCCAGATTTGCCATTAACGTGTCCGCATAGCCAGTCATTTCCTCAAATTCACGAGTCTCCTCCTCCGGAGCAGACAGGGTAACCGTCACCTGCGTAGAAGTCATTTCCGGCATAAATGCGGTTCCGTTCCGAAGGGACAGCCAGATGCTGAGCATCAGCATACCGACAGCCAGCAGGAACACCAGCCATTTCATCCGGAGCGTCTTCCGGAGGAACTTTCCGTATACATTCAGGAACTTGTCGAACAGGCCCTGGCGAACCTCCTTCGGCCGCCGAAGGACGCCCTGCGCCATGGCCGGAACCAGTGTGAGTGCAACCAGAAGGCTGGCCCCCAGCGTGTACAGAATGGTCAGACCCATGTCCACGAACAGCTGCCTTGTAATACCCTCCGTGAAAATGATCGGCGCAAATACGCAGACCGTAGTTAACGTAGAGGACGTAATGGCCGCCGCCACCTGACTCGCGCCGTTCACGCAGGCCTTCTTGATGGGCATACCCAGACGGTGCAGACGGAAGATATTTTCAATTACTACGATGGAGTTATCCACCAACATACCGATACCGAGCGCAAGTCCCGACATGGAAATGATATTCAGCGAGATATTGGAGAAGTACATCAGCACGATGGCGAAGATGACCGAAAGCGGGATCGCACAGGCAATGATGAGTGTTGGTCTGAAATCTCTGAGGAAGATCAGCAGCACCAGGATCGCAAGTCCCGCACCCACCAGCATGTTCATCAGGATGGACTTCACGATGATATCGATATAGATACCCTGATCCATCAGTGTCGAGAAATGCACCTTCTGTGTCTCATTCTTCTCCAGACTCCCGAACTTTGCCAGGATCAGATCCGTCACATCGCCGGTGGCATATCCTGTCTGCTTCTCAAAGCTGAGGAGCATGCCCGGTTTTCCGTCTATCTTCGCATAGGTAGAGTCCGCATTGCTTTGGATCTCCACATCCGCGATATCCGTAAGATATACCTTACCGATACTGTCCATGCCGAGATCGATCAGTACCAGATTCTCAAGATCCTCCACGGTCTTGATGGATTCGCCGACCTTGATCAGGAACTGACCGTTCTCCTCGGTGATATATCCTGCCGGCATATCAAAGTTCTGTGCCACCAGCAGCTGACGGATCACGTCAGCAGAAAGTACGGAATTAATGTCCGCCTTGGCCTCGGCATCCGCCTTGGTCTTGTCAATGGTCTGCTGTGCGGTTTCCAGTGCAGCCGCACCTGTGATCAGCTGTGTGGACGCATCACTGATCTGAAGAGACCCCAGGATCTCATTTTTGCTGAGGGCCGTCAGTGCCTCATCGATGGTTGCCTTTCCGGCTTCCACCTGTTTCTGCGCCTCCTGAATGGTAGCGATCCCCACTGCCACCTGAGCCTTGCTCTGTTCCAGTGTTTCGATGGCCGCCGGGAGATCATCTACGGTCTTTATGTCCAGACCATACTGCGAAAATGACTGTCCTGCCACAGCGATCCGGCTGTTCAGGTTATCCAGCTGGGTCTGAAGCGCCGCGCGCTGCGCTTCAGCCGCCGCAATCTTTCCTGCCAGCTCTGCCATCTGTGCCTCATAGGTAGCACGGTCCATACCGGTAGCTGCCTGAAGCTCCTCATCCGAGAGAAGCGCAAGCGGCGCCAGAGAATCCTGAACACCCTTCATTTCTACGATACCTGCATCCAGCTGCTCGATACCGTCCTGCAGCTGCTTTGCTCCTTCCATGGTCTGGTTCAGCATCTTGGTCGCTTCTTCCATGCTCTGCTGCGTGGATTGCAGTCCCACCAGCTGACGGTTCATTTCCGCTTCCGAGGTATACAGCTGGATCTTCCGGGTATTCAGCTCCGTTTCACCGGCACTGATCTGATCTGCCAGCGTCTGTTTTCCGCTTTCCAGCTTGTTCTTTCCGCTTTCCAGCTCATCCTTATTCTTCTGAATCTCATCCTCCGCTTCTTTAAACTGGTCGCGGATCTCACCGAGAACTCTCTCATTCAGCTTGTCGATCTTATCCTGATTCAGAGACACCTGAAGTGTCTCCGTGATCCCGCCGGAAGCAGTAACCGAAGCTACGCCCTCTATACTCTCCAGCTGCGGGATAATGCTGTTCTCAACATAGGTCGTCACCTCTGTCGGCTCCATATCCTCTACGCCGACAGCCGCTACCATGATAGGAAGCATATTCGGATTGATCTGCATGATCATGGGGGAACCCACGCGATCCGTGAAGCCCGCCTTCGTCTGATCCAGTTTCTGCTGGATCTCGATCATGGTGGAGTCCATATTCGCCGTCTGCTCATATTCCAGGATCACAATGGATACACTGTTCCGTGACATGGATTGAAGCGTCTTCAGATTCGATGTGGTGGCAAGGCTTGCCTCCAGCTTGGCCGTTACGTCAGACTCCACTTCCTCCGGGCTGGCGCCCATATCCGTCGTAATGATGATCACGTAGGGAAAGCTCATGTTGGGGAGCAGATCCGCGGTCATTTTTCCGTAAGCCACATACCCCAGGACCAGGATCAGAACGACCCCGACCAGGACGGTAAACGGCCTTTTTACACTGAATTTCGAAAGCATTAAATCGTCCTCTCTATCTGTTATCTTGGAAATATTCCACGTTACGATAGTACATAACTATGGAATCTGTGTCAAATAAACAATCATTTACAAATAGGTGTGATCACTGCCTGTCGTAATAGGATTTTCCGCCGCTCGGATAAAAGAACGTCCGAATATAGCCGTCCGTGGAAACGATCACGAACGCATTGTCCGCTTCGCGGTAATAAACATCGTCTCCGTCCTCTTTTTCAATCTTATGTAAACTTGAAGGATCTTTTACCACTTCGTTTGCCGCACGTAAATAATCTTCCGCAGAGGCAAAACCCATCTCTTTTCCGTGTTTTTCGTAATGCTGGTCACGCTGAGCTTTTGTACGGAACCAGTAGGTGATCTCGGTCTTTGTTTCGGAAGATGCCGCCTCAGTCCGCGCCGCCTCGCTCGATACTGCCTCGGTCTGCGCCGCCTCGCTCAATGCCGCCTCAGTCTGCGCTGCCTCGCTCGATGCCGCCTCAGTGCTTCCTCCTGCACTGCCGGAAGCCTCCGTCCCCACAGACACCGTGGTACCGGTCTCGGCCAAACCCTCTTCTTCCCCAAGTCCACGGGTCAGAAGATAAAGAAGTCCCATCAGCAGCAGCATGACCCCTACCAAGATGAGACAGATCTTCATAAGTTGATTTTTTCCCGAATTCAAAATGTTTGTTCCTCCATAGTCCCTATTATAGTTTTCGGCGGCCTGATCGGCCGCCGCAAATGAATCACCTATATTATGATGCTGGGGTCAAAAGGTATTTTGCCCCCAGCTGATGATCCGCAGCACGCATACTACGTGTGCAATGTGCTGCGGGAACACTCACGGCTCTCGTCATTCGTGTTCGGCGGGTCAATTAAGGTCTCAAGCGACCGCTGAGGCGCGTCGCTCGGACCTTTTGACCCTATCATCATATTATTAATTACAGATTCTTGCCCATCTGCACACAGTCAAAGGGTTCCCTGCGAACGGGATGCTTTGCCAGCAGGATATATCCCCGCTTTTCGTAAAAAGTCTCCAGAACGGTTCTGGCCTCGATCACAACCCGTTTATAACCCATTTCCTTTGCCCAGGCTTCTGCCTCAGACAGCAGACGGGTTGCAAGCCCGCGGCGCTCATAATCCGGCAGCACCACCACCCGGCCCAGCTCGATATATCCCTCGCTGCACTTGAACATCCGACAGGTCGCAACGGGAAATCCCTGATCCAGAAGGACCACATAACAGGTTTCCTCCGTGTCATGTTCGTCAAACTCCGTTGCAAGGTCGATACCGTATCGTTGGTTATTTGCCTGGATCCTTACATAATACGCCCCCGCCTTCTGCCAAAGCCTCGTGGCACGGACACACTCAAGCTTGGAGGCCGGATTGATCTCTTCTTCCAATGGATCCCGAACCGACTTCAAAGCGTCCGGTTCGCATGCACCGATCTCCAGAAAATTCCTCCGTGCTTCCGCAAGACTCATTTGATTTGCACCAAAGGCGATCTTCGGTGCTTCTTTGGCCTTCGGATCATCTTCCCAGAAGCAGACCGGGCAAACCTCATAATGCCCGGGCTTCTCTTCCAGGGTAAAATATCCGCAGCAGGGACATTTGTATTTCATACGCCCTCCACATGGGATTCCACTAATTCAATCTAAATCAATCTTCCACCGGATATCCGTTCAGAAGAACGCGGTTTCTTCCGTAATGGAAGGCCTGTTTTTCCTTCGGTGCCTTTGTAACCGCACCCATCTCCGTACTGATATCCACACTCACATCCGCATTTGCCACATAGAGATCCGTATCTTCCGTCTGCCCTCCGTAGCAGTATGCTTCCAGTCCGGAACCAGTATAACGGAAGGAACCGTTTACAACCTTCAGTGCCGACTTGCCGCAGAGGCTTCCGATCCCGGAGGTCAGGTCGCCGTTTACATTCAGTATCAACCCCATGTCGTGAACGTCCACCTTCGCCTGGGCACCGTCAATGGTTCCCACTGCCGTGATCCGCTTCCCGGCAATATTACATTTTGCCAGAGAGCTCCAGATCTTCACGCTGGCATTCTGATGTACGCTTCCGATGCAGACGCCGCTGTCCACGGCAAGATCCACCGTTGCCTCGCAGTCATGGATCTCCAGATTGGAATCTCCGTCTACCGCACCGATGCCCACGGTCTCATCACCGTTCAGATAAATATCATACTTTCCGCGATGGATCGCGATATTTCCGCCCTGGCCGGAACCGATACCCACCACATGCTTCCCGTTCAGATCCAGGCGGATATCCCCATCCTGATAGAAGGAAATGTCTCCGTGTCTGGAATCCGGCAGGTTGCCGATCCCGTATCCTCCGGTACCGTCGATCTTCACCGTCAGGCTTCCTGCGCCTTCCACATTCAGGCAGGAGGATTCCGGAACCAGGATACCGCCGTCCATCAGACGGTTCAGGCCTATGAGGCGAAGTGTCAGATTCACATTATCCGCAAGACGGATGCAAGGTCTCTTCTTCATACTGGTCAGGACCACATTTTCCAACGTAACTCTGCCGTCATAGCCTTCCAGGATCTCAATGTTCAGCGCATGGGTCAGACCCGGCATACCTACGATGGTAATGTCGCGGAATGTAGCGTCTTTATCTCCGATAACGATGGTGGTCTTGTGATCCCGCACCAGATTGCTGACGGAGATCCGGTTGATGCGTCCCGCAATGAATTCCTTCTCTCCCGTTCCCTCCACTACCTCGCGGTAATAGCGGGCGATCTCGTCCTTGATATTTCCGTCGATGGCAGTTTTGATCTCTTCGGACGGACGTCCCGTATAGTATCCCTGGATCAGGTCTGCACCGAGGCGGATCACCTCATGCAGTTCTTCCGAGGTCTCCACACCCTCGGCCAGCGCCAGGATATTGTTACTGTGACAGAATTCGATGGCATCTCTTACGAAATGCTGCTTCTGTGTGCTGTTATGAATATCGGTCAGCAGGGACCGGTCGATCTTTACCACGTCCGGCATATACCGGAGAAGGTTACTGATATTGGAATATCCGGTTCCATAGTCATCGACCGCGATACCCGCACCCAACTGGCGAAGATCCCGCTTCAGCTGATTGATATCGGACTCTGCGATCTCTGCCTGCTCCGTCAGTTCCACCACCACCGTGCCCGGATTATCCTTGATCATGGAACGAACCTTCTTCAGATCCTCTTCCGGGATCCAGCAACCGGGGATACTGTTGATGAAAAGTCTTCTTCCTTCAAAGACCTCCGGATTATCTTCCAGGATTCGAAGCACATTCAGGAACGTATATTTTTCAATATCCACCAGACGGTCCAATGCGGTAGCATGACGGATGATCTCCAGCGGCGAGATCATCTTGTCCGTTTTCGATCGCATCAGCGCTTCGTACGAATAGATCTCGCCGTCCTTCACGCGAACGATGGGCTGAAAATGATATTTGAACAGATTATTGTCAAGGATCCGCTCCACTTCCATGCGATCCTGCAGTTCTTCTTCCGTAAGTCCGTCGCCTGCTTCCTGCTCCTCGGAGGTTACAGATGTACTCTGGAACTTCTGCCGTTCCAGTCCGGCTACACGGATCTCCAGAACCTGCATGAGCACCTTCCTGCGAAGTTCCTCAAGCCCCCTTGCCAGAGACCGGATCCACAGCCGATAGACCTCATCATAGCTGCGGGGCTGGTTTCCGAAGCTGATCATGGCATAGCCAAAGCAGACATCCTCTACAAATACCGGAGTAAAAATGTATCCTCTCGGTGTACTGCGGTCCACATCCGGAATCAACTTCTCACTCTGACAGATGTTCTTCGTTCCTGCCCATCCATGCGTTGCATCCACTGCCTCGTAGTGAATGGCATGCAGCATGATATCCGAATACCCTTTCTTCGGAAATTCTCTGGTCATCATGTCTTCCGGCTTCATCCAGAGATCATTCAGGAACAGATCAAACCGTTCCAGATCATGGATCTGATACAGATTCTCATAGACATGTCCGAGGAAATCATCCAGATTATCACACCGGAGCATATCATCCAGCAACGTATTATGGATCGAGTAATATCCTTCATCCGAAGAGTTCGAGGTCCATTTTTCACGCTTATGCCCCCGAAGGATATCCACAACATCATGACATCCGCAGCTTTCTCCCAGGAAAAGTTCCGGTCTGTAATCCGGCTTGGAGGTTTCCACCCCCGCGAGCATCTGCTCTATGGTCCGTACCGAATAGACACCGTAATACTCCGCAGGTACCTGGGCCGAAGTCAGGGATTTCGGACTGAGCATTCCTTCCTCCGTAGCACCATATCCGGCAATAAGCACATCCTCCGGGATCCGGACGCCGTTCTTCTCCAGAGTCTCAGCCACACCGATGGCCATCTGATCATTTGCACACACGATAGCCTGGGGCATCCGTCCCTTCTCCCTCAGCAGCGTCTCTGCTGCCCAGCTTCCACTGGTATACCAGAAATCTCCGTAAAGGATCCGACGTTCCTCATCCACCTCAAGTCCGTGATCCTGCATAGCCGCACGATAAGCCGCGGCCCGACGCAGGGAGTGCTTATGGTGCCTTCGTCCCGTCAGAAATGCAATATCCTTCGCTCCATGCACGTCGATCATGTGCGATACCAGCTGATAGACTGACTGATAACCGTCAGTCCAGTAATTCATAAAATAATCGCTGTCCGTATCAACACAAACTACCGGCCCCTGGAATACTTCATGGATATGCTCCTGAAGCTTCTTCTCCACATCAGGGGTCTGGATCGTATCCGAAAGCAGGATCGCCGCATCAAAGGAATCCCAGGGGATCAGATTATAAATATTGGAGTCCCCGATCTCCCGTTCCTTTGTGTTCTGATATTTGATGTACATGGAAAAAACATATACCTCAAATCCGTCGGCAAATGCCTGCCGCATCACACCCCGTATAAAATTCTGCTGATAGCCCTCATCTGCCTGTCCAAGCAGGAGCGCGATCTTCCCATTTACCATAGTGCCATCTCCGTCTGTTTTATGTCGTTTTCTATTGCTGATTAGGATCCGGGTTCACCTGTTGCTGCCCGTATCCCTGAGACTGTCCGTAATTCAGGATCCGTTCCTCAGATCCCTGTGATCCCATTCCCGAAGGATCCGCCGCCTGTTCTCCCTCCGGCTGAACCAGACTGTACTTACCCGTGCTGTATTGTTGCTGGGGAGCACTGTCCTGACCGCCGTAAGCATACTGGCTGCCCTGCTGCGCTCCATACTGACCGCCGTAACCCTGCTGTGCTCCGTACTGATCCGCGTAGCCCTGCTGTGCTCCGTACTGACCCGCGTAGCCCTGCTGCGCTCCGTACTGACCCGCGTAGCCCTGCTGTGCTCCGTACTGACCCGCGTAGCCCTGCTGCGCTCCGTACTGGCCCGCGTAGCCCTGCTGAGCCCCGTACTGACCTGCGTAACCCTGCTGCGCTCCATACTGACCTGCCGCATAACCCTGCTGTGCTCCGTACTGACCTGCCGCATAGCCCTGCTGTGCTCCGTACTGACCGGAATTACCCGGAGTATAAGGCACGCTGCCCTGTACATTTGTGTTGAACGGCTGATAAGGATTTGCGTTATAGGCCGGAACACCGTAGATCGGCGGTTTCTTCGCTCCCTGAAGGAAGGAATCCTCCTCTGCTTTTTTCAGATGCAGACCGGCAAAGATCAGAGAGAGCAGATCCAATATAAATCCCGCAATAGCGACCCACGTTTTATCTGATGAAACCGCAGAGAACATATCCAGCACGGATGTTCCCGTTCCGATGGTGGGAATGATCATAAGGACGATCCCCAGAACAAAGGCTATCGGTCCCTGGAGCCAGCCGCTTCCGATTTTGGAAGGACTCTCCTCCACTTTTTTCGCATAGACTCCTGACAGGATAAAGCAGAGACCAAAGCAGGTCATCGCACCGTACAGAAGAACAAATCTCCAGTTGAGCATATATCCGGCGACAGATCCTCCGTATTGTCTGGCCGTGGAGATCAGATTGATCACGAGCACCAGATACTCCACCAGGAAGGACACCCCGACGCCTATGATCACATTTCCATACAGATCATCTCTCGCCATCAGCAGGAAGATACCAGCGAGCGCAAACAGGAGCAGGATCAGTCCCTCTGCAATGACCGCCACCCAGACCTGCCATCCGAGAGAAATACCATACCTGTTGTACTGGTTAACGATCTTCATCGTGTCGACAAAAGAAACCGTCCGGAAAAGTGCGATCAGCAGGAACATTAATCCGGCCACCAGATTTAATTTATTCTGTCTGTAATTTTGCATACTCTCCCCCCTTATTTTGAGCCATGCACCCCCAAAAATCCAACTTACATTTTACCATGAAACGCACAGAAGAACCACCGTTTTTGCGTCTTTTTTTCGGTTTTTTTTGAAAATTTGCCTCAGACCGGCGATCAGAGCAGAAAAAAGGGCAATAACCGACGGTGCCTGCTCAGCACCAGGTCAGTATCGCCCAGAAGATCAGAAGATGGATCGGATAGAAAAGATAGAAAAACCATTTATGAAATGCAGATCGGCTGCCGCTCTCCCCGTTATACAGGGAAAGGACCGGAATAAAAAGTAAGAGTCCCAGCTGCCAGAGCTGACCGTACCAGTGACGGTCGTTCATGATACAGAAAACCGTCTCCATTATGACATAACACATCGTGATCAGCACAAAGTATTTCAGCTGCTTCTTCCGGTCCTCCCGATAGATGGCAAATGTCAGCGCATAAAACGGTGCTACCATCCCCCAGTCACAGAACATGGAAGCTGCCAGTAACAGACCGATCAGGACGATCCTTTTATTGTAACCGGGCACGAGATCATAAACATACAGGATCAAAAATGACAGAAAGAGTGTCAGGATCATATTGAAGTCCGGCGTGAGAAGCGCCTTCCATGCACGTTCCCAGGAAAAGCCTGCCACTCCGGCCACCGTATCCTGAAGCAGCGGATCCCTTGAGGGAACGGCATAATGCGATAGTGCATATGGAATCTGGGACAGAACACCGAAGACGAAAAGACGGGTCCCGTATTTCTTCCGGGAAGAGGTATGGATGTACCCTTCTGCCAGGAAAAAGCACATGGTCGGCGCGGTAAACCGGCCGATCACCCGGCAGAGAAGTCCCGGGATCGTACTGATCGGAATAAAAAACATGCCGATATGATCGATCAGCATGGTAAGGATCGCCAAATATTTAATTGCCGTTCTGGTCCGTAACCGATCCATCCTTATTCCCTCATCAATGATCACAGCCGTCGGCCGTTGCAACTCGGAGGAACAAATCCCCTCGCGAAGACATTCCGCCTGATTTATCACATACACGATAGTTCCGTCACATAGTATAACACACCGGTCAAATAAAGAAAAGCAGCAGGGTGTTACCCTGCCGCTTCATTCCCCGGCGGTTCATCATCCGCCGATCTTGCTCCGGTTCTTAGTGCCAGCCGCCCCGGCCACCGCCGCCCATGCCGCCCATGCCGCCGCCCATAAACTGGTTCGGGAGGGTGGTCACTTCTTCGCCGTTGGAAATGACGGTTCCACCGTTAATGGTTCCTGTTCCGTCATAATCAAATGTGGACTGTCCGGTAACGCTGATGGTTCCGCCGTTTATGATGATATCACCGTTGGAATCCACACCGTCCGTATCACCCTGGCCCATGGTGACGGTTGTGTAACCGCCGTTGATCTCCACTTTTGCCGAATAAGAAGACGACTTGTTTGCCGCGTTGATCCCGTCATCACTTGCCGTAATATTGACGGTTCCGTCATTGATCTGGATCCAGGTGCCCTCGACGCCTTCCGCTGCTGTGATATCGAGGGTACCTCCATCGATCTGAACGATGGTCGTCGCATGAACCCCGTCATCTGCCGCTTTCAGAGTCAGAGTTCCGCCGCAGATATAGATATATCCTTTGGAATTGTCATCATCATTCTCCGCATGGAGCGCATCATTGGAGGCAGTCACGTTTACGGTACCGTCCGCAACAGCGATGGAATCATTTGCTTCCAGCGCCGCATCTGCCACATTCAGGTTCAGGGTTCCGCCGGTGATCTTCAGATCATCCTTGCAGCTGATCCCATTTTCCGAAGAAGAAATGTTCAGCGTCCCCAGACCATTCAGTACCAGATCGTCCTTTGAATAGATCACGGCATCCGTATTCGTATCATCCATCTTCGTAAAACTGCCGCTTACCGACAGATCGTTTTCCGTACCGGATGCAGTGGTTATGAAAACCTTATCCGCATTTTTTACGAAAATGACCGGCTGACTGCCATTTGTTATATCTATGCCGTCCAACACCAGCTGGACCTTCTCATCGTCCGCCACATTTACCGTGACCGTCACATTCGAAGCTGTTCCCGTAAGTACATACACCCCTGCAGACGTGATCTCAATATCCTGTCCGTCGCTGAGTGTATATGTCTCCGCTTCCGAAAGATCCGCCGTCTGGGTCAGATCACGCTTTGAAAAGAGATCCGATGTATCGATGGCTCCGTCTGAGCCGGTTGCTGCCACGGTAACCACCGTTCCATCATTGGCCGTTGCTGCGGACGAAGCAGTGGTCACCTTATCTTCCGTAACCGCCCCGTCCGACGACGTACTTACAGAAGTACCGGTTCCTGCATTTCCTAAAGCTGTATTATCGGTACCCGTTGATCCGCATGCCGCCATGGAACCCACCAGTGCCAGTCCGACGATAAATGTAAAAAAACGTTTTGTAAATTTCTTATGCATGATCTCATCCCCTTTCTGTCAGCTGCCTCGCAAACGGCTTTGTTTCGAGGTTTTGTTGCTTTGTATGACTGTACTTTACAATGTCAATCTGAAAACAAACTGAAAGTTTGAAAAAAAGCGATCCACTTCTCGCCGGCAGTGAACCGCTTTTATCATAATCGTATTTCGATCTTATTTTGACCTCATCACAGTCACATTCAATTCATCAATCGATCTCCCTGTCGGCAAAGAATTCCACGATCTCCGTGTAGCCCTCTGCCGTCAGCTGATCCTTCTGGAACTTCTTGTTCTTCTTCATCATCACAAGATTGATACTCTCGCCCTCTGCGCGCTTTGCCTTCGCCTTTGCAAGGATCCTGGCAAGTTTCTCTCCGGGCATTCCTTTTTCAACCATATATGCCGTCTTCTTTGCGCTTCCGGGCACCTGGAAATCACGTTCCAGAAGGAGCATGACGATCCGCTCAAATCCGATGGAGAAACCACAGGCAGGCGTCGACTGTCCGGTGAAACGGCCGATCATCTCGTCATAACGTCCGCCGCCGCCGACAGATCCGCCATATTCGTCCATGGAGATCTCAAAGATCGGACCGGTATAATAAGACATTCCTCGCACAAGTGTAGGATCAAACGCGATCTTAAAATCTGCTTCCTTAGCGGCATCCACGCTTTCCATAATGGCAGCGAGATTGGAAGAGATTTCTTCCGGGAGAAAATCCCCCAGCGTCTCCTTCAGCGTCCGAAGACCTGCCACATCCGGGGTGATCTTCTGAAACAGTTTCAGATATTTATCTACGGTTTCCTGCGCATACCCTGCACCGATCAGTTCCTCACGGACACCTGTGAGCTCGATCTTATCCATCTTATCCAGCGTGATGAAGATACCGTCATAATCAACGCTGCCCATGCCTTCCGGTGCCGTAAAGCCGGCATAGTCCACCATGGCCCGAAGGATCCGGCGGTCATTGATCCGGATTGTAAACCGGCTGAAATCCAGTTTGCCCAGCAATGTGGTGGTTGCGAGGATCAGTTCGATCTCTGCAAGGATCGACGGTTCTCCCAGAATATCGATGTCACACTGCATGAACTGGCGGTAACGCCCTCTCTGCGGACGATCCGCACGCCATACAGGGCCCATCTGTAACGCCTTAAAAGGACTCGGCAGTTCGTTTGCATTGTTAGAGTAATACCGACAGAGCGGCACTGTCAGGTCATAGCGGAGACCTCCGTCTACCAGATCGATCTCCTCTTTTGCTTCTTCCAGACGCAGTTTCTCACCACGCTTCAGGATCTTGAAGATCAGCTTCTCATTTTCACCGCCCTGCTTGGAAGACAGATTCTCTATGTGGTCCACCGCAGGAGTCTCCATGGATGTAAATCCAAATCTCCGATATGTATCCTTGATCAGCCCGATGGCATAATCGCGGATCTCCATCTCCCGGGGGAGGATATCTTTCATGCCGGTAACCGGCTTCTTCTTCATGGCCATTCCCATTCACCTCATATCCGTATTTAACTTTATTATGTATGATCCCGAATGATTTTACATGAATTTATATCATTTTAAAGCATCTGACATCATCCCGTAAAGTTCTGTAACAGTTCTACACTATAGCATGAAACAGCAAAAAAAGAAAGACCCCAGCAGTATAGCAGAGATCTTTCTTAATAGATTGTACAGGTTACGCCTTACGGACGTCCTCAACAAGTACTTCCTTATGTCCTCCGTTGCCTTCGGACACTTCACGCGCATCGGTAGCTTCCATAACCTTATCCAGGAATTCCAGGAAACGGTCGATGTTGCCTTCCTCCATGGCGGTAAGGGACTGCTTCAGCTGCTCATAAACAGGCTTGTCTGCGGTGTAACCCTTCTCCTTGATATAACCACGCGCCAGAGAGATCATGCCCTTCTCTTTGATCTTATGGATGCCGACCAGATAAATGAACTGATCCGCAACATCCTGATTATCCTCAAAGAACCGAGCCAGCGAATCGATCTCACCGGTCAGGATCACAACGTAATCATTCTCATCCGGTGCGGAGTTCTTGATAACCTCAACCAGCTTTGCAGGTACTACAAGACCTGCATTCTCGATGATGAGGCATCCGCCCTTCAGGCCCTGCAGCTTCTCCAGACCGATCTTGTTCAGCTGCTTTGCCTTGATCTTTGCGATCTTATCGGACTTTACCAGTTCCATCGCATAAAAGCTTCTCGCAAAATCCTCACCTACACGAACCGTACCGAAACCGTTCTTTCCGAGGATAACGATATTCTTCGACATATCCGGATGACGCAGGATTGAATTCACGGACAGGATCACATCGTCCGATGTGGAAGCGATCTTGCTGTACTTCTTCAGAGTAACGGCTCTGGCCGGAAGTGCACCCAGCGGTACCTCTTCACCGGTCACCGGATCGGTCACGCGGCGGACACCCATGCCTGCCTGTGCTTCCATCTCACGTCTTGCCGCACGCTGCTCTGCACGTTTCTCTTCCGCTTCACGCTTGGCTGCACGTTCCGCACGGCGCTTTGCCTCGGCTGCATAGGCTTCCTGCTCTTTTCTCTCGGACTCGCGGACATAAGCTTCCATGTCCTCTTCCGCCGTCTTACCTGAAGCAGACTTTTTGGGTTCTGCGGTTTTATTCTCAGGCTTTGCTCCCTGCTTTTTCGGCTCTGCCTTCTTATTCTCAGGTTTCGCCTCAGGTTTCTTATTTGCCTCCGGCTTTTTATTCGCCTCAGGCTTTTTCGGCTCTGCCTTCTTATTCTCGGGTTTTGCCTCCGGCTTTTGGGGCTCCGGTTCCGGCTGCGGCTCTGTTTTCTTAAGTTCCGGCTCAGCTGCGCTGGTTACTTCTTCTTTCTCTTCTCCGCCGCCGAATAATTTAGAGAGTAATCTTTTAATTGCCTCATACGCATTTCTGAATGGTTTCATAATTCCCCCTCCAAACATCAGTCATGGAATCATTATACTACATATAAAAAAAAATTTCGACAGGAAATTTTGACATTTTCCTATTTTATTTGTCAAATCTACAAAGTTTTTTTGTGATATATGACGATAATATCTCCCGGACCTCCTTCTTTCTTGTTGTATATCGTTGTTTTACACTCCGCGGAGTGTTATAATCAGTGTGTGTCATATAAAACCCTGTCGTAATGACGGCAGCCTGTTTGCGTTGGGGAGGTCTATATGGAAACCCGCAGACGTCTGGTCGCGCTTTGTACTTCACGCGTCTATGATCCGCAGATCTACGGATTCATCCAAACATTAAATGATAAGATCCGGGAGGAAGATGCCTCCCTCCTTGTATTTACGATCAATACCGATATTTACTGGGATGAAAAAACGATCCCCGCGGAGACCTACGTCTATGACATCATTCCCTTCGAGGAGCTGAGTTGTCTGATCCTGATGGATGAGAAGATCAAGAGCCATACCATCGCCCATCGGATCCTGTCCAACTGCAAAGCAAATAACGTCCCCGTGATCGTGATCGACGGGGATTACGAGGATACCATCCACGTCAGCTTCGATTACGGCGCCGGTTTTGAGCAGATTGCACGGCACATCATCGAAGATCATCATGCTAAGCATCCCCATATGATGGCCGGCCTTCCAAATAACGTTTTCTCCGATGAACGGATCAAGATCTTCCGGAAAGTCTGTGAAAGAAACGGGATTCCCTTTAACGACAGCATGGTAAGCTACGGGGATTTCTGGGCGGATCCTACCCGGGAAGCCACCCGGAAGCTGATCGATCACGGTAATCTTCCGGATGCGATCATCTGCGCAAATGATATCATGGCCATGAATGTCAGTGATGTTCTCCAGGAATCCGGATACCGGGTTCCGGAAGATGTGATTGTTTCCGGTTTTGACGGATACGAGCAGATCTTCTTCTCCACGCCGAAGATCTCCAGCGCAAGCTGTGACAGTGAGCTGCTGGCGGAAGCAACCGGTGATACGGTAAACCGCCTGCTTCGTGGCGAATCCTGTTCCCACAGGAAGATCCTTCCGAAACTGATCCCGAACGAGTCCTGTGGTTGTCCGTCCATGATCTGGCAGGCACATACCCTTCTTTCGAGTTTTAACAACAGCTTCTACCGGCATCAGGAAGATATCCGGATCCTGTACGATATCTCTACAGCCATGGAGACCAGTCTTACCCCCTACGAGATGGCCTCCAAGATCCATCAGCATAAGACGAAACACCACCTGACCGTGGTGGACCGACACTGCTTTGATACGGAACAGAACTATTTTATGATTTCTCAAGAGGACATGCCTTCCCGGGATCTGCATCTGATCAACGATGCAGACTATGCGGAGGAGCATCGGTTCGACCACATTCCGCTGCCGGACGAGATCTTCTATGATCCGACTGTGAACCCGAAAGAATCCGTTCTTTCCGGCGGGTACAGGGACCGTATTTTGGAGCTGGCATCCCAGGGACATCCTCTGCTCTTTAACGCACTGGATTATATGAACCGTCCTTTTGGTTTTGCCTGCTACTATTTCCAGAACTATGCCATTACGGACTATTCCCGTTCGGCCAGCATCACAAATGCACTGAACATGGGTGTCGGCGGCTACGTGAATATGCAGTATCAGCGATTCCTTCTGGAAAAAATGGATTCCATGTACCGCCATGACGCTCTGACCGGCCTGTACAACCGTCTCGGTTTCAGCAAGGCTTTCTGGGAGTGCGCCCATTCCGATGAGCACAGAGGAAAACCCATCACCCTGATCATGTCCGATCTGGACGGCCTGAAATACATCAACGACACCTTCGGTCATGCCGACGGTGACCGCGCCATTGCAGCGGTTGCAGATGCATTGGTATATGCCTGCCCGGAGAACTCGCTGGCAGCCCGGTTCGGCGGCGATGAGCTCTTTGCGGTGGTATTCGGTGACTGCGATCCGGACAGTATCATCCAAAAGATCGACACGTTCCTTCAGGAGTTTAACCAGTCGGTAAATCTGCCCTTCACGGTTGCAACCAGTTGCGGCGCTTATGTAACAACGTTGAATGAAAGCTACCAGATGGTGAAGGCACTGAAGGCTGCAGACGAGAAGATGTATGCCGCAAAGAAAGCAAAGCGCGAGCAGGGCGTATATATCACAAATCGGTAGTCTGACGGCCGCACTCGCACAAAAAAACCAGCAGGTTCGATCCTGCTGGTTTTTTGATGTTTATGATTCCACACTTCGCGCTTACGCGCTCCGTGAGATTATCATTCCGCACGTGGTTACCTGCCATCATGCCTTACTACCCTTATACAGTCCGTGCTTCATGATAATCTTTCTCCCACTTCATGCCTTTCCCGGCCGTAAACGCCTTGGTCTCGTCCATGGGCATGGGTTTTCCGAAGTAGAAGCCCTGGGCTTTCTCGCATCCGATCTTTTTCAGGAATTAAGCCCGGTAGGGATATGTCCCTCCACGTAATTCTTCAGCGCAGCCTTCAGGAATTCATACCGCTGGAACTTCTCGTCCTTGGAGAAATGCTCCTCCCTGCTCTGCACGGTATACTCGTCATAGTTCAGTTTCTCACTGCCGAACTGTTCGCTGGTCAGATCAAAGACAGCATCTCCCACCACATTGAAGCAGTGATAATTTCCACCCGGCCGGAGAATACCGCGAACCTCTCCGCCGAAGATATCCTGTGCAAGAAATGCCGTGATGCTGCACTGTCCCAGGGTCTGGTTTGCCATACTCCACTCGGCCCGAAGCCTTGGCGCGCAGGTATACTCACACCAGATGTGATGCAGGGCATCGTACAGATCCTGCGGTGTGTCGATCCCCTGATATTCATTTGTTGCCGCCAGGACCGTAGCCCTCTCCCAGCCATAGAATCGATATGACATAACAACCTCTACTCATTCAAAACTCTGCCTTATGAGCCGGCCAAGGAAGCCGGATCATAACCCTCACTTCGTTCGGGCATCACCTTGGGTGATGGGCGTATACGCTTCTCATTCCGCCTGATGGCGGAATGGAAGCTACGGATTCACGCAGACCCCGTTTTCGTCAAACTCATACGTTACCTTACCGGACATACGCAACGTTTTGGCAGTTACCATCGCCCCGTCTGCACCAAGGTAATACCATTTTCCGCCGGACTTTTTCCAGCCGGTCTTCATGGATCCGTCCTTATTGAAGAAATACCATTTCCCGCTCAGCTGCTGCCAGCCGGTCACAACATACCCGTTCTTGTTGAAGTAGTACCACTTCCCGTCGATCTTCTGCCAGCGGCTCACCGGATACCAGCCCAGACTGTCCTCATACCAGCGGCCGTATTTGTTGCTCTTCCATGTGCCGGTGCCTTCATAGGTCCATGCACCGTTCTTTCCAAGCCAGCGGCCGTCCCGCCACTCATTGACAGCCATGTAGCCGTCTTCCGCGAAATAGTACCATTTTCCTTTTACCTGGATCCATTCGCTCTTCGGATATGTCCCGTCCGGATATTCCATCCACCAGCCCTTGCTGTTATGCTTCCATTTCAGCGTATCTTCCTTCCGCGGGATGTCTCCGTAATACTCATCCACTTCCATGGCGGTCGCACGGAAGAAGTACTCTCCCGGCTCCAGAGTTGCCGTACCGATGGCATATACCCAGCCGCGATAGGATGCCACAGCAGAAGCCTTCACCCGGTCCTCTGACATACGCTTCGGCCAGGATTCAAACTTCGAAGCACCCTCCCTCAGCAGGAAGGTATCCGAGATCACTTTATCCGTGCCCTGACTCTTCTCCGCCGGTCCCACCAGCAGGATTCCATCGGATACGGCCAGCAGGGTCCCCCGGCGCATCCAGTAATTCTCCTCTTCTCTTCCGGCCGTATAATTCATGATCTCAGGAAGCGTACCGGACAGATCCTGATAAGCCCGTTCCTGGATCACACCGAACCGATACTGCTGCGCATCATAAACGTAGATACAGTCTCCCTTTGCCGCCAGGCTCGGCCAGTTGATTTCCTCCCGAAGCGATACGACCGCCTTATCGGCGCCCTCATACGGAGAATACAGTGCCACCTCGGTCCCGCCCACAACAAAGAGCTCCTCGTTGTAATTCACGATGGACTGTCCCAGCTGTACGCCCTCAGCAGAAACCTTGATCCACTGATTCAGTTCCGGATTATATACATAGACCCGCATGGTGGAACAGTCATTGTAGTATCCGATCTCCCCGTTATAATATGCCGCGGATTCACCCATAACATAGAGCCGCTGCTCATAGATTGCAGAAGAAATGTGGCAGAGCGGTTCCGGCAGCTCCGGTCCCTCATCCCAGTATTCATTCTGCGGATCATAAATAAACATGCGTTTTGAAACCGGCTGTTCCTCTACCAAAGTGGAGGTAGGAATATAGTACAGTTTGTCTCCAAAGCCGGTCAGAGTTCCTGCCGTGTCAAGGTCCGCGCGTCCGTTGCTTCCGTCCGGGAGCCGGATCTCCGCATAATCCTCAAAGGTCGGAAGCTCCTTCTCATATACATTTTCGCCGCGTCCCAGAAGCAGTTCCCGGGAACCGCTCCTGCCGGAAGCATTCTCGATCATCACCTGGGCCACACCCGAAGCCGTGCCCGCATAGGGAAGGGATATGGACGTATCATTCCAGGTGATATCCTTCTTGTTCTTCGCTTTGGAGGAATCATACAGTGTCACCGGATCCGTTCCCACGGAGCGACGGATCACGCGGATCCGTCCAATGGTCTCCCCAAAGCCCGAACCCTTTATTTCAAGGACTCCGTCCTGCAGACCCAGATCGGTGATCACCGGACTCCGGAGTCCCGTCACCGCTTCAAAATCGATCACACCGCCGGTTTTGGTGATCCCCTTCATGGAAGTCGCCGGACGAACCGAGGATTTCACAAGTGAAGCCAGTTCCAGTCCGGAAAGCTCCGGCCGGTCCGCCGCAAGCACGGCCACAGCGCCCGACACCATAGGGCAGGCCATGGACGTACCGCTCATATAAGCGTAAGGTACACATTTGGTTCCGAGTCCCACGGAATCGATATAAAGCTCTCCGGCGGAATCCGAAGCCCCGAGGGTAACCACAATATCCAGATCACTCAGGTCCGTACTATCCTCCAGCATAACCGAAACGGCATGCCAGCCGGAGCCGGAGCCGGAGCCTCCCTCATCATTCATTGTTCTTTTCAGTTCCTCATAGCTTCCGTCCTTTCCCTTCGCATGGAAACGAACGTTCGTGTACCGATCCGGCTGATAGTAGGAAAGACCGAAGTATAACCGTTCTTCCGAATCACTGACATCTCCCAACTGAAACTCCAGGGCACGCGCATTGGCAGTTCCCGAAGGAAGGGTAAGTTTTGCAGAGTGTTCTCCAAGGAAATACGGCTCCCCTTCCGCTGTCTGCTGCGGAGTGCCGTCTGCATACGGTTCCACCGTTTCATTTCCCATGACCACCGCGCGGATCGCAACATCTGTCGCCACCTCACCTTCAAATCCTTCATACCGAAGATTGCTTCCCGGCACCGCATCCGGCAGATAGGACACACAGTCCGTAGTTACCGTGGAAAGGATCGATACACCGGGCGCACCCAGATCAACCGTTCCTTCTCCGTAATTGGAAAAGCCGGCCCTCTTCTCGCTCTGATCCGTTGCCGCCACAACGATGGCATACGGATTATCTTCCAGTGTGGATCCCAGATCCGTGAGGAGTCCCAGATCCTTGTTGGAATTACCGGCCGCAAATACCGATACCGTACCATATTCCTCGCCCAGTTCCCGGACTGCCGCATCCAGCGCAGCGCTGTACTGCACAAGGCCGTAGGAATTGCTGGTCACACGGATCCCGATGCCGTTTTCATTTGCGTTCTTTACAAATGCAAATCCCCGCAGAAGATTGACCAGCGAGGTATTTCCGTCTTCCAGGGCAATCTGAACAGAGATGATCTTTGTATTCGATGCAACGCCGCTGATACCATGCCCGTCCCAGGATGCACCGATGATGCCGGAGCAGTGGGTTCCATGACTCCCCCCGAAATAATCCATTTTACCGTTCGCGCTCTGCCAGCATGCATTATACCCGTATTCATCACAGCCAAGCAGTTTCTGCTGGCTCGCGGAAAAACGGTAGATCCGGTCCGAGAGGTCCTGATTCGTATAATCCACCGGATAATCCAGAACAGCCACCACGATGGGATCTCCTGTCATGTTCCGTCCTGTCGCCCCAAAGGTCGGTACATGAATGGATGCATCTTTGGACATATCCTTTCTTACCGTACCCATTCCGTCCCAGCAGCCCCACTGGAGCGAAGTCAGATCCGCGATCTCCGATGCCTCTGCAAGTTCATCATCCAGATAAGAGGCCAGAATCTTTTGCTCCTTTTCACTGCTCTCCTCGGTCAGATAGTTCGGCTCCGCAAAAACGACCCTCGCATCCTTCGCCAGCTCATAAAGCAGTTCTTCCGTGGTCTTGCTGCTGTCCGAAGCGATCTCGATGCTGATGGTGTCGGACACGCCGTCCGAGCCCGTACCGTTTTGGGACATCTTCATGTCATCCGCCGCTGTATCAGCCATGGTCACATGATCTTCCGCTACGGACATGATTTTCTCCGTCCCGGAATTGATCACCGCACCATCCACTCCGCAGTTTCTGGCAGGGGCCGGCAGGCTGCGGTCGATTCCGACAACGACGACACCCTCCTCATACTCCCCTGCGGCAAGCAGAGAAGGAATCTTCTCCGCCCAGCTCTCCGTACGTCCTGCGATTTCTGCACTTTCTTCACTTTCCGCCGCCAGAACCTGCGGAGCGAGTGGCCCGAAAGCACCAAGAAGCAGCACTCCGGAGAGTGCTGCCGCGATCCATTTTTTATGCTTGCCGTAACTCATAAAAACCTTCCTTTTTTGCATTTTGTTGCTTTTTGTTGCTTTACATGTATTACAATTCTCTATATTCCGTTTAATCAACGGAAGCAAGTCCGAAGGCCATTCCCGCCTTCATCTCCACTTTCATCTTGTACATCTTCTGATCCGCGATGCGGACCTGTTCATCCAGATCCGTCTCACCGGGCCGGAACACCGAATATCCGTAGGCGATACTGAGGGGCAGAGCTTTTCCGAAGTTTTCGTTGAATTCATCCACCATATGCTTCATGTTCTGAATACTTTCCGAAAACAGCGGATCCTCATTGGTATACTCCGCCAGAACAAAGAATTCATCTCCGCCGATACGGAAGCTTTTTTCTCCGTGGCAGAAGGACTTTTGCATGAACTCTGCGATCTTGAAGATATACATATCTCCCCTGTCGTGTCCGCGCTCATCATTTACCTTCTTCAGATAGTTCATATCCAGCATGATCAGTGTACAGGGCGCATCCTTCTTTGCGGCCGCTTCCAGTTCCCGGTTATAAGCCATCCGGTTGAGAAGTCCGGTCAGACCGTCCTTATAAGCCATTTCCTCCATGATCTGTGCATACTGTCCGCGGCGGCTCATTTCCGCGATCTGCATAAACTCATACACACCGCACATGAAAATGAAGAACAGCACGGCATACTTGTAGTAGGAGACCTTCCTGTATTCATTCGGCATGGCAAGATAGCGGACGATATCCACAACACCCATGGCGATGGGCATACCCGATAGATATTATAGTACATTCCCCGCCCGTTCGCAATAATACAGATCGATTCACACAAAAAAAGACCTGTCCGTCCGGATCATACCATCCGAACAGACAGGCCCTCCACGCATTTACAGCCAATCCTCCAATGTTGAATTCTTTATCTTCTCTATGAGCAGATCCACATTCGTCCACCGTGCCAGAGAAGCGGTGCCGTCTCCTCTTCTGAATTCATCCCAGGACTCTTTATATTTCCAATCCAGATCCATGCCTGAACCCTTCAACTTCCGACTCGCAGTAAAACAACTGTCATCAAAAAACTTACATAAAGCATCTGCATCGCTGTTGCTTGTACGAAATTCGTCCGCCTTCCGTGACTTATCTTTTTTAGGAAGGTTCGCATCGTCGAAGAGAAAATGATCTAAATTCGATGAGAAGAAGTAAAGATAATAATTCACGGTTTTTCTATGTACCGTTAACTTCCCATTCAGTGAAAGAAGATAATCAATATTTTCTCTCTTCTGGGCATTTCTCTTAAGGAGTTTTTCAAGCCCCGTCGAACTCGCTGTTACGTTCTTCGAATCCGTCTCTGATTCCTCTTCGGCTCGAACAGCGATATGGTCCTCCAGATAAAGAGTATTTCTCTTTTTATTTTGATTATTACCGTTCAACGAATCCGCAAAAGCCTCTTCCTCAGATGTAAACTCATGGACCCGATCATCCCATACGTAAGCCCCATCCATATCAATAATATGGATGATGGTAGTAAGATCATCCCATCCCAATCCGGAAGCCTTATCCTGACGTTTGAAATAATACTCATAGATCAGTTTTGCAATATTCTTAGGAGTTGCTTGAACCGCAGGAACTCCCTTAGTCATAAATGCCGTAATATCCCCACCGTCATTTGGCTGATTCTTTTTTTTCGGATCAGCATATGCATCCTCATGTTGCTTATCATGACTCTTTTGTCTGAATTCAACGTTGATCCGATCCCCGCCAACCATATCAAACAATTCTTCGAACTGAGAAGAAAACGCCTTTTCCTCGCTGGATCCATCTACCAAAAAACATACAAACGCATTCGATTTTTTTTGCACCTCGGGCTTCACATTGTTTGAGCCGTCTTTCTTCGCAGCATCTGTTCGTTTATCCCGTTTATCCCGTTTTTCATACTTTGATCTATTATACCCCATCGCTGCTGTCCATCTCCTTTCCCGCCTGACTCATTGCCTTCGAAATCTTAAAGGATTTGGTTCTGCGATACATCTCCACATCCAGATTGCCCAGCTGTACCTCGCGTAAATAAAGATCGCGAAGATTATTGGTACTGCCGACATTTTTCAGTCTGTAATAGCGGTTCTCCGGATCAGATGTGGTAAACCGGATAAATTTCTTATCGATCACCTCCAACGGACGCAGATTGTGTGAGGTAAAGATCAGTTGCCCTTTCCCCGATTTTTCAAAGATCTGAAGCAACTCTCCCAAAAGATACTCAAATACACCGGCATCAAACTCATCCACCACCAGCGTGGCAGATCCCTGATTGTATGCAAATACAAAATCCGCCATGATCGAGACGAGCTTTATGATACCATCCGACTCATAATTAAACGGAAATACCCTGTCTCCTCGAACGGAAAGCACCTTCACAAAGTAACCATCTTCTCCCTCATTGGTGACTGTCGGCGTCGTCCGGAGTTCCAACTGTAAGTCGGGAATGATCGTCGCCAAGGCCGTATTGATCACTTTGAAAGTTTTCTCCACATATTTGATCCTTTTTTTGGAAATAACTGTCTGATCCATAAGAATGATCGGCCGATCACGAACAGGCGTAAAGATTGGAATTGCCGCCTTCATATGGACCAATCCGGTGATGCTGGTTCCGATCACAAACAGATAATTGGTAATATATAGTTCCAGCTCCGCCAAGATCTCATAATATTTGGACGCAGCACCGTCCGAGTTTTTCTTGCTCAAGATATCCGAAACCTCCTGAGCAAACACAAAGGAATATGAACCGTCCATCTGCTTTCTCTTCTGATAGGTCAGTTCTTCTCGGATCTTCTTATCTTCTCTGTCATAATAATACTTTTCCAGACTATCACCGCAAAGCAGTCTGTTCTTTGTATCCACGATGGTATGCATCCGGCCGACCCTTCCGTCCTCATAAAGATCCGTCCGAATGATCTCATCATAAATATACAGACGTCGCTGATCCTTCTGTTGTTTTTCCTCACCGAGCGATTCTTCGGAATTCTCCTTTGATTCCAGTTTCACCTCATAGGCCACCGTCGCAACCGTCCCGTCTGTATACTGAAATTCAAATTCCACAGAGATAGTAGCATTTTCCGCTGCAACATCGATATATCTTTCAAACTCACCACCAAGGCGATATCCGCCAATGATCCCCTTCACGAGATAGAGCGCCTCTACCAGGGAGGACTTTCCGGATCCATTCTGTCCGTACAGTCCAAGAATATCCGATTCCGTATCATAGGGCACGAATTCCCTTGCACAGTTCATCTCCAAAACACCGTGTTCCACGCCTTTAAAATTCGTCAGTTCCACTTTCCGGATCCTTACAAACGGAAGCCTGTCAAAATGCGATTCGTAAATCTGATACATTCTCCACCTCTATTCCATAATACGTTCCATACTACATTCCGTGTAACCGTATCAAATTGTAAACGCATCAAGCAGGTTTGTCAACAGAAATTTGAAAATGAATTTGGTTTTTCGCATAAATTATTTTATTTTTCATTTTCATTTTGTTATACTCTGTTTCCAAGCCAGTCATTTCTTTATATTCGCATTCACTCCCAATAGCCCATCCGACCAAAAACATTTTAAAAACAACCTGCTGCAAGATTCAGCATCCGCAGCAGGCTTTTCGGATCACTCCTCCGTCTCCTTCGGAAGAGTCTCCGCCCGGTGGGCGATATTCTGCTTGAAGTTGACTATCTCATGATCATACTCCTCATCCATCAACGTGGAATGGAGCAGAAAATCCGCCGTTGCCTTGTTGTTGGCAAACGGGATATCATACACCTGCGCGATCCGCATCAAAGCTTTTACATCCGGATCATGGGGCGCCGCGGTAAGGGGGTCCGAGAAGAAGATCACGAAATCGATCCGCCCCTCCACGATCTTTGCTCCGATCTGCTGGTCGCCGCCCAAGGGCCCGGAATTATATCCCCGCACCGGAAGATCCGTGGCATCCGCGATCATGCGGGCCGTGGTTCCGGTCCCGCACAGGAAATGCCGTTTCAGGATATCCGCGTTGTCCTTGCACCATTTGATCAGCTCCGGTTTCTTCCCGTCATGCGCGATGAGCGCGATATTTTTCTGTTTCCCAATGGTCATTGTAATCGTATCATGCATAGCACTCACCCCAGATAAGCTTCTATCGCGGCTGCGGCCTTTCTTCCGGCGCCCATAGCCGCGATCACAGTCTTCGGACCGGTGACGGTATCTCCGCCGGCATAAATACCCGGCTTCGAAGTAGCCAGTGTTTCCTCATCCACCACGATCAGTCCGCGGTCCGTGGTCTCAACGCCGTCCACGCATGCATTGTCACTCTGCGTCCCGATGGCTTCGATAATGCAGTCCACGTCCAGTACGAATTCACTGTCCTGAACCGGAACCGGCTTTCTGCGGCCGGAGGCATCCGGCTCGGTAAGTACCATCTTCTGACATTTCAGACCTGCCACTTTTCCATCCTGTCCGATAACTTCCACCGGACCGGTGAGATACAGGAATTCGACTCCTTCAGCCTCTGCTTCTTTCAGCTCCGCAGGATCCGCCGGCATCTCCGCCACGGAGCGGCGATATACCACCGTTACCTTCTTCGCTGCCGGACAGCGAACAGCCGCACGGCAGGCATCCATGGCAACATTGCCGCCGCCGATCACCGCGATCCGCTCAGCGTCAGGATACTCTTTCTTCACGTTTACATCATACAAAAATGCTGCCGCAGGCACGACTCCCGTCAGCTCCTGTCCCGGCACCCCCAGTCGGAGGGATTTCCCGGCGCCGTTTCCGATAAAGACCGCACGATACCCCTCGTTCGAAAGATCATTTAAGGTAAAGTCCTTCCCCAGCGTTTTCCCGGTTTCAAAGCTGACACCTACCGCCTTCAGATTACTGAGCTCCTGTTCAAGGATCTCCGCAGGGAGCCGGAACTTCGGGATTCCGTAAGCCAGCACGCCGCCGGCGATCTCCTCTTTTTCAAAGAGTGTGACGCTGTACCCTTTTTTCGCCAGCTCGCCGGCACAGGTAAGACCTGCCGGTCCGGAACCGATCACCGCGATCCGTTTATCTTTATGTTCTGCAGCCTCAGCGCCGCTCATAAACTCCGTAACCGCATTCACTGCATCTGCCATCGTACCTGCGGATTTTACCGCTGCAGCCTCCGCAGCTTTCTCATCCGCAGATCCCGCATGCTTTCTGTGCCAGTCCGCCACAAACCGTTCCAGGGCACCGATGGCCACCGGGCGGCCCTTCTCTCCGCGGACACAGTTTCCTTCACACTGCAGATACTGGGGGCATACCCGCCCGCAGACAGCGGGCAGGGATGTGGTCTCCGCCAGGATCTGATATGCCTCCTCGAAGGCACCTTCCGTGATCTTCTCGATAAATGCAGGAATGTTGTTATGTACCGGGCAGCCCCTGGTCATACAGGGATGCTCCCGGCATTTCAGACAGCGAAGCGCCTCACGGACAGCCATTTCCTCGGTATAACCGGTAGCCACCTCATCGAAATTTCCGGTGCGGACACAGGGGTCCTGCTCAGGCATCTTTGTTCTTACTTTACTTTGATTGATCACTGCGCATCCCCTCCTTTCGCCTTTGAATCCATCGCCTTGATATGCAGCGACTCATACCGCTCCTTCGCAGATTCCTCGCCCTTGGTAAAGAGGGTCTCCGCCTCCTCCGGGAAGCGAAGTTTCAGGGAATTGTAACGAACCTCTCCCATCAGGAAGTCGCGGTAACTGTCCGTCGGGCGGCTGCTGTCCAGCATCAGCGGGTTCTGGCCCTTCTCTGCAAGACGCGGGTCATAGCGCAGCAGATTCCAGTAACCGGAACGGACCGCATTCCGCATCTCCAACATACTCCGGTTCATGCCTGCCTTGACACCGTGGTTAATGCACGGTGCATAGGCGATGATCAGGGACGGGCCGTCGTAAGCCTCTGCCTCCCGGAGTGCCTTCAGCGTCTGCGCCGGGTTTGCACCCATGGCGATCTGTGCCACATAAATGTATCCGTAAGCCATGGCGATCTGTGCCAGGTCTTTCTTCTTCACCTGCTTCCCGGCCGCGGCAAACTTCGCCACCGCACCGATGGGGGTCGCCTTGGAGGACTGACCGCCGGTATTGGAATAAACCTCCGTATCAAAGACCAGAACATTCACATTCTCGCCGGAAGCCAGAACATGATCCAGTCCACCGTAACCGATATCGTAAGCCCAGCCGTCACCGCCGAAGATCCAGACGGAAGGCTTGCTGAGCAAATCCGCATGCTCCACGATATATGCGGCGCTCTTCTTCATTTCCGCTGCGGCCACGCCTTTGGCCTCTGTAGCCACAAGTGCCTTACATTTTTCCAGCAGCTCATTTCCCACGATCCGGGATGCCTTGCCATCATTCATGAAACGAAGCCAGTTTTCGGTCGCGGTCACCATGCCGTCCGCCGCACCCTGCGAATCCCCCGCCAGGGTCCGAAGTGTCTCCACCGCCGTCTGCAACTCCTTTCGACGGGCGTTTACCGCAGTCGCCATGCCGTAACCGAATTCCGCGTTATCCTCAAAGAGGGAGTTTGCCCATGCCGGCCCACGGCCTTCCTTGTTCACCGTGTACGGCGTGGAAGGTGCAGAGCAGCCCCAGATCATGGAGCAGCCGGTAGCATTTGCACAGAGCATCCGGTCACCGAAGAGCTGGGTAACAAGCTTTGCATACGGCGACTCGCCGCAGCCCGGGCACGCGCCGGAGAATTCCATCAGCGGCTGTGCGAACTGGGAACCTTTTACGGTTGAATTATCGAACGGGATCCTGCGATCCTCGTTATGTACCGTAGCAAACAACTTGTCATATTTTGCCTGGGCAGCTTCCATGAAATCCGTATCCATGGCCTGCATCTCCAGAGCCTTCTTCCGTGCCGGACACACCTCCGCACAGGAGCCGCAGCCCGTGCAGTCCTTTGCCGAGAAGCCCAGCACAAAATACATATCCTTCATTCCCTTCATGGGCTGTGCATCCGGATAATCCTTTGCTTCCTCCGCGGTCAGCACGAAGGGACGGATCACGCCGTGGGGGCAGACATAAGCACACATGTTGCACTGCATACAGTTTCCGGAGCACCAGTGCGGAAGATCCGCGGCGATGCCGCGTTTCTCGTACATGGCCGTACCGGAAGGCAGAAGTCCGTCCGCCGTATCCAGGAACGCCGATACCGGACAGTTGTCGCCGGTCAGCGTATTTGTAGGTACCAGAATATTGTTCAGATAGTCGGTGTGCAGCTTGTCGCGGCCCGCCAGCGGTGCCGGTGCGGGATCATCAGCAACCGTCTTCCACGCCTCGGGTACCTTCACTTCATGAACACTCTCCACGCCGCCGTCAACTGCTGCGCAGTTCATATCCACGATATTCTGCCCCTTCTTGGAATAGGTCTTCACGATGGCGTCCTTCATGTAACCCACCGCTTTGTTGATATCGATGATCTGTGCGATCTGGAAATAAGCCGCCTGCAATACGGAGTTGGTCCGCCGTGCACCGAGGCCCACCTTCTTTGCGATCTCCACCGCGTTACAGGTGTAGAACTTCACATTGTTCTGCGCGATATACCGCTTCACCGCTGCCGGAAGATGCTGCTCCAGCTCCTCGTCCGTCCAGGTACAGTTCAGCAGGAAGGAACCGCCCGGCTTCACGTCCTGCACCATTTTATATTTTGTCAGATAGGCACTGTTGTGGCATGCCACGAAATCCGCCTGCTTTACGTAGTAGGTGGACTTGATGGGGCTGTCCCCGAAGCGGAGATGCGAGATGGTCACACCGCCGGACTTCTTGGAATCATACTGGAAATACGCCTGCACGTATTTGTCGGTATGATCGCCGATGATCTTGACGGAGTTCTTGTTGGCACCGACGGTACCGTCCGCACCCAATCCCCAGAATTTGCACGCCTTTGTTCCCGCAGGTGCCACATCCGGATTGGAGGTGACCGGCAGGGACAGATGCGTCACATCATCGTTGATGGACAGTGTGAATTCCTGCTTCGGAGCATCGCTCCAAAGATTTTCGAATGCCGCCTGGATATCTCCGGGCTGTACGTCCTTGGAACCAAGCCCGTAGCGTCCGCCGACGATGAGGCAGTCCTTCCATTTTGTTCCGCGGAGTGCGGAGCAGATGTCCAGGAACAGCGGCTCGCCGATGCCGCCCGGCTCCTTGGTCCGGTCCAGAACCGCGATCTTCTGCACGGTCTCCGGCAGCACCCGGGTCAGATAGTCTACGGAGAAGGGCCGGTACAGATGCACTTCCACGATACCGGTCTTATGTCCGTTTGCGTTCAGGTAATCCACGACCTCTTCCGCCGCATCGCAGACAGAGCCCATGGCTACCAGGATCTCCGTCGCGTCAGGCGCACCGTAATAGTTGAACGGTTTGTAATCCGTTCCGATCTTTGCGTTCACCATGTCCATATACTTTGCCACAGTTTCCACAGTGGCATTATAGGCCGGATTGCAGGCCTCCCGATGCTGGAAGAAGGTCTCCGGCTGCTCCGCCGAGCCAAGCAAATGCGGGTGCTCCGGATTCAGCGCATGCTCGCGGAAGCGGCGGACTGCGTCCCAGTTCACCATTTCCCGAAGATCCTCATAATCCCAGACTTCGATCTTCTGATACTCATGGGAGGTACGGAAGCCGTCAAAGAAATGCATCATGGGAAGCTTTCCGTCGATCGTGGCCAGATGCGCTACCGCTGCCAGATCCATGACCTGCTGCACGCTGTTGGAACACAGCATGGCAAAGCCGGTCTGGCGGCAGCCCATGACATCCGAATGGTCTCCGAAGATGGAGAGCGCATGGGTCGCCAGGGCGCGGGCAGCCACATGGAATACCGTAGGGGTCTGCTCTCCCGCCAGCTTATACATATTCGGGATCATCAGAAGAAGTCCCTGGGAAGCCGTAAATGTGGTCGTATAGGCACCTGCCGTGATAGAGCCGTGAACCGCGCCTGCCGCACCGCCCTCGGATTCCATTTCAATGATCTTTACCTTTTCGCCGAAGAGATTCTTTCTGCCTCCGGCCGCCCATTCATCCATGCTTTCCGCCATCGGGGAAGACGGCGTAATGGGATAGATCGCGGAAACCTCAGAGAAGGCGTAAGCTACGTGAGCCGCTGCCGTATTTCCGTCCATTGTCTTTCTTACACGCATCAGCGGTCACCTCCTTTCACACCTTCTGCTTCGGGCGTTTCGTCCAGCGAATCATTCGCCATGGCCTCACGCTGCAGATAAATATAATCCGGAACGCTCTGCTCGCGGATCACATTCCGCATGCAGACATACTGACACATGTGGCAGTTCTCGCAGATCTCGGGATCCACCACCGCATGGCGTTCTTCCATGTAGATCGCACCGTTCGGGCAGTTGTCCACACAGTCTCCGCAGCCGATGCAGGCGGAATCGCAGACCTGCAGTTTATCTTCATAATCAGCAGTTGAAGAACAGGGAACCAGCTTCATGCCCTGATAGGGAACGATGGTGATCAGATGCTTCGGGCAGGCGTAGGTGCAGTCCCGGCAGCCCACGCATTTCTCCGGATCCACGACTGCCGTACCGTTTTCTATATGAATAGCGTCATAGCGGCAGACCGCCGTACAGCTTCCCTGACCGCAGCAGCCGGTGGTACAGAGTCCCATGGATTTTGCATCCAGCTTTGCCGCTTCCTCACAGCTCTGAATGCCCAGTGCCTTAAATGCAGCAGAGGCCTTCGCCCCGCCGGAGCAGCGGACAAATGCCACCTTCTCCTTCAGCATCGTCAGATCATGGAGCGTATCTACGATGATCTTCTTCTTGCAGCGGACCGTGCAGGACGCACAGCCGGCGCATTTCGTATAATCGATGACCGCGTGATGATCCACGATGGATACCGCGCCGCGGGGACAGGACCGCTCGCATTCACCGCAGGCAATGCAGCCGTAGCCGCAGGTAGCCCGTACCACATCCTCTTCTTCTTCCGTGCTGGAGCAGGGAATGAAGTTGGTAGCTTCCCTCGGGATCATACGGATCAGTCCCTGCGGGCAGACGTCCGGCGCCGCGCAGTCACCGCAGCCGTTACAAAGATCCCGGTCCACCACGAGTTTCCCGTCGATGATCTTGATCGCATTCTGCTTGCATACCGGGATACAGGAACCGACTCCCACACAGCCGCTCCTGCACTCTCCCCGTACAAAACCGGAGTCCACTGCCTCCCGGCAGGTCGCACACCGATCCTTGAATCTGGCCTTGCCGGCAGCGCTCCCCGCACAGCCGATAAAGGCGATCTCCGCCGAAAGGGCGGACGTATTCTCATTATTCATTTGGTACCCCCTATATTATACTTCGCGGCTTCCGCCGCTCCGTAAGATTATGTGCTCTCACGTCCTTCCATATGCCTTACACATAGTTTCAGTCTCGCGCAGCACGAACGCTTTATTATACCATGACAGGCCGCTTTCCGTCAAAAAAATGCATAGAAAATGCGTCAATAACACTCTGATAAGCGCATTTTCACAACAGATTTGCCGTAACGCTTGACATTTTATCGTAAACGGGTATAATCGCGACTTGAAATCCGGTCGGCAGCCGGAGATTCCTGATCCCCTTTGATCGTTCATGAACCGTTTTTCCTGAATAACATCTCATGATGATCACAAACGAATCACGGGCTCCATATGCCTGACTCAAAAGAATCCGGGAGGAAATGATCATGAAGAAAAAACTTACAATCGCCATGGCAGCTGCCTGCATGTGCCTCAGCCTTGCAGCCTGCGGCGGAAGCAGTGAAAGCACGACCTCTGCACCGGCTGCAGATCCCACGCCGGTCGCAACCGAAGCTCCGACAGAAGCAGCACCCGCTGCATCCGGTGTTACCATCGCATCCACCGAGACCTGGGGCGATTACACCGTCGGAATTCCTGAGGGCTGGAAGTTCAGAAAGGGTGATGCCTTCGATGAGAACGATACCCACTACTGCTCCGTAAAGAAGTCCGACTTCTCCTACTTCGATTTCAAGATGGAGAAGGAAGAGACCATGAAGAATCAGTATGAGTACAACAAGAAGACCTACACCAACGAGCAGAAGGATGTCTCCGGGAAGATCGGCGATATCGACTGGACAGGTTTTGAGTACAGCGACGGCTGGGGCGGATACGGCTTTGAGCTGTATGCAACCGCAAACGGCAAGCCGGTTCGTGTCTCCTGCGCAGGTTTCAAGTTTGACAGTGCAGAGGCAAAGGCCGTTCTGGAGTCTCTGAAGATCAAATAACCGATCAAAGAGTAAAAGTTTCACGAACCAAAAAGAGGGTGTCCTGTCTGGCGCATTTTCATGCGGCCGACAAACACCCTCTTTTTTCTTTTACTGATTTCGATGCGGGGTTTTAATTAACCTCCTGACACACCCCGTTTTCATCGATGATTGATGCTCCATACATACAATTTTCAGCCATGGAACCGTCTTTGCAGAAATAGTACCGATTTCCGCCGATCTCCCGCCAGCCTGTCGTCAGTACACCGGTCTCCGGATCCATATAATACCACACATCATCCTCTTTGTACCACCCCAAAGTCATCTTTCCGCCCGGATAAAAATGCACTCTCTGTCCGTCCAGGACCTGCCATCCCGGCTCGCCCATCGGGTGCTCTCCCTCCGTATCCGGAAGCGGGATCACATACATGTAGGACGGACCTTCCGAGGTCACTGCAGTAAGATCGATGGAGGAATTCATTTTGACCCCTCTGTGATACGTGCCCGCGGCATGGTACATCTGATGGATCCCCTCCGCCGTCTTACCGGCATAGATCCCAAAATGACAGTCCCAGCCGGTGGAAGGCCAGAAAAACAGAATGTAGCCTTCTCTCACCTTTCCGCTTCGCTCTGCCGCATCCAGCATCGGTTGCATGGAAGCGGCATCCTGCGCTTCGCCCAAATAATACACCTTCGCCCTGCCGGTCTCCGGCTCGGTTTGTTTCTCCGCCAGATAGTAATACCATCCCGTCCCATCCGTGAAGCTTCCGCCCCGGGACAGCGGACGGAAGCACTCCTTCATCTTCGCCAGCGCATCCTCTTCGGTTTCGCCGTTGGCATAGTACAAAACCGACGCAACAAAACCTGTACAGTTATATCCATAGTCCTTCCGCTCGCGTCCCACATACTGG
>JAILAR010000053.1 GCA_024681515.1 Eubacterium sp. | reverse complement strand
GGCATCTCGGTTTATCTTCTGGATGACGAGGGCCGGCCGGCGGAGGAAGGGGAGATCTGTCTTACAGGACGTTTTGCTTCGGGATATTTCGGACTGGAAGAGCAGACGGCAAAGACATTCCGGCCGAATCCCTTCAAGGATCAGGACGGACATGAAACGCTTCTGCGCACCGGGGATCTGGGCAGGAGAGATGAGAACGGAAATATCATTTACATCAACCGGAAGGACTGGATGGTAAAGATCAACGGACAGCGTGTGGAGCCGGGTGAGATCGAGAATGTTATCAAAAAACTGGACGGGATTCAGGATGCCGTGCTGAAGGATTTTAAGAACCAGTATGATCAGACCTATCTGGTGGCATATTACGTGGAGAAGCAACCCATCGAACCGGAGGATATCCGGAATGCTGTCTCTGAGGTGCTGCCTTCTTATATGGTACCGGCTTTCTGTGTACGGCTGGATAAGCTGCCTGTAAATGCCAACGGCAAGCTGGACAGGGGCGCTCTGCTTCCGCCGGCCAACAGTGAATTCCAAAATGAATATGTGGAACCGGAGACGGATATCCAGAAGGCTGTCTGTCATGCGATGGAAGAGATACTCGGCGTGGAACGTGTAGGTCTGGAAGATGAATTCCAGTCCATGGGAGGAGATTCCATCACGGCGGCCATGGTGGCTGCAAAGCTGACGGACTTTCGGATCCGTCCGGCGGATATTTTAATGGGGAAGACACCCCGAGCCATCGAACAGAGACTGGCTCTGGCGGAAAGCAAAGCACGTACCAGAGAGAAGAAGGACGTTCGCAGCTTCCCGCTGATACCTGCGGAGCGCAGCATGTATCTGGAGCAGGAGAAGAATCCGGATTCCATTATGTACAATCTGAATCTTGCCTTTTCTCTTAAGGGCGTGGATGCGGACAGGATCGAAGAAGCGCTGAAAAAGGTATTTGCCGCCCACGAAGCCCTGCATTCTTTCTACGGAGTGGAAGGCGGCATTCCGATCCGGATCCTTTCGGAGCAGCTTCCCGAGATCGTAAGGAAGGAAGCAAAGTCCAAGGAGGAAGTCCGAAAGATCGTTGATTCCTATGCTGAGCCGTTTCTGCTTTCAAATGGGATTCCGGTCCGCGCGACGATCTATGCGCTTCCGGACGGAGGACAGGTGGTACATATTGCCATTCATCATATTGCCTTTGACGGCGGCTCGGCAGGAACCTTCTCGCAGGAATTCATGGCAGCCCTCCGGGGAGAGGATGTTCCGAAGAAGGATGTGGATCTGTCCGACCTCTATGAGGAGCTTTCCCATCCGGATGTTGAGACCGGCCTGACATTTTACCGCAGACTTTTTGAGGGCGGAGTTCCCGTAAATGATATGCCTGTAAAGGGCGGAAAACGTCCCATGGTCCATCCTGTCTCCGATCAGGAGATCCGGGCGGATTTCGGCGTTGATGACGTTGAGCTTTTCGATAAGGCGGCAAAGCGTTACGGGATATCCGAATTTGAACTGGTCTTCTCCGCTGTCGCCATGACCGTCGCTAAGTACTGCGCTTCGGATGACGTGGTTCTGGGAATTCCCACAAACCTGCGGCCTGCGGATGCGGCGGATGTGATCGGTATGTTTGTCAATACGGCGCCTGTACGTGTAAAGGTACCGAGAGATGCGTCGGTTACCGATTTCCTGCGGGAAACCGGAGAGGCGGTACGGGAAGCTACCTATGGTTCTTCGCTTCCCTTTGAGGAAGTGGTGGCTGAATTCGCCAAAGAGCGGGATGCCTCCAGAAATCCGATCTTTGACGTCAGCGTAAACTATATGAAGACGCCGGAAGCCTATGACAGGGACGGCATCCGCTGTGAGATGTACTCTCCGCTTCAGAAAATGAGCCGGGATATCGGTATCGTGATCCATAAGTCATCCAAAGGCCTCGGCTGTATCTTCCAGTATTCCTCGGAACTCTTTGAGGAACGGGTGATCCGGAATATGATCGGTCAGATTCGCGAGACCCTTCGTCTCCTGGCATCCGGAAATGCCGCGACTCTGAGAGAGGCCCTCGTTCTTCCGGAGGATCAGAAGGCATTTCTGGATGGCTTCCGGAGAACCGGCAGTGCGGAGCTTTCGGTGACGCTGCTGCATAAGCTGTTTGAAGAAGAGGTAAAGAAGCATCCGGAGAAGACGGCGCTGATCGCGGTAGACGGAAGCTTCACATATCAGGAGCTGAACGAACGGGCGAATCTGGCGGCGCATAGGCTGATAAAACGGGGCGTCGGCATCGGAGACAGCGTGGCATTGCTGCTTCCGAGAGAGTCCTGCTTCTTTGCATGTCTGCTGGGCGTAAATAAGGCCGGTGCGGCATTTATCCCCTGTGATCCCCGGTATCCCGTAGACCGGATCCGTCATATCATTGAGGATTCTGAGGCGCGTTATGTGGTGACCACGGCGGATCTCATCGGTAATTACCCGCCGGAGCAGGCGATCCTTGTGGATGATCTTCTGGCGGCAGCGGAGGACGCGGACAGCGAGCAGCATAACCCGGACATCACCATGTCGGACAGAGAACTGTCCTATATGATCTATACCTCCGGCTCCACAGGAAAGCCGAAGGGTGTTATGCTGGAACACAGAGGGATCTGCAATTATCTGCAGCCCCATCCGGCAAATCTGCATGTGAAATATGTCCATGATCATATCGACACGTATCTGTCGGTGACCACGGTATCTTTTGATATGTCCTTTAAGGAGCATATGGTGACCCTCTGCAACGGGAAGACGCTGGTCTTCGCCGGAGAAGAGGAAATGAACGACCCGCGGGCGCTGGCGGAACTGATCCAAAAGCATGGCTGCGACTGTATCAATGCGACGCCGTCCCGTCTGCTCCAGTATATTGAGTATGGTCCCTTTGGCGAGGCCATAAAGAACTGCAAACTCATCATGTCCGGCGGCGAGGGCTATCCCATGTCTCTGGCCGAGAAACTGCGTGTTCTTGCACCGGAAGCACGGATCATCAATACTTATGGCCCGACGGAGACCACGGTATCCTGTAACGGCGCGGATATCACAACGGCATCGGCCATCACCGTCGGAAAACCGCTGCTCAATTACAGTGAGCTGATCATTGACAAGTTCGGAGACATCTCTCCCTACGGTGTAGCAGGAGAGCTTTATGTAGGCGGCGTGGGCGTGGCCCGCGGCTACCGTAACCTGGAGGAAATGACACGTGAAAAGTTCGTCATGAAGGAAGGCGAGCGGATGTATCGTACAGGCGATCTCTCCCGCTGGACGAAGGACGGAGACGTGGAGATCCTCGGACGTCTGGACAATCAGGTGAAGCTTCGCGGACTCCGGATCGAGCTGGGCGAGATCGAAGGACTTATGGAGCAGCAGCCGGATATCAAAAAAGCGGTGGTTGTGATCCGTAAGATCCACGGGCAGGATAACCTCTGCGCGTACTTTACCGCCGAAAGGGAAGTGGATATCAATGAACTGCGCGGAGAGCTCCGAAAATCCCTGACGCCCTATATGGTTCCGACGGCGTATCTGCAGATGGAAGCGCTTCCGATGACGCCCAACGGAAAGACGGACACCAAGGCTCTTCCGGAACCCACCGAGGTGGCAGCGGGAGAATATGTTGCTCCGGTTGGAGAGAAGGAGGAATTCTTCTGTAAGCTGTTCGCCGAGGTTCTGAAGCTTGAAAAGGTGGGAGCAACCGATGATTTCTTTGAGATCGGAGGAACATCCCTGGTAGTGACATCTGTTGCGGTCAAAGCATCCGAACAGGGATACACATTAAATTACGGAGATGTATTCAAATATACAACGCCCCGTCAGCTGGCGGAATTCATGTCGAAGGGAGATGCAGAGGTACCCAAGGCCGGAGACCGCAGCACGGACTTTGACAGCTATGATTATTCCGAGATCGAAAAGGTACTGGCAAAGAACAACCTGACATCTTATCGGAGCGGAAAGAAGAGAGAGATCGGAAATATACTGATCACCGGAGCCACCGGCTACATGGGTGCGCATGTTCTTGCAGCCTTTCTTACAAAGGAGACCGGAACGGCTTACTGTATCGTCCGGAAGGGGAAATTCTCGGATGCAAAAAGCCGGCTGCAGAGCGTCATGTTCTACTATTTCAGCAGCGACATGAAGCAGCTTCTGGATGACCGGGTAGCCGTGATCGACGGGGATGTGACAAGTTATGATGCCTTCCGTGCGCTGGAATCACAGCCGGTTCATACGGTATTTAACTGCGCCGCAAATGTAAAGCATTTCTCCAGCGGAACGGATATTGAGGATATCAATGTCGGCGGCGTAGAAAACTGTATCAAATTCTGTGAGAACAGGGGCGCACGGCTGATCCATTTCTCCACCACCAGTGTGGGCGGCGGTCAGCTCGTACAGGATCCGTCCCAGCTGCGGGTACTGGATGAGCAGACACTGTATTTCGGACAGACGCTGAATAACCAGTACATTTCCTCCAAGATGCTGGCGGAAAGGATCTTACTGGAGGCGATCGCGCAGGGACGTGTGGATGCAAAGGTCATCCGGGTAGGTACGCTGGCACCCCGTGACACCGACGGTGAATTCCAGATCAATTATCTCTCAAACAGCTTCATGGGACGGCTTCGTTCTTACTGGATGCTGGGCGCCTTCCCATTCTCAGGCATGGGCGGAGAGGTAAGAATGGGTCCCATCGATACCAGTGCGGATGCATTCCTGCGTCTGGCAAAAACGCCGAAGGACTGCACCGTATTCAATGCGATCAACTGTAACTCCACGCCGATGATCAATATCATTCTGGAGATGATCCGAAAAGGTATGAATATACGGCTTGTGGAAAATGATGAGTTTAAAGCCATACTGGAGAAAGCGGAGCAGGATCCCGAGAAGGTTCAGGTGCTGCAGAGTCTTCTGGCTTATCAGAACAAGAGAGTTCAGAAGGCGGCCTACACGACGGAGGCTTCCTGCGAATATACGACGCAGGTGCTGGCAAGAGAGGGCTTCTTCTGGAATATTACGGACGGACCGTATATCGAGCGGTTTGTTGATTCCCTTGAAACACTTGGCTTCTTTGATGAGGACGCATTGGAGAGATAATCAGAGTTATTAGGAGCATTCTATGGGACGTTTGATAGGAAAGTATTTAAAGGGCAGCTGGGGGCAGGTCTTTGCCACGGTACTCTTTACCATGCTACAGTACGGAATCCAGATATTTCTGCTGCTCCCGGAATCCAAGCGGCTGATCGATAACGGTGTCGCCGAAAAGAATATGGATGCCATATGGAAGAGTATCTGGATCATGCTTGCGCTGACGGCGGGAGTCGGGATCTGCGCGCTGCTTACATCGTATTTCAGTGCACGGGTAACGGCGGATTATACCTGTCGTCTCAGAAATGCCTGCTTCCGGAAGGTGGAGGAGCTGACACCCCAGGATTTTGCCGCAATGGGAGAGTCCACATTGGTCACCAGGACCATGACGGACGTGACGCAGATGCAGCAGACGGTCATTAATATGCTTCGGCTCTGGCTGCTGGTTCCGGTTATGATCGTATTGGAGCTGATCATGATCGCAACCATGGACCTAACGATATTCTTTATCCTGTTTGGATTCTTTGCCGTTACGGTGGGATTTCTGGTGTATTTCGGGGCCTCCTCCCGTTTCGGTTTTGAGAAGCTGCAGCAGAAGCTGGACCGGATCAATCTTCTGATGAAGGAAAGAATCACCGGCGTAAGACCGGTCCGTGCTTTCGTAAATGAGGAACTGGAAAGCCGGAAGACCGAAGAGGCAAATCAGGATGCATATGAAACGGCCATTGTCGCAAACAGAAAGATCAATTTCCTTTCTCCCGTGGCACTGGTTCTTATGAGCTGGGTCGTGGTCATCATATATCTGGTGGGAACATCGCAGATCCAGAAGGGTATGACCTCCATCAGCAATCTGCTGCTCATATTCCAGTATGTAACCTTCTTTATCACCAGTCTGATGGCGGTTCCGTTCCTGGTAAATATGATGCCGAAGACGGCCGTATCCTCGCGAAGGATCAATGAACTTCTGGAGTATCAGCCCTCTGCAGATGTGGAATGGAGAAGTGTGGAAGCTCCTGCGGAAAAGAAGGGAAGAGTTGAATTTAAGGATGTGATCTTCGGTTACGCGGGCGCAGTGGATGTGATCGCAAATATCAGCTTCACCGCAGAAGAGGGAAAGATCACGGCCATGATCGGGTCCACCGGCAGCGGCAAGACGACGATACTGAATCTGATGCAGGGACTCTATCAGCCCACCTTCGGAGATATCCTGATCGACGGGGTCAGTATCAGGGGATGTAAGGATCCCTGGCTCAGGGATTATTTCTCCTATGGTACACAGCGGCCCATGATCTTCCAGGATACGGTACGGAATAATATCTGTCCGGATCCTTCCATGCAGGATGAAGCAAGGATTCAGTCGGCACTGGATTCCTCCTGTTTCCGGGAGGTTCTTGCGGATAAGCCGGAGGGGATCGACTTCATGATGACCCAGGGCGGCATGAATGTATCCGGAGGTCAGAGGCAGCGTCTGTCTCTGGCAAGAGTCTTTGCAAAGGACGCCAGGATATACGTTTTTGATGATACGCTTTCGGCACTGGATGCAAAGACGGAACAAAAGGTGCTTGATGCCATCCGCTCGAAGCTGGAGGGTAAAACGGTACTTCTCGTGGCACAGAAGATCAGCACGGTCCGGGATGCAGACCATATCATCGTTATGGATAAGGGCCGGATCGCAGGGCAGGGTACGCATGACGAACTGCTGCAGACCTGTCAGGCCTACCGTGAGATCTACGAGACCCAGTGTTATCTTGACAAGGAAGGAGAGTAAATATGGCTGAGAAAAAGAAAGCCGGCTCTCCGGTACTGAAAAGATTATATGCCGATATGGGGGATTTAAAGGGACGCTTCTTTGCGGTTATGGCCCTGGTCATTTTTGCAAAGCTCTGTCTTGCTTTTGCACCCTCCATGGCAAACCGCATCACGGATTCCCTGACGGAATTTGTTTCCAGCGGTAAATATGACTGGAACAAGCTGCTGATCCTGTGCGGTCTGCTGGCGCTGTTCTATATGATCGGATACGGCGCGGACGGCTTTGTGACAAAGACCATGGTAAATGTGTCCCAGTCCATCGTTCGGAGACTTCGCAACCGCTGCGGGGACAAGCTGAACCGTCTGTCCATCGGATATCTGGATTCCCATCCCATCGGAGATACCCAGGCACGGGTGACCGTGGATCTGATGAATCTTTCGAACGGTATGGAGTCAAATGTGGCGCCGCTGATCGCTCAGCTGGTGCTGATGGTTGCCATCATTTTCATGATGTGTATTACGGATCTGAGACTGGCGGTGATCTATGTAGTATTCATGCCGATCATGACCTTCTCCCTGAAATTCATTGTGAAGCGCACCAGGAAGCTGTTCATTGAGACCAATAAGGCGCAGGGAATGATCTCCGCAAAGGTTACGGATACCTACGCAAACCATATGATCCTGAAAGCGTGCGGTATGGAGGAGATCAAGCGTCGTGAACTGGAGCAGCTGACGGATGATTTCGGAAAGAAGTTCATGCGCTCCAGATACATTTCCGGATTTACACGGCCCGTCAGCAACGTGCTGGCCCGGATCTCCTACATCCTCATGTGCCTTGTCAGCGGTTATTTTATGCTGAAGGGTGAGATGACGCTGGGAGAGTTTACGGCGTTCCTTTTCTACGGAAATATGATCGCCACACCCATGAGTGAGCTTTCCGTAGCCATCAATAACTTCCAGGATGCGCTGTCCTCGGGCTCGCGTGTATATGAGTTCCTGGATCAGCCGGAGGAGCCGGAGGAGAAGCCGGAGACACAGCTGGATGCTAATCTGGCAAAGGGAGAAGTGGTCTTTGATCATGTATCCTTCCGGTATGTGCCGGACAAGCCCCTCATGGAGGATGTGTCCTTTACGGCGAAACCGGGGCAGACCATGGCCATCGTAGGGCCTTCCGGAGCAGGTAAGACCACACTGATCAATCTGCTCATGCGCTTCTATGAGATCAATTCCGGAACGATACGTGTGGACGGAACGGACATCTCAAAGATCTCCAAGGAGAATCTGAGAAGCATGTTCGGAATGGTGCTTCAGGAGAGCTGGGTACTGGACGGAACCATCGAGGAGAATATTGCCTTCGGACGGCCGGGTGCGACCCACGAGGAAGTGGTAGCGGCTGCAAAGATGGCAGGCTGTGATGAGATCATCCGGAAGCTGCCAAACGATTATCAGACACATGTGGGACCGGAGAATTCGGCGCTGTCAGCAGGAGAAAATCAGCTGCTGGCCATAGCCCGCGCCGTGATCTCGGATCCGAAGATCCTGATCCTGGATGAGGCAACCTCCCAGGTGGATACCAAGACCGAAGCTGCCATCACGAGAGCCATGGAAAAGATGATGGAGGGAAGGACCACATTTGTTATTGCGCATAGACTCTACACCATCAAGAATGCGGATCAGATCATTTTCATGGTGAACGGCGATATTAAGGAAGTCGGTAACCATGAGGAACTGCTGGCAAAGGGTGGGCTGTATGCGTCCATGTACAAGACTGGTTTGGATGAACAGTGACCGCCCGAAGTAAGCGGTCACAAGGGCTGGCGAGCACGAAGTGCGAGTAAAGGAGGAATAACAAATGAAAACAATCGAACTGGAAGAGGCAGAACGCCTGGTAAAAGAAGGCGAGAATTATACGGCGGAGGATTTAAAAAGGGTTCAGCAGGAACGGCTCACCGCGTTGGTGGACTACGTGAGAGAGCATTCTCCGTATCTCCGTGAATTCTATAAGGATCTGCCGGAGAATTATACCCTCAGCGATATTCCGGTGATGGAAAAGAAGGAGTTCCAGGCTCACTACAACGAATGGGTGACGGATCCGGAGCTTAAGGAGGATATGGTAAGGGAGTACCTGAAACGCGGTGCGGAGGATAATTCCCTGCTGCTCGGAAAGTACACGGCTCTGCAGACCTCGGGTTCCACGGGAAATCCCCTGCCGATGGTACGGGACGATTATCATAATAAGATCCACGGGGCGCTGCTGCGGAATCGCCTGTTCTACGGAGTGACGCCGGGACTTTTTGATCATTCCAAACATAAGACGGCATTCTTGGTGCATGTATCCAATTCCGCATCCAGCTATGGATCCTATCTGAAAATGCGCCGGCTGCGTCCGGGATATGAGGACAATATTGTTGCGTATCCCATAACGGACAGTATCGATGTGCTGGTAAGCAAGCTGAATGCATTTCAGCCGGAGATCATCGTTGCATATCCGCCTTATCTTGTAATGCTTGCTGAGGAGAAGCTGAAAGGAACTCTGAATATTCCGGTCAAACTGATCCTGTCTTCGGCCGAGCTTCTGACGGAGGAGAGCTATCAGCGGATCTATTCTGTCTTCGGCGTTCCCGTACTTAACAATTACTGTATGACGGAGGGCGGCGAGATCGCCATGACTCATGGCTGTCCGCATCTTCATATCAATGAGGACTGGATCATCGTGGAGCCGGTGGATGAGAACCGTCAGCCGATGAAAGATGATTCCGAGTATTCTTCCGGTATACTTGTAACGGATCTGACGAACTACGTGCAGCCGATCATCCGGTACTATGTCAGTGATTCGGTACGGATCCGCAGGGAGGAATTCTCCTGCTATCACCGTCCGGTACTGGACATCCGGGGAAGAATATGGGATTCCTTCGAACTGGGAGGAAAGAAATTTACGACCAAAGCATTGGAGGTAAAGGCAAAGTTCCAGTGGGGGCTCTGCAGCTACCAGTTTGTTAAGACCGGTGAGAATACCATGGAAGTCCGGGGCATCTGTGCGGCAGATGCAAAGCCGGAAGCAGTACTCGGCGAACTGGCCGAAAAGCTGGACGGGTATTTCAGGGAGGCAGGAGCCGAGGCGAAGGTGACCTTCTCCACGGAGCCCATGATCAGTAACAAGGCCGGCGGAAAAACGCCGATGTATAAGGATATTACATGATGTGCATTGGATGAGGGAGAAGGTAAATGGATGAGAACGAACTGAAGATCCTGGTGGCGGGGGATGTCTTTCCGGTGGCCTCCAATGAAGAGTATTTTATCGCAGGGGATACGGAGAAACTCTTCGGTGAGAAGATCATAAAGCTTTTTAAGGATGCGGATTATTCTGTCTGCAATACGGAGGGCTGTATCGCAGATGAGAAAGATCAGATCAGCAAGGTGGGACCGGTCGTTACCGCCGGGAGCAAAACGTTACTTGCGTTGAAACGTCTGGGTGTACGGGCAGTTACTCTGGGAAATACCCATATGATGGACGGCGGAGTAACGGGGTATTTTGATTATATCTCCCATCTGGAGGAAAGCGGGATCGATTACTTCGGCTGCGGATCCGATACGGATCACATGAAGAATTACATATTGGTAGAGCAAAAGGGCATCCGGGTCATCCTGTACAATGTTATGGAGTTTTTCTTTAACGGCGCGACAGAGAAGTGCCCCGGTGGAAACCTGTATGACGAGACCCGGGTGCTGGAAGAAATGCGTGAGCTGAGGAAGAACTGCGATCATCTGGTGGTGCTGTATCACGGAGGCTTCGAGTCC
>JAILAR010000111.1 GCA_024681515.1 Eubacterium sp. | reverse complement strand
AGGCGGATTCAAAAAGAAAAACCCGGGAAACCCCAGGTTTTATCAGTGTCGGCGCGACAGGATTTGAACCTGCGACCTCTGCGTCCCGAACGCAGCGCTCTACCAAACTGAGCCACGCGCCGATTGGTGCTGTTAATGTGTCTCTTGCTGAGGCACAAGTGATATAATACTGATTTTTGCCGGATTCGTCAAGTGGAAATTTTTATTTTTGCATTCTTTTTTATTTTTCTTTGCATGAAAGGCCGTTGTGGTTTATAATATTGATAACTGTGTGAGGAGGCTGCATGGAATCATGAGATTTATTCATATATCGGACGTATATCTTGGATATGTGCCGGATAAAGGAAAGGAATGGAGCGAGGAACGGGCGAAGGAGATCCAGACGACCTTCGAGCAGGTCCTGACGGACTGCAACGAGAAGGATGTCCAGCTTCTGCTGATCGCCGGTAATCTTTTTGCTGCTCCGCCGACGCAGGAACAGCTGGAATGGCTGGATGCGAAGCTTAGTACGCTGGAACATACCAGAACACTGCTCATCGCCGGAAGTGCGGACTATATCGCACCGAAGTCTCCGATGGAGACATTCCAGTTCCAGTCCAAAACAGTGGTATTTCCCAGGGAGAAGACCACAAATGCCTATCTGAAGGGCGTGAACACCTGTGTAACGGGATACAGCTACGGACAACCCAATCATCGGGAACCGATTTTGGAATCCATAGCTCCGGGACGGGCAGGGGCCTTCAATATCCTGTTGGCAAATGGCGGGGACGCAGAGCATATGCCTTTCCGGAAAAGCGTTCTGGCAAAGAAAGGGTTTGATTATATCGCTCTGGGCGGATCGCGCCGTCCGACGCATATTTTAAAGAACCGTATCGCCTATTCCGGATCACCGGAACCGCTGACGATCAGCGACCAGGGAAAACACGGATATATCCTCGGAGAGATGACACCCCAGGGAACTACCATTTCCTGGTGCCCGGTGGCAAAACGCTCATACATCCGGTTCACGTTTGATCTGAAGCCGGACATTTCCGGAGATGAAATCGCAAAGCTTGCGGAAGAGAAGATGATGAAGATGGGGTATCAGAACATCTACAGCATCGTGATGCATGGCTTTGCATCGGAGGATCTGAAACCGGATTTCACAAGACTTCGGAAAAGATTCAACATATATGAGATTCAGGATCTGACCCTGTCCCAGAGGGACATCGAACTGCTCCGGGTGGAAAATGAAACCAATCTGGTGGGTGGTTTTGTAAAAGAGATCGCTGATAATGTGACCATAGATGAAAGGATCAGGGAGAAAGCCAGACGCTACGGGCTGGAGGCACTGATCAGAGCGGGAGAGTAACATGTATCTGACAAAACTCTTAATGAGGGATTTTGGAAAATTCCATAATGAGGAGATTTCTCTGCAGCCGGGGATCAATGTGATCGAGGGCGGCAAGGATGCCGGAAAGACCACGATCCGGGAGTTTATCATCGGGATCCTGTATGGTATCCGTAAGAGAAATGACATTACAGAAGGCGATGCAAGCGGCGAGCTCAAAAAAACTTCGGTCTACGATGCATATCGTCCGGAGGGGAGAAGCCGTTATTCGGGAACCGGATATGCAAAGCAGGACGGGAAGACCTATCTGATTGATCGTTCTTTCCTGGCGGGAGCCAAGAAGACCTCCGTGCTGGATGTACAGACAGGACGTGAGGTAATGCTGAAGAATCCGGATACGCTGGCGGGTTCCATACTTACGATGGATCGCAATACCTATCAGGATACATTTGTGATCGAAGACGGATCGGCCGAGGATCTGACGGCATATCTTGAGAATCGAATCCAGACCGGAAGCGGAAATCTGAGCCGTTCGAAGGCGCTTGCCTATCTGAAAAAGGAAAGACGAAAAAATGATCCGCAGCCGCTGATCCGCAGGCTGGATGACCTGACGGAGAAACTGGAAGCCTATGATGATGTGGATGAGGCTTTGCAGGCAAATAAAAAGGCTCTGCGTCAGCTGACGGACGAATTTGCCATCGAAGCGGAAAAGAGAAAACGTGTCTCGCGTCAGATGGTGGAAAATGAAGACGGGAGCGTTTCTTATAAGGCAGATGAGGATCTGGACAAGAAACTGAACAGTCTGAAACAAAGGCAGCAGGAAGAAGAACAGGAAGAAAAGGACGAGGATGATTCTCTGGAGGAGGAGACAGGCAAAAAATGGTATGACAGTCTGCTCGCCATTATCCTGACCGGCCTTTTGGTCATCGGAGTCATTGCGGGAATCGTGTATCTTCTTCCCTTTGAATCCGTAGTCCGGAAGCTGTTCATTCTTTTCACGGGTATCTTCGTAGTCATCACCATTATCGACGGCTATCGTGCGAAGGGCGTATTCAGTGACGGGGAAGTGGAAACTCCGACGGAGGAGGACTTTAACCGCGTACTGGAGGAACTGGAAGAAGAACACGATCAGCAGGAGAAGAGAGAAAAGTCAAAGGAAGAGGCTGAGGCGGATCTGGCCTTTGCAAAGGAGTATTCCGACCGGAAGGATCAGCTGAAAGCAGAGGAATCCGCATTGCTGGAAAGAAGACGGGAGAGAGACCTGCTTCGTCGGGAACAGAGTCAGGTATTCCGGAAGAAGGCGGAACTGGAAGAAGAGATCCGGGCCATCAATCTTGCGATCAGTACCATCGATAACCTGTCCGGCAAATTCCAGGAAAAAGCAGCAGGCAGCTTTGTTCCGTTTTTATCGGAATATGTAACTCCGCTTTCCGGAGGACGTTTCGGAGAGCTGACTTATGATGCGGCAGAAGGCCTTACGGTAGAGGGTGCGGGCGGAAGCTTCGCAGTGGAACTGCTGCCGGAAGAGCTGGCGCAGCGGATCTATCTTGCGATCCGTCTCAGCATCGCAAAACGCTGCACTACGGAAAAACTGCCGCTGGTCCTGGACGATGCGGTGCATTTCTCATCAGAGGCGGAGGCAGAGGCGTTTTTGGAGGTCCTGGAGGACATGGAGCAGGAGCAGGTCGTTCTGCTGTCTTCCGATCCATATCTTCGCCGTGCATTGGACGCAAAAAACGTTGCATATAACTATGTGAGTCTGTAAAAGGTTAATGAAACACCCCCGTCCTGCGACGGGGGCGCTTTCATAAGGTTTTTGAATATGCAGTATAAAAATATCAGAGGCAATCTCCCTTCTTCGGAGGAAATGGAACGCCGGTTTGCACAGGGACAGGAGGCGCGGAAGGCGGCCTGGCGAAAGCTGTGCGACCGCAGCGCGGAGCTTCGCGTCATTGATTTTCATACACATACCTTTCCGGACACGATCGCGGAGCGTGCATTAAACCAGCTTTCGAAGGACAGCGCGTCAAAGCCTTTTACCGGCGGGACGCGGGCGGAGCTTACAAATTCCATGAAGGAAGCAGGGGTCGATCTTTCCGTCGTTCTCCCGGTAGCGACCAATCCGGAAAAAGTCGCGCATATCAACGTTGTGGGTGCGGAGCAGAATATAGAGGTGAATGAGACCGGGCTCCTCTCCTTTGCAGGGATCCATCCTGCGGCGGGAGATTATCGGGCCATTCTGGATATGGCAAAGAAACTTGGGTTTAAGGGAATCAAGCTGCATCCGGATTATTATCGGATCCCGTTTAATGATATCCGTACCAAGCGGATCATAGAATATGCCGGTGAACTGGATCTGGTGGTGGTAACCCATGCGGGCACAGATATCGGACTTTATCCCCCGGTTTTCTGTACCGTGGACAGTATCGTGGATGTGCTGGATGACGTACGCCCCACGAAGCTGGTTGCGGCCCATATGGGGGGCTGGAACAACTGGGATGAGGTATTGGACAAGCTGGTGGGAAAAAATGTCTGGGTAGATACCGCATTTTCCATTGGCGAGATACCGTGGCTCACACCGGAGTCGAAAAAGTACGATTTCCGGATGATGTCGGAACCGGAGTTTATTCAGCTGGTTTATGCGCTGGGCGTGAATCGGGTGCTCTTTGCCACCGACAGTCCCTGGGCAGATCAGAAAGATTATGTAAATCGAATCTCTTCGGTCCCGTTTACAGAGGAAGAGAAACGGAAAATATTTGCGGAAAACGCGAAGGAACTGCTGGGAATCCCAAGATCCTGAGGAAGGCACGGATTGCATGCGGATCAGCAAGAGACTTTGTATGAGAGGCTTTAAACGACGGACGCGGTTATTACGTGTCCCTCGTGAAAATACAGGAGGAAACCATGTCTAAATTATTAGAGATACAAAACCTGCACGTAAAAGTTGCGGATAAGGAGATCCTTCACGGGATTGATCTTGCGGTGGGTGCAGGTGAAACACATGTCATCATGGGACCCAACGGTGCCGGTAAATCCACTCTGGGGCACGCCATGATGGGAAATCCGGCTTACGAGATCACCGAAGGAAAGGTGCTCTTTGACGGGAAGGATATGACGGAAGAATCCGCCACGGATCGCGCAAAGGCAGGCATGTTCCTGTCCTTCCAGAATCCCATCGAGGTGCCGGGCATTTCCCTGTCCAACTTTATTCGAAATGCCCTGGATCAGCGGACCGGCAAGCGTGCGCGGCTCTGGGAATTCCGCAAAAGCCTGGAGAAGAAGATGGCGCTGCTGGGGATGGACAAGTCCTATGCGGACCGGGATCTGAACGTAGGCTTCTCCGGCGGTGAGAAGAAGAAGGCGGAGATCCTGCAGCTGCTGATGCTGAATCCCTCTCTGGCGATTCTGGATGAGACGGATTCCGGGCTGGATGTGGATGCAGTGCGTATCGTATCCGAGGGTGTACGGGAATTCCAGCAAAGCGGCGACGGTGCGTTGGTGATCATCACGCACAGCACAAGGATCCTGGAGGCTCTGAAGGTGGACTATACCCATATCCTGGTAGGCGGAAAACTGATCCGGACCGGTGATGCGGGTCTGGTGGATGAGATTAACCGGGATGGATTCGAGAAATACGTTTGATGTGCCATATCGGCTCGGATTGTACAGGAATCCCATACCGTATACGGAATACAGTGATTTGAGGTTCGACAGATGAAAGAGAAGACACAGGTAGATGACGTGAACCGAAGTCTGTATGACTTCCGCTACACGTATAAAGAGGGCGAGTATTATCAGGTGGATGCGGGGCTTACGCCGGACATCGTGGAGCAGATCTCGTCCGAGAAAAATGATCCGGACTGGATGCGGGAGTTCCGGCTGCAGTCCCTGAAAACTTTCTACGAAACCCCCATGGTGACATGGGGCCCGCCCATCGACGGACTGAATATGGAGAATATCGTGACCTACGTCCGGCCGAAGGGTAAGATGAGTGCGGACTGGGATGAGGTGCCCCAGGATATCAAGGATACCTTTGAACGTCTCGGCATTCCCAAGGCAGAGAGGGAATCTCTGGCGGGTGTAGGTGCACAGTATGATTCGGAGCTGGTGTATCACAATGTACGCGAAGAAGTGGCGGCCATGGGTGTGGTATATACCGATCTGGAATCCGCCATGCACGGCGAATACGGAGAGATGATCCGCACGCATTTCATGAAACTGGTGCCGCCGGGAGATCACAAATTCGCCGCACTGCACGGCGCGGTATGGTCCGGCGGATCCTTCGTTTATGTGCCGCCGGGTGTGACAGTGGAGATCCCGCTGCAGTCATATTTCCGGCTGAATGCACCGGGCGCCGGACAGTTTGAGCATACGCTGATCATCGTGGATGAAGGGGCGGATCTGCATTTCATAGAGGGCTGCTCCGCACCGAAATACAATATCGCAAATCTGCATGCGGGCTGCGTGGAGCTCTTCGTGGGCAAGAACGCACGTCTGCGGTATTCGACCATCGAAAACTGGTCGAAAAATATGTATAACCTGAATACCAAGCGTGCCACGGTGGCAGAGGGCGGTAAGATGGAATGGGTGTCCGGCTCCTTCGGATCCCATACCAGCTATCTTTACCCCATGACCATTCTGCAGGGCGACGGAGCGAAGATGGAATACACCGGCATTACATTTGCGGGTGAGGGACAGAATCTGGATACCGGTATGAAGGTGGTTCACATCGGAAAGAAGACCACCTCCGCCGTGAATGCGAAGTCCATCTCCAAATCGGGAGGCATCAGTACCTTCCGCAGCGCGGTTGTGGTGAACAAGGGAGCTTCCGGCGCGAAATCGGCCGTGGACTGCTCGTCGCTTATGCTGGATGACGAGTCGCAGTCGGACACTATTCCGGCTATGGACATCCGTACCAAGGATGCGCAGATCGGCCATGAGGCCAAGATCGGTAAGATCAGTGATGAGGCGGTGTTCTATCTCATGTCCAGAGGTATCTCCGAGGAAGATGCGCGTGCCATGATCGTCAGCGGCTTTGCAGATACCGTATCAAAGGAGCTGCCGCTGGAGTATGCGGTGGAGATGAACAATCTGATCCGCCTGGAGATGAAGGGCAGCATTGGCTAGGATTCGATTCTTCATCAGAAGAATCGAATCCGTATGCGCCCACAAACACCGAAGGTGTTTGTGTCCGACCGAAGGGAGGATTTGTGACCGCCTACAATAGGCGGTCACAAAGGCAGGCGAACACGAAGCGCGTAAGCGCGAAGTGAAAGGCAGGCAAACACGAAACGCGTAAGCGCGAAGTGTGGAATAGGAGAAAGATATAATGACAGAACCCAAAACAATCCGTGTTAATCAGCTTCCTGCCCCTACGTGGAACTGGCTGCGGCTGAATGATGCGGAGATCCTGCTTCCGGAGGAGGCGTCGGAGGCATTTGCGGTTTTCGCGCTTCCTGAGAGGGAACCGCCGGAATCGGAAGGCGGATATGATACGTTCAGATGGTTGGAGGACGGATCGATATTATCTTCCAAAGAAATGAAGGTCCTCACAGAGCTCGAAACGGGCATGGGAGAGGACTTTCAGAAATATACGGAATCGGCTCCGGTGGACGTTCTCCAATGGAGAGCGGAAATGGGAAAACGACCGGAGAAGCCTTTTGTGGCAAGGGTTTTCGCGTCGGTGAAGGAAAGTACAGTGAACCGTTTCTTCTTCTCCGCCGAGGATGGGAGCGACGTTACGATCGTGATGGATATGACAAAGGAAGATCCATCGAAAGAGGCATCGGAAGCCATGGCGGATGAGGCATCAGGAGCCCTCTCCATGACCACGGACACGCGGATCTATGTTCGTAGTGGTGCAAGAGTACGGCTCATTCAGGTCTGCCATACCTTGCCGCAGATCACATCGTATGTGGATGTGGGAGCGTATGTGGAGGATGGGGGCAGCCTGGAGGTGCTTCAGATCAGTCTGGGCGGGGCCGGGACCTTCTTCGGAGTTGCGGCGGATCTGGCAGGCAAGGCTGCACATCTGGGGATCGAAACAGGATATCAGGCAGCGGAAGGCTGCCATGTGGATATGAACTATATCGCCCGTCATCACGGCGAAAGAACCACTTCGGAAATGAACGTGAAGGGCGTGCTTTGGAAGGGTGCTTCCAAGAACTGGCGCGCCACGATCGATTTCCTGCGCGGCTGTAAGGGAGCAAAGGGCTCGGAGCGGGAGGATGTCCTTCTGCTGGATGAGGATGTGGTGAACAAATCCATTCCTCTGATCCTGTGTCAGGAGGAGGATGTGGAAGGTGAGCACGGCGCCACCATCGGGGACCTGTCGGATGAAGTGCTGCTTTATTTCCGGTCCCGGGGAATCGATGATGAGACGGCTTATCAGCTGATGGCCAAAGGGCGTTTGATCGGATGCGTACGGCAGATTCCGGATGAGGCCCTCCGGGCACAGCTGATGGCAGAGCTCGGGGAAGAACCGGAAGAAGAAACCGAGTAAGAAACAGAGGAATATTATGAACAGAACCATCGAAGAGATCCGGTCGGATTTTCCGTTTTTTGCAAAGACGGATCTTGCGTATCTCGATAATTCCGCCACATCCCAACGGCCACGGGCGGTTGTGGAGGCAGTGACGCATTTTATGTATCATATGAATGCCAATCCTTTCCGCGGCTTGTATGAGCTGTCGGTTCAGGCTACGGATGCCTACGAAGCCGCACGGGAGAGGGTGGCCCGGTTTATCCACGCGAAGAGCAGTTCAGAGATCATTTTTACGAGAAATGCTTCCGAGAGTCTGAATCTTGTTGCGTACAGCCTCGGTGCTCTGGTTTTGAAACCCGGAGACGAGATCATTTGCAGTGTAGTGGAGCATCACAGCAATCTGCTTCCCTGGCAGCATGCCGCAAAGCGGGCCGGTGCATTAGTAAAATATCTGACGCCCGAGCCGGACGGCAGCTTCTCCGTGGAAAAGCTGGAAGCACTTCTGACGGAGAAGACAAAGATCGTGGCGCTGACGGCCATGTCAAATGTTTTCGGACAGATGTCGGACGTGAAGGCACTGGCGGCAGCGGCTCACAAGGTGGGTGCTTACTATGTGGCGGACGGTGCGCAGAGCGTGCCCCACGGAAAGACCGATGTTCAGGCCCTGGACGTGGATTTCCTGGCTTTCTCGGGACATAAGATGCTGGCGCCCATGGGAATCGGTGTGTTGTACGGAAGAGAGAAACTCCTGGACAGGATGCCGCCGTTCCTTACCGGCGGAGAGATGATCGAAACCGTATCCCTGGAAGAAGTGACCTATGCGGAGCTTCCTCATAAATTCGAAGCAGGAACGGTAAATGCAGGTGGGGCCGTGGGTCTGGCAGCGGCGATCGACTACATAGAGCAACTGGGGATCGACTGGATCGTGGATCGGGAGAAAAAGCTGTCGGAGCTGGCATTTCAGCTGATCCGTGATATCCCGCATATCGAGCTGGTGGGTGCGGAGAATGCGGCAGGCCATCATGGGATCTTTACCTTCCGCGTGGAAGGTGTACATCCTCACGACGTGGCTGCGGTGCTGGCGGATCAGAATCTGGCTGTCCGGGCAGGACATCACTGCGCGGAGCCGCTGCATCAGTACCTGAATATTCCGTCGACGACCCGGGCAAGTCTGATGTTCTACAACACGGAAGAAGAAGTGGAACGTCTTGCGGCGGGAATGCGGAACATCCGCCCCTGGCTGGGATTTCCGGACTGACATATAAGAACAGAAAATGAAAGCGAGGAATCATGGAGAATCGCACGTTTTATAACGAGATACTTACGGAGCATAATCTACATCCGGTGCATAAGGCACCGCTGATCGACCCGACGATCTCCCTCCGGGGAGTGAATCCTTCCTGTGGGGATGATGTGACCCTGCAGCTGAAGGTGAGTGACGCGGGTGTGATCGAAGACGGAGCCTTTGTGGGCGACGGCTGTGCCATCTCCCAGGCCAGCGCGGACATGATGCTGGAGCTGGTGATCGGCCGGACGGTGGAGGAAGCTCTGTCCCTGAAGGACACATTTATGAAAATGATCCGCGGCAAGGTGACGGAGGAGGAGCTGGAGATGCTGGAGGAAGCGTCTTCGCTGCAGGATATCTCCCATATGCCGGCCCGGGTAAAATGCGCCGTTCTGGGTTGGAGAACTCTGGGAGAGATGTTTTCCGAAAAGGATGACACGGAGCAGGACTCCTGAAATGCAGCAAAAAATGCGGTGAAGATCCTAACATGTTACACAGAAATACGCCGGACTATATAGAACCGATGAGAGGGATCGCTCATCGGTTCTGAAAAAGATCAGAACGGAGCGCCGAAAGGCGCGAAGTTTGGAATAGGAGGGTGCCATGACCACGCAGGAAATGATCTTCAATAAGATCGCAGAAGCGCTGCTTGTGGACTATACCAGCGTTTATTATGTGAATATCGTAACCAATGAATACTACTGGTATTCAGTGAATCCGGAGTTTCACTCCCTGAAGATCGAGCAGGGCGGGGATGATTTCTTTAAAAATGTTATCAGTGATGCACAGCAGGTGATCTATCCGGATGATCTGCATATCTTTCTGGAGGACATTCAGAAGGAGAAGCTGCTTGCCGCCTTTCATAAGGGAATGATGCAGGACATCGAGTATCGGCTGATGATCGACGGGAAGCCGATCTGGCATCGTCTGCGTATGATCCGGGGTGTGGAGGACGGATCCGAGGATGATTATATTGTTTTCGGTGTTGAGAATTTCCATGCGGAGCACCAGGCCAGAGAAGAAGCAAAAAAAGCCTCGACAGAGCGCGAGATCTATACCCAGATCACCGACAGTCTGGCGGAGCACTATGATACCCTGTACTACGTGGATGTGGAGACCGGACACTACTTTGAAATCTCGTCTACAAATGCCTATCAGGATCTCCATATTCCGACGGTCGGTGAGGATTTCTTTGCCGAGAGCCGTCGGAATATCCGGAAGGTCATCCATCCGGAGGATCAGGAAATGCTTACGAAGCTCCTGTTCAAGGACGTGATGATCAAGAAGCTCGAGAATCGAAGTATTTATACCACTACCTACCGGCTTATCATGGCAGGACAGGTGAATTATGTCCGGTTTTCTGAGATCTGGGCCAAGGACCACAGGCACATGATCGTCGGTCTCGAGAATATCAACGAGGAGGTTCTGGCACAGCGAGCCCTGAAGGAGAGTCAGAAGCAGAGCACGACCTACGCGCAGATCGCAGATATGCTGGCATCTCACTTTGATGTCATTTACTATGTGGATTCCTCCAATGGAAGCTATATCTCCTATACCACAAATTCCATTTACGGTGAACGGGGTATTCGCGAGACCGGAGATGATTTCTTTGCGGATGCAACATATAATGCGGAAAATGTCATCTTTCCGGAGGATCGGGACCGTATCACCACACTTCTCGGAAAGGATTATCTGATCTCCGCTTTGGAGACCCGGAAACAACTCATAGCAGATTACCGCATGGTGATCGACGGACAGATCCGGTACACCCGTATGACGGCGATCTGGGCCACCGATAAGGTGCATTTTGTCATCTGCGTGGAGAACAGGGACGAGGATGTCCGGAAGGAGAAGGAGCATCTGCAGGCGCTGAACATGGCGAATGAGATGGCCCGCCGCGATGAACTTACCGGAACCAAGAACAAGAATGCGTATCATGAAGCAGAGCAGAAACTGCAGGAAGGGATCGATGCACACGCCGCGGACTCCTTTGCCATCGTGCTCTGCGATATCAATGAGCTGAAGCTGATCAATGACACCAAGGGACATAAGGCCGGGGATAATTATATCCGCAGATCCTGTAAAATGATCTGCACGGTCTTCGCGCACAGTCCGGTGTTCCGGATCGGCGGAGATGAGTTTGTTGTGATCCTGACCGGAAGTGATTTCACCAACCGGGAAGAACTGTTCGGGACGCTGAAGCGTCGGATCGGAAATAATCTAAACTCCGGGGAGGGACCGGTGGTGGCAGCCGGCATGGCAGAGTATCAGTCCCTGGAGGATCGCTCCGTGGAGGATGTCTTTGAGCGTGCGGATACCCGCATGTACGAAGACAAGGAACGTCTGAAGGCTCAGAAGCTGCTGCAGGAGAGTTATTCTCTGAAGAAGGAGGCCGTGAAGAAGATCCCGTCGGAAAGGCGGGTCATGCTGGATACCCTGTACGGTGCATTTGCGGTGGTGTCAGAGGGGACCTATGTGTACCTCTGTGATATGAAATATGATTATTCCAAATGGTCGGCGGCGGCTGTGGATGTCTTCGGACTTCCGTCGGAGTATATGTATGGTGCCGGAGACATCTGGGAGGAACATATCCATCCGGAAGACCGGGATGCCTATCGGAAAGGAATCAATGAGATCTTTAAGGGAAATGCTGCCGGTCACGACATGCAGTATCGGGCAAAGAAAACGGACGGAAGCTATGATGTCTGTACCTGCCGCGGCGTAGTCATCCGTGATCCCATGGGAGAACCGGATTATTTTGCCGGAACGATCCGGAATCATGGCATTCAGGGACATCTGGATACCCTGACCGGTCTTCGGAACCAGTACGGATTCTTCGAAGATCTGGATACGAATCTGCATAAGAACACGGAAATGATCGTGAGCATCATAGGTATCAGCAAGTTCTCTGAAATAAACGAGGTATACGGATATCATTTCGGTAACCGGGTATTGCAGATGTTTTCCCGGAAACTCTATGATTTCGTCGGCAATACCGGACATACCTATCGTATCGACGGTACCAAATTTGCGGTCATCAGTCATAGTATGACGGTAGAGAAGATCAGGAGCGGATATAAAAAATTCCGCGATTTCTTCCGCTCGGATTTAGAAGTGGAAGGTAAGCGGATCATGCTGGATCTTAACTGCGGAGCCATCTCTCTTATTCATGCAAATATCGATTCCCAGACAGTATACGCCTGCCTGAATTTTGCCTACGGTGAATCCAAGCTGAAGAAGCAGGGGGAACTGGTTGAGTTCCATAATGAGCTGAATGACGACAACCGTCAGCGTGTGGAACAGCTCCATGCGATCCGGGCGTCCATCATGCATGGATACAAGGGCTTCTACCTGCTGTACCAGCCGGTGGTGGATGCGGATACGGAGGAACTGATTGGTGCCGAAGCATTGCTCCGCTGGAAGAGCCCGGAGTACGGCGTGGTGCCGCCGGACCAGTTCATACCGCTTCTGGAGTCGGATCCGTTATTCCCCGAACTGGGCGAGTGGATCCTCAGGGAGGCACTGAAGACCGCAAAGAGGATGCTGAAAAAAAATTCGGATTTCATGATCAATGTGAATCTTTCCTATACGCAGCTGGAAAAGCCGAATTTCGTAGATACGGTGCTGCAGGCGCTGGATGATGTGGGTTATCCGCCGGAGCATCTCTGTCTGGAAGTGACCGAACGGTGCAGACTCCTGGATATGGATCTTCTGAAGAATGTCATTTCCAGTCTGAAGAGCCATGGTGTGCTCATTGCCCTGGATGATTTCGGAACCGGATTCTCTTCTGTGGGTCTGGTAAAGGAACTGCCTTTCGATATCATCAAGATCGACCGCAGCTTCGTGCAGAAGATCGAAGAGGATATGATGGAACGAAAGCTCATGGAGCATTTCTCCGGTCTGGCCTCCATTTTCGGAGCAAAGGTCTGCGTAGAGGGAATCGAAACCGCCGGCATGCGCGACATCCTGCAGAACTTCAGTGTCAGAAGCTTCCAGGGATATTACTACGCGAAACCCCTTCCGGTGGGGGAGTTCCTGGAGTGGGAGAGTGCGAAGGCTCAATAACAGAAGCGCTTTTGGCGCGCAGTATGGAATAATCATCACGAGGCACGGACTCAAATCAGAAGAGAAAAGTATATGATCGATAGATACGTGCTGAAGTGATGATCTACGGAGCGCTTTAGGCGCGCAGTATGGAATAGGAGATAAAGATGAGGGAGACAAAAAGCAGCAGGATCCTTGCGTTTCTGCTTGCGGCACTTCTTCTGCTGGGAGTATTCTCGACCGGCGGAGCCCCTGCTTTTGCGGACGGGGAAGATGATCGGACTACATTTACGGTGGGTTTCGACGCGGAATTTCCACCTTATGGATACAAGGATACGGACGGAGAATATATAGGTTTCGATCTGGATCTGGCAGCAGAGGTCTGCAAACGCCGCGGCTGGACGCTGGTGAAACAGCCCATTGACTGGGATTCCAAGGATATGGAGCTGAATTCAGGAACCATCGACTGCATCTGGAACGGGTTTACCATTCAGGGCAGAGAGGAGGATTATACCTGGACAGAGCCCTATGTGGACAATTCCCAGGTGGTTGTGGTACGTGCTTCCTCGGACATTCAGAAGCCTGCAGATCTGGCCGGCAAGGTTGTGATCGTGCAGACGGATTCCTCTGCACTGGCGGCCTTTACGGGAGAGGATGCGGAGCAGGCCAATAAGGATCTGGCGGCTTCCTTTGCAGAACTTCAACAGGTGGCGGATTACAACAGTGCATTTATGAATCTGGAAGCCGGTGCGGCAGATGCGGTCTGCCTGGATATCGGTGTGGCAAAGCATGAACTGGCAAACCGTGGGGATGCGTTCCGTATGCTGGATTCCATCATTTCCACGGAGCAGTACGGTGTCGGTTTCAAACTGGGCAACACCTCCCTTCGGGATGTGGTGCAGGAATCGATCAATGAAATGGCGGCAGACGGAACGTTTATGGAGATCGCGAAGATCTGGGATCTGTCGGACAGTGTCTGCATCGGGAAGACTCCTGAAGCCGGGACGGACACGGTGAATACGGAAGATGTAACCGCTTCGGAAGATGCGGAAGATCCTGAAAATTCGGCGACAAACGTGGAGAAAAAATCCGGAGAGACATTCACCGTTGGATTTGATGCGGAATTTCCGCCCTATGGATATAAAGATACGGACGGAGAGTACATCGGTTTCGATCTGGATCTGGCAGCGGAGGTTTGTAAACGCCGTGGCTGGAATCTGGTAAAACAGCCTATCGACTGGGATTCCAAGGATATGGAGCTTTCCTCCGGGACTATCGACTGTATCTGGAACGGATTTACCATTCAGGGAAGAGAGTCGGACTATACCTGGAGTGTGCCATATGTGGATAATTCACAGGTAGTCGTGGTGCGTACGTCCTCGGATATTCAGAAACCGGAGGATCTGTCAGGAAAGGTTGTGATCGTACAGACGGATTCCTCGGCACTGGCTGCCTTTACCGGGGCGGAAGCGGAACAGGCGAATAAAGATCTGGCGGCTACGTTCGCGGAGTTGCAGCAGGTTGCGGATTACAACAGTGCATTTATGAATCTGGAAGCCGGTGCGGCAGATGCGGTCTGCCTGGACATCGGAGTCGCGAAACACGAACTCGCAAACCGTGGAGATTCGTTCCGGATGCTGGATGCTGTCATTTCCACAGAGCAGTATGGCGTCGGATTCAAGCTTGGAAACACGAAGCTCCGGGATCAGGTGCAGGAGACACTGAATGAGATGGCAACGGACGGAACCTTCGCGGAGATCGCAAAGACCTGGGATCTGTCGGACAGTGTCTGCCTGGGAAAAGAAAAGGCTTCGGAGCAGGGCGTAACGGAAGCATCGGATCCGGGGGAAAAGAGCACTGAAAAGACGGCGGCTGAATCGTCCGGAAAGAAGTCGTTCTTTGAACGTTTCGGCAGTATCACAAAGCAACTGGGAAAAGGTATGCTGGCAACGCTGGCTATCTTCTTCCTGACCCTCATTTTCTCCATGCCTCTCGGATTGCTGCTCACAGCGATCCGGATGTCGCGTTTCAAGGTGCTGCAGTGGATCGCAAAGATCTACATCTCCATCCTGCGAGGAACACCGCTGATGCTGCAATTGCTGGTGGTATTCTTCGGACCGCATTTTGTGTTCGGGATCGAAACCTCTTCGTCTTACCGGTTCTACGCCGTGATCATAGGCTTTTCGCTGAACTATGCGGCGTACTTTGCAGAGATCTTCCGTGCCGGGATCGAGGGAGTGCCCGTCGGACAGCATGAAGCTGCGGATGTGCTGGGTTATACCAGGACGCAGACCTTCTGGAAGATCATTTTCCCGCAGATGGTGAAACGCGTGATCCCGCCGGTAACAAACGAGGTTATCACGCTGGTCAAGGATACCTCCCTTGCTTTCGCCCTTGCCTACACGGAAATGTTCACGCTGGCGAAGCAGGTGACTGCGGCGGAATCCAGTATCATGCCGCTGTTCATCGCGGGGCTGTTCTATTATGTATTCAATATTCTTGTGGCTGCGGTCATGTCCTGGGTAGAGAAGAAGATGCGGTATTATGACAGGCATCAGAGAGTCTCGCGTCGGGAACAGCATGCGAAGAAGAAATATATAAATAAGATGTAAGCGCGAATTGTGGAATAGGAGTTATTTATGGCACTCTTTGAGGTAAAGAATATCAAAAAATCATTTGGTGACCATCATGTGTTGCAGGATATCTCGATCTCCGTGGAGCAGGGAGAGGTGGTTGCAATCCTGGGACCTTCCGGTTCCGGTAAATCCACGCTCCTTCGCTGCTCGACACTTCTGGAGACCATGGATGACGGAACGCTTTCCTTTGACGGTAAGAATGCCTGCGTGAGTGAAAACGGAAAGTCGGTTTATGCGTCGAAGGGAGAGATCCGGGAAATCAAGCAGAGCTATGGGCTGGTATTCCAGGATTTCAATCTTTTTCCGCATTATACCGTACTAAAAAATGTCTGTGATGCACCGATCCACGTGTTGAAACGTGATAAGTCAGAGGTGGAAAAAGAAGCAAAGGAACTTCTGAAGAAGGTGGGCCTGGATCAGAAGCTGGATGCATATCCGGCGCAGCTTTCTGGTGGTCAGCAGCAGCGCGTGGCTATCGCACGGGCGCTGGCCATGCGGCCGAAGATCATTTTCTTTGATGAGCCCACGTCCGCTCTGGATCCGGAGATCACGGCTGGGATCCTCCGGGTACTCCGTCAGCTGGCAGAAGAGAAGATGACCATGGTGATCGTAACCCATGAGATCGGATTCGCCAGAAATGTAGCTGACCGTGTGATCTTCATGGACGGCGGCGTTGTGGTGGAAGAAGGCAGGCCGGAGGATGTCATCGACAACCCTGGAAGCGAACGTATGAAAGCCTTCCTGCAGAAGATGGAGGGGTAGGATCAAGATACGATCTTCAAGAGAGAGTCTGCAATTGATATTCAACAAAACAGCGGGAGTCACGACCAAAGGGTCGTGGCTCTCGTTGTTGTATGCATGATACGGTCGATAAGTGGGTGCGCTTGATTACACGGTATTGACGATCATACACCGGAAGTCGGTGCAGCGTAGTTGTCGCTGATGGTGTGGAACTGCTTGTACTCGTTGACGCGGGTCTGGATACGTTCGCGCGGATCCAGCAGATCGCTGAGAGAAGCGTCGTGGTTCAGATGATCAATGATGATCGCGATATACTTGCTCATATCGGCGGATTCATACCACGGACGGGTGAACAGCTCCGGTTTCTGGTAGGTCACATTTGTAGTGATGATCTTCTCGATGGTGCCCGCTGCATAGGCTTCGTCGAATACATCCAGCCCTGCGGTAAAGAGGCCGAAGGTAGAGAGACAGAAGACACGCTTTGCATGCAGACTCTTCAGCTTCTTTGCAACGTCCAGCATGCTTTCTCCGGATGCGATCATATCATCGATGATGATCACGTCCTTGCCTTCGACATCATCTCCCAAAAACTCATGCTTCACGATCGGGTTCTTTCCGTTAACGACCTTGGAATAATCACGGCGCTTGTAGAACATACCTACATCGACGCCGAAATGGTTTGCAAAGTAGATTGCCCGGTGCATCGCACCCTCGTCCGGAGAAATGACCATAAGGTGGTCTTTGTCGATGGTGAGATCCGGCGTGGAGCGGAGCAGGGATTTGATGAACTGGTAGGTCGGCATGATGTTCTCGAAGCCACTGACCGGGATTGCGTTCTGCACCCGCGGATCATGGGCGTCGAAAGTGATGATATTTGTTACACCGTAATTTACCAGTTCCTGAAGAGCCAGTGCACAGTCCAGAGATTCCCGGTTGGTGCGCTTATGCTGACGCGACTCATACAGGAAGGGCATGATGATGTTGATCCGGTTTGCTTTGCCGGCCGCTGCAGCGATCACGCGCTTCAGATCCTGATAATGATCGTCCGGGGACATGGGAACCATGCGTCCGCCCAGATTGTATTCGATGCTGTAATTTCCGACATCGACCAGAATGTACAGGTCGGTACCCCGGACGGATTCTTTGATGGTACCCTTTGCTTCGCCCGAAGCAAACCGGGGGCACTCCGACTTTACGATATAGGTGTCTCTTTCATACCCATTGAAATGAAGATCCATATTTTCCGGTTTGGAACGTTCATGTCTCCATTTTACCAGATAGCTGTCGACTTTCTTGCCCAGCTCTTCGCAGCTTTTCATCGGGATGATCCCGAGACGTCCGACAGGTAGGGTGATCAGTTTGCTTGAATCAGGCATGTTTTCTTGTCCTTTCTTGTGCTTGTTCTTCTTTTGATTAATTTAAGATTATTTATTTCTTTGAAGCAGCTCCTGCGCTTTTTTCAGGGACCGGATATCCTGCCCATAGAATCTGCACATCTCATACTGCTCTGCGATGCGGGAAACGATCCGTTCCTGATAACGGTCGCGGAGTTGCTGCAAAGAAAAATTCGTGGAAATGATGGTGGACCTCTCGTCTCTGCCGCGTTTGTTTACAATCTCGAAGAGGCAGGAGGTCGTGAAAGTGTTTGTCAGTTCGGTTCCGAGATCGTCGATCACCAGCAGATCCGCATCGAATATCAGCTCGTATACCGGACGGAGTAACGCTTTTTGTTCATCGGTCCCGGACATAAGGTATGGGCCGAGGATGTCTGAAAAAAGATCATTTGAGGACAGATAGAGTACGGTGTATCCCTTGTCCATCAATGCCTTTGAGATGCAATTGGTCAGAAAGGTCTTTCCGAGCCCGGTTTCCCCATAGAAGAGAAAACTCTTTTTTGACTTGGGAAAGGCATCGGCAAACGCTCGTGCCCGTCTTTCCAGCACTTCGATATTGCGGCGTGGAGAAACATTTTCGCCCACCGGGTCATTGCTGTAATAATCAGATCGGAAGGTGTCAAAATTCTCACGCTTCAGAATGCTTTCCAGCGTTGACTGTCGATAGAGCTGGCTGAGATATTTCTTTCGGAAGCATTCACATCGCTGACCGTCGATCACACCCTGATCCTGGCAGATGGGGCACTCGTATTCCGGCTCAAGAGCGGATTCATCCGTTCCGAGAGACGCCAGAAGTTCGGACCGCTTTTTCTTCAATGCGTCCAGCTCGCGGTTCCGTTCTTTTTTGAGGGCTGCTGCCTGATCCGGCGAAGCCGTCAGGATCCTGCGCATGCAGTCTGCATTTACCGAGAAGATCTTCTGTTCTATCTGAAGAAGCTCGGGACATTTTCGGAAGAGTTCCTCTTTGCGCTCTGTCAGTTCTCTTTCTTTTGTGGCGCGGATCTTCCGGTATTGCTCCGAAATGTCGCTTTTTTCGATCGTGAAAAATGTATTCATTAAAAATCCTCTCGCGTTTTTCAGGAGTTCTTAATGTCTTTCATGGCAAGCTTCTCCAGATAATCCAGGTCTGAGGAAAGGCTGCCCTGCAGAAACGGAGCGTCATTTCCGGAAGGATTCTTACCGGATTTTGAGGAATCGGTCCGCATCTTTTTTTGACTGTTCGAACGTTCCACCAGCTTCTCCGGTGTATGGATCCCGTCCTTATGCCAGCTGCTTAAAATTCCGTTTATGTATCGGAAGTTTGCGCTTCCCGGTTTGGTCAGGATGGCTTCGTCACAGGCAAGAAGGATCATTTCATCGGAAAATCCAAGTTCCTTTCTCCATGTTTCGACCATTCGAAGCTCCGCGGGCGTGGGGGTGTACCGGTTTTGTACGCCCAAAGCACGCAGGATCTGTGTGCCGAAGAAATGTCTTGCGGTATCATTCATGGCTTCTTCCCGAGTCCGGATCCCCTGGTCGGCCCAGGAGGTGGCGATCTTTTTGTAATAATCCGGCTGCATCCGCTCCGGATGGTTCTCCTTATCGGAAGCACAGTATTCGAGAAGATATTCGCAGAGATCGAAGGGCAGTGCCAGATCCTGATGGATCAGCCAGAGCACGTTGATATCCTTCTGTGTCAGTGACCGGTCGAAAAACGCTTCAGCCTCTTTTTTCAGTTCGATGAATTCCTTATCCGAGAGAGCCTGTGCCAGCTCCTGTGCCGAAGGCTGGAGACGGCGCACGGTTTTCTTTTCGGGAGTGCCTGATGGGGCTCCTGACTTTACCGGGGCAGTATCTGCCGTGAGGCGGGGAGTTGCTGCCCGAAATGCATCCGGATATGGATCCGCCGCAGAGGCGGCATGGATCGGATCCTCCTCCGGGCGTACTACGCGCAGGTAGTCGACGATCCTCGGAGTCTCGTTTACCGGTTCCGGGTCTTTGGATTGGCAGAGTGTAATATCCACTGTGCGGTTTTTCTCATCAACCTCATACCGGATCAGCCCTTTGGAGATCCAGTAGCGGATGCTTCTCTCCACATCGTTGTCAGAGCAGCCTAAATGATCTGCAATGGCTGAAAAATCGGAGAGCTGCCTGTTGCTCTGCTGTACCCGGAGCAGGTAAAGATAGACCTTTACAAAGATTCCGTCTGCCTGCGGCATATAGTGATCGATAAATGTATTCGAAAGGATGGTGCTTCCCTTAACATCATCCGAAGATAGTCTGATCATTCCCATAAGTAACCTCTATTTTTCGATCTCGCGTATGGGTTTGAGCCATGCCTCCATCTCCGCTTGCTTCGCAATCGTCGATGTCGCGGCATTCGCCGTATAGTCCTGCTTCGACATTGCTTTGTTTGTGAGCAAGCTCACACAAAGCATGTCTCGCAGTCCTGCATGGCTCATTACTCGCGCATATTATAACACAACCCTTTGGAAATGCAACCGTCATAGCCCCTTCGAAGCATTTTGTGGAAACTGTGGACAGATTGGTTTACAGGACCATTATGCCACCCAAAAACGTATGTTTTTGAATGGTGAGATTGTCGAGAACATTAAAATAATCCGCAGGGAAACCAGCGGATTATTTTGTGGATTCTTTTGATAACTACTGACGAAGTAAGCTTTCTCCTATGGTATATATGGGTCCGGAGCCGAGAGTTATCAACAAATCGTTGTTTTTACAATGCTCGAGAATATATTTTTCAATTGTCGCAAAATCGCCTAAATATACGGAATCTGAGCCAAGAGACTTGACGTGTTCTACGATATCCCGCGCGTGGATGGTGCCGTCATCTGCTTCTCGGTCGTCCCGGATATCAGCCACGAGAGAGTGATCTGCCAGAGCAAGGGCTGCCGCGAACTCTTCCAGATGATCCTTGGTCCGGGAATGGGTATGGGACTGGAATGCAACCCAAAGCTCCCCACGCTCCTCCGGCGCTCTGTGCTCCAGTACCTCACGGGCCGCACGGATGGTTACTTCGCACTCCAGCGGATGATGTCCATAGTCATCGATGATGGTTACGCCCTGCTTTGTGGTTCCCTTATATTCAAATCTACGCTTTGCACTGGGGCAGCTGCGGAGACCTTCCTTTGTATCGGACAGGTCGATGCCCAGAGCATCCGCGGCAGCGATGGCGGAGAGAGAATTCCATACGTGATGCTCGCCGACCACGGAGAGAACCACATCGCCCAGTTCTTCCCCACGGCGTACCAGAGTATAAGTAGGATGTACGGCTGAGTCCAGACGGATATTTACCGCACGGTAATCGTTATTCTCGCCGGTTCCAAAGGTTACAAAGTTAATGTCTTTGTCCCGTACAGCCTCCCGCATCGCATCCAGATAGGGCATATCACCGTTTACTACCAGAGTTCCGCCGGTCTTTACCTTCCTTCCGAATTCACCGAAGGATTTGATGATGTTATCCATGTTGTGGAAGAAATCCAGATGGTCGTTGTCGATGTTCAGAATGATGCTGACCCAGGGGCGCATCTCGTGGTAACTGTTGGTATACTCGCAGGCCTCGGCCACGAAATAATCGGAATGGCCGATGCGGATATTTCCGCCGATCAGATCCAGATCGCCGCCGATGGTGATGGAGGGATCCTTTCCGGCTTTCATCAGGATGTGGGACATCATGGCTGTTGTGGTCGTTTTACCGTGGGTTCCGGCCACGGCCACGCCGTATTTATAGTTGTCCATCAGCTGTCCCAGAAACTGGGCGCGGGACAGTACAGGGATATCGTGAGCGAGAGCGTAGGTGTATTCCGGATTGTCCATGAAGATCGCTGCGGTATAAACCACGAATGCAATATCCGGATTGTTTTTCATGTTTTCCTCGGAATGCTCCGGGTATACCGGGATTCCCTGCTTCCTCAGATTGTCACAGTATTTGGAGGGTACCGTATCCGATCCGGTGACGGTGAATCCTTCTTCATGCAGGAGGCGGGCCAGACCGCTCATGCTGGTCCCTCCGATCCCGATAAAATGCGCATGGCAGGGCTTCTGAAAATCTACATGATACATGGCTGTTTCTTCCCTTCTAAAGTGTTATAGAGTTTTTTCTGTATATTTCTGTCTTTCATATCTCTTCATAATTAGCACATCCCATCATACCACGCCGAAGAAAATGAAGCAACCCACAGCCGAAAGGGCGATAGCTGCCCTGAAATTCTGACGGAAATTATTTTACGCCTTCGGAGGGGTGAAAAAGTATAGAAACATCTTGACATTCAGGCTTTAGAATATAAAATAGAATGTAACGATTTGTTTCGGTTATTAAGGAAAATGACCGAAATATTTGCGAATAATGCGAATGCACGATGCAAATATATAAATCAGAATCGTTTGAAATCTAATTGAACGGAGATGGTCATCATGGGAACAAAGAAAGACATTGACTGGGGCTCGATCGGATTCGGATACATCCAGACCGACAAGAGCTATGTATCGAATTTTAAAAACGGCGCATGGGATGACGGCGTCCTGACGGACGACCACAATATCACCATGAGTGAGTGCGCATGTGTCCTGCAGTATGCACAGACCTGCTTCGAAGGCCTGAAGGCATATACCACGGAGGATGGCCGGATCGTGACCTTCCGTCCGGATCTCAATGCTGAGCGTATGATCGATACTGCGAAACGCCTGGAGATGCCGCCGTTCCCGAAGGAGCGTTTTATCGACGCGGTGCGTCAGGTCGTAACTGCAAATGAAGCATGGGTTCCGCCTTACGGCAGCGGCGCGACTCTGTATCTTCGTCCGTTCATGTTCGGTTCCAATGCAGTCATCGGTGTAAAGCCGGCAGAGGAATATCAGTTCCGTTGCTTTGCAACGCCGGTAGGCCCGTATTTTAAGGGCGGGGCAAAACCGATCACGATCCGTGTCAGCGATTTTGACCGTGCAGCACCGCACGGAACCGGCCATATCAAGGCAGGCCTGAATTATGCCATGAGTCTGCATGCCATTGTAGATGCACATAAAAACGGATTTGATGAAAATGTATATCTGGATCCGGCCAGCCGGACAAAGATCGAGGAGACCGGTGGTGCCAATGTCATTTTCATCAAGGGCAACAAGTTCGTAACACCGAAGTCATCCAGTATCCTTCCGTCTGTAACCCGCCGTTCTCTGGAGGTGGTTGCAAAGGAATATCTGGGTATGGAAGTGGAAGAGAGAGAAGTATTCCTGGATGAGGTTCCGTCCTTTGAGGAGTGCGGACTCTGCGGAACGGCTGCGGTTATCTCTCCGGTAGGAAAGATCGTAGATCATGGCCGTGAGATCTGTTTCCCCGCAGGTATGGAGGAAATGGGCGCAACCACAAAGAAGCTGTATGACACCCTGACGGGTATCCAGATGGGACGGATCCAGGCTCCGGAAGGTTGGATCTATGAGATCGCATAGATCGCGTTAAGCACAGGTGAAACGTACAATAATAAAAAGAAAGCGGCCCGTCGGGCCGCTTTCTTTTATTGTGCGCCTGGCGGCGCACGTTTCTAACGGGTGAGAGTCCCGAGTCCGCCCGACAGTGGGAAGGACATAGCTGAACAGCAAGGGTGTCCATCGTGAGGTGGAATCTGAAGGAAGCTGTAGGCAAACCTCTGGTCTGACG
>JAILAR010000029.1 GCA_024681515.1 Eubacterium sp. | reverse complement strand
CCCGCTGCACCGCAAACTTTCCGCTGGCCGCTGCCACCGGCAGTCCGCCGGGGGCGTTGGTCCACTGACCGGCCACATACAGATTTTTGATCCCCTTCAGTTTTCCCTTGAACTTGATCTGTTTTCCCGTGGGCGTAGTCACGAAGCTCATGTAGCTTCCATGATAGGCATTGCAGTATCTCTCATAGGTAAGGGGTGTCCAGGCATCCAGGAACTCCATATCCCCTTCCAGCTCCGGAAATGCAGCCACGATCCGCCGTTCCACTTCCTTCGCCAGATCTTCCTTCACCCGCTGATACTCTTCTTTGGACAGGCTCTTCCAGAATGCATAATCCTCATCCGACTGGGTGATGCAGGTCTGGATCACCTGTTTCCCATCCTTCACGAAGACGGGATCATATCCGTACGCCTTCACATACATGCGGTCAAAGTCATGACTGCCCACATGCAGAGGTTCGATCTCGATGAAAATGGTCTCACCCCGGTCAAACTTCTCGCTTACCGCATATGCCACCTGGAATCCACTGGTGGCCGGATAGTCCTGCGGTGCATCATAAGCCTTCCTGAATTCCTTCGGCATATAGCCCTCGGGAAGGAACTTTCCGAAAAGCAGATGGGTATCCACTGTGGGGATCACATAATCCGCACCCACAAATGTACCGTCCTCCAGCTTCACGCCGGTTGCCAGCTTCTTCTCAATGACGATCCGGTCCACTCCTTTATTATAACAGATTGTACCGCCGAGTTCCTTATATTTTTTCTCCATGCGGAGGGACATTTGCAGAGACGCTCCCATGGGGATCCCGCCGTTGCCGTCTGCCATGGTTGCATAGGATACCAGGAAGGAATATGCGCAGTAGCTCTTGGGCAGATAGTCGCAGATCATCTTCTGCAGCAGAGGAGACTTGAAACGCCTGCTGTACTCCTCCAGAGAGATCTTGCCGAATTCCTTCATGACCTTCGGGAAGTCCATCATGTTCTTTCCCATGCTGATATAATCCCTGATCTTCCACATTTCCATGGGCTTGGCTGCCGGGAAGAGGCACTGTTTGGAGTACTCCACGTATTGGATGAACTTACGGATCTCCTCCTCGTCCTCCGGAGAGATCGCGATGAGTTCCTTCTCTGTCCGCTCCAGGTCGTTCCACAGAGTAACGGACCGGCCGTTTAAAGTGGATGTATAGAAGGCATCGATCTTCGCATACTCTGTCTCATCCGTAAGGGCGCCCACCGTTTCCCACACATCGTACATCTCCGTACCCTTCCGGGTTCCCGTCAGCCAGTGAATGCAGTTGTCGATGCGGTAACCCTTCCGGTTCCAGCCGATGCACTCGCCGCCCGGGATCGCATTCTTCTCATAGATCACCGTATCAAAACCCGCCATCTGCGCATAGATGCCAGCCGTAAGTCCTGCGATACCGCCGCCGATCACTACTACCTTCTCTTTTCCGTTTGCATTCACCTGCTTCATCTGTTTTTCCTCCTCTTTTTCATCTATTCATTTCATATGGACCATGCCGGCCTTACGCATTTCATTGATTCATGCTTCATTGAATCTGTAATCAATATAAACCCGCTGAAAGAAAATGTCAAGCACTTTTTGAATTTAAATTCAATGAAATTGATCGTGCAAAAAAAGGACGATTCCGAACTGTCCGGAATCGTCCCCGATCTCTTATCCTGTTATTCTTCTTTTATGATCACAACATGATGTCGATCACCCGGATCCCGACAACGGAATACCATCTGCCGTCCTTCTCATAGGCGATGACCGTATCCACACGATCATACTCTTTGTCGCCGTCTACCATAACGTAGTTAACTTCAACAACGGAGACAGAGTCCTTACTCTTCAGAAATGAATAGTAGGCGTTGCCTTCAGTCTCTCCTCCCAGAAAGAGCTCAATATACTCCGACGCCGGCATTGTTATCACCCGGCCGATCTCACATTGCTTTATCGCTCTCCCGTTCATGGGATCCGGGATCTCCGATGCATGCTCCATGGCCCAGCTGCGAAGTTCACTCACAGTAGAGATCCCTTTCTCCTGCACTTTCTCCGCGTCCACCTTCAGGATCACATCCATTTCCTCATCCGTAGTCATTTCAATGATGGGTTTCCAGTCCTTTGCATACGAAACATCCAGCACCGTCTTCGCTACAGCTTCGGGTGAATCAAACCCACTGCTGTTTTTTCCAAACACGAAAATGATCAGCACTGCAGCCAATCCCGCCAGTACTGCCAACACGATCACTGCGATCAGACCCTTTTTCCCCTTGGACGATTTCTCCATTGTATTACTCTCCCGTTTCGCGCTTACGCGCTCCGTGATTCTCTTTGTTCTAACGAAGATTCGACACCTTCCCAACCGCGACGTAATTGTCCAGCACTGCTCCAAGATCCGTACCCTCAGAGCCCTTCCAGATACGTTCCGGCACCAGACGAAAAGACCTCACCTCCTGCCCGGACAAAAACTCCGAAGACGGTTCCGAATCCTCCGGCAAAACCTCCTCATAATGATCCGCATAGTAGGTATCCGTAGAAACCCTGCAGTCCCTCTTTACACCTTTACAGTCCTCCATCCCGCAGCAGGGGAAGTTGATGCTCCACACATGTCCCTGCTCCAGAGGACTGTTCATACATTCCTCCATCAGCTCCACCAGATATCGGTCGACCACATCCTGATAGGCTGCATCCCCCTGGGAAAAAGCGATGGAGTGGATCCCCCACAGCGCTCCTTCCATTACTGCACCGATGGTGGCGGAATACTGAACATCATGACAGATATTGTATCCGGTGTTGATCCCGGCCATGACAAAGTCCGGCTTCTCCGGAAGCAGTTTCAGCGCCCCCAGCCGGACACAGTCTGCAGGCTTCCCATCGCAGGACCAGGCCGTGACTCCCTCCATACCGAAGTCCACCTGCTTCACGCTGATGCTCGCACGATATGTAAAACTGTGGGACATGGCACTCCGCTGCCCGTCCGGCGCAACCACCCATACACGGCCGAAACGCCCGGCAGCTTCGGCAAGCTTCCGAAGCCCGGGCGAATCGATTCCGTCA
>JAILAR010000020.1 GCA_024681515.1 Eubacterium sp. | reverse complement strand
TACTCTTCTCAAATGCAAGAATCAACATTATTCATCCTAAATCAAACACGATAGTTGCACAATGAACAGAACCCGGCGTATATAATGCCGGGTCCTGCCATAAAGCTTAATATTTACTTCGTGTAGCCCTTCTTGTCAAAGGTGTACTTCTTGCCGTCGATGGTGTAGGATTTGCCCTTTGCATACCATCCGTCCTTTGTTCCGTACCACCACTTGTTGCCAGACTTATGCCAGCTGTACTTTACCGGATCCTTCAATGCGCCGGCCTTGTTAAGCCACCAGCCCTGAATGAATTCGTTAATGGCGATATAACCTGTTGCCTTGAAGTAATACCAGTTTCCGTCGATCTTCTTCCAGCCGTTCTTCAGGAAGTCACTAACGTCTAAGGAGTACCACCAGCCCTTGCTATTCTGCTTCCAGCCAGCCACCTTAGCCTTGCCGTCCCAGGCACCATTTGCCTTGAGATAGTATCCCTGACGATAAGCATTTGCTTCCATGTAGCCTTCCTTATCGAAGAAGTACCACTTTCCGTCGATCTTCTGCCACTGATTTCTTGCATACCATCCGGAGGTATCTCCAAACCGCCAGCCTGCCTTAGCGGATCCCTTCCAGCTTCCCTTATACTTGTAGGAAGATGAACCCTTCGCATCATACCACTGACCCTTGATCCATTCGCTCTTATACTTCTTTGTGGGCTCCGGATCTTTCTTACCGTCGATCTTTTCTTTGATCGCGTTCATTTCCTTTTCAGAGAACGGATTCCCTTCGATCTTTGCCACCTTGTCCGCCAGCTTACTGATCTCCAGACCATAGCTCTTGAACTTCTCTGCCGTCATCATCGGATCCGCTGCAACCTCAAGGGCCATGATCAGCTGCTTGTCCGTTGCACCCTCAGATGCCGCAAGCTTCATAACGATATCTGCATGTTTGGAGAAATTAAATTCCTTGTCGATCTCATCCAGCTTCTCTGCATCCACATAGCGGATATTATCATAGTATACCCGGCCTTCATAATCGGAATCTTCATTGTGCAGAGCCAGGATGATATTCCGGATCAGTACATTCTCACTGAAGGAGTACTCGCCGTACTGATCAGCCACCTGATTCACAGGCACATATACATTATACTTCAGAAGCTCTCTTCCACCCGGAGCCGAAACAGCTTCTCCTCCCTGAACGGGATCCAGCTCGAACTCACCGGACTGATACCAGTATCCGTCACCGTTCGGAGTGGAGCATACAGCGATCCGGATCGCACCGGTGGTTGCCTTATCCTTCTCCAGATAAACGTTCATGGCCAGTGCTTCCACATTCTTGCTCTCTTCCAGGGTCAAAATGCCGTGAGGACTTGTCAGTCTTACACCATCCTCCCACTCATTCTTTCCTGCTTCCAGCTTTACGGGGAAGGACATGGCGTGGTCATTCACTCCAACCTCTTCGATCGCGATGGTCAGATAGTCGATGGTAGAAGAACCCTCCGGCTTCCATCCTTCTCTCTGATCATTCTCAAAAGTAAACGGGAGACCGATAAAACTTCCCGGATTATCCGGAATGATCGGAGCATCCGCGATGTCACCGTTATACCAGGTTTCAAGGCCCAGATTGTCCATGTAGAAGCCTTCTGTCGGACCGAGAAGAAGTGTAATGTGGCCAAGCTTATCCTCCGGAACCTTGATGCTGTCGAAATTGATCTTCGCTGTTGCCTTCATAAGACCTGTTGCTTCATCCGGGGCAAAATCGGATTCCGTCAGTGTATACTGATCCAACTGTCCCCAGTAGTTTAATCCCGGAGTCTGGAGGATCGGCTGAATCTCCAGCTTACCGTCCACCAATGCTGTTCCCTCGGGAAGATATACATCAAATGTGATATCCGAATAGAGCGAATATACATTTCCCAGATCCTGGAAGGATACACGGGGTGCACCGGCCCAGGGTCCCAGGGAATTTGCTCCGAATACCAGGGCCTTGGTTCCACCGATATCCTCTACTGTCAGCGGATAGTCGGCAGCGCTCATGGAATCGTCGTCTCCGGTAACGATCGCAACCGGCAGGCCGTCTTCAAAATCCGTGATCATTTCCGCCGCTCCGTACCGGGGAGCCTCCTCACCACGGATCTTTGCGCGAACATAGTTACCGGTAATGGAAAGATCCTTGTTCGTATCGTCTGTAGCATAGTTCCAGTTCGGGATACCGTCGTTATCCGGATCGGTCGGCTCCTTAGTGGCACCACCCTGCATGGCTGCGGAGATCTCGTTCTTCAATGCCAGCGACCAGGAGCACCAGCTGATCTTATACTCATCAAGAAATGTGAGCCAACGCTCTGCATAATTGATGTACGGTCCGCCGTCACCGGTTGATTCGGAGGTTCCCCACTCTGTACAGAAAACGCCGATGCCGCCCTCAAGCGCATTTTTGATCTTGCCGCCGAGCCAGTAATCACCGGTCTTCTCATCAATCTTGGTATCGTGTGTACCTGCATAGAAATGGAAGGTATACATGATCTGGGCGTCGTCCGCCTGCTCCGCTTCCACTGCCGGATCCACAACCGGATTTGCCACCGGAGCGTCTACAAACTGGCTCCAGTTATCCGTACCGCAGATCACAACATTCGGGATCGCATCCTTATCATACTCACGGATCGCGTCTACTACCGACTGATGGTACGGAAGCAGCTTCTCCTTCCAGGTCTGTGCTGCGCCGTCCTCGGATCCATTTCCGTTCGGCTCATTTGCCGTCTCAAAAAGGACATTTCCCTGATCGCCATACTTCTGGGACAGGTAGGCAAAGAACAGCTGCGGACCGTTATACTCCGGGTGTTCTGCCCTGATCTCAGCATACTGCGGAAGATCCACACCTGCCTCCAGATACTTTGGATCCGTAGGATCTCCGGGACTGAGGATATGCCAGTCCACCAGCACATACATGCCTCTTTCCGTTGCAAGCTGAATTCCCTTCTCAACTCTTTCAAGGCCTGCCGCAGGATCTGTCGCATAACCGTTCTCGGTCACATACAGAGCCAACCGGATGATGTTGCATTTCCAGTCATAGGCAAGAGCATCAAAAGCCGCATCATTCAGCACCCAGTTTCCATCGCCCCACTGAAGTCCGAAGGTGCTCATACCTTTCAGCTGAACCGGATTTCCGGTTTCGTCACAGAGCTGCTGATAACCTGTTTCCGGATCCTTGGCAACCTTTACGCTTCCGTACTGTTCAAAAGGTGTCGTATATCCCTCCGGCGTCGGTATCCCTGCTGCAAATGCACTGCCTGCCGAAAGCGCCGAGAACATAAGTCCGACTGATAACGCCTTTGCGATCACACTTTTATACATACGTCTCATGAAAAAACCTCCTTCTTTTTTTATTCCGAGCGTATCGATGAGACCATTGTAATTTGATTTTATTTTTGCCTGTCTAAAGATGTTTGTTTTTCTTTAGTAATATTTTGTAAAAATAAGCAAAAAATCGAAAAACACCGCAATCATTTTTATACTATATTAATAAAGTCGAAATAATTTTGATACATGCCCGATTTTTGTGTGTTTTTTATTGAAAAGGAGGCGTGCTATGGACAGTATACGTACAAATCTTCTGAATACGCTGATGGAACAATCCGATGTGGATCTGAAGCATATGGCCATGAAGGAGGAATTTGATTTTTATCATTTAGTCAGCACCGGGGACAGGGAAGGCCTTGAAAAACGAGGCTTCTCTTTGATGGATGAAGGTCTGGGAAAGCTTTCGCCGGATCCGGCAAGAAATCTGCTTTATCATTTTATTGTCAGTATCTCACTGATCACACGTGTCTGCATTGAAAGAGGCATGGCGTCAGAGACCGCCTATACCCTGAGCGATCTCTACATCCAGCAGGTGGATCTTCTGCAGACCCCGGGAGAGATCAATCTGCTGCATCGAAAAATGGTTTATGATTATCTGGAGCGGATGCAGAAGCTGAAACGTTCCGGCGTCTTCAGCCGTCATGTGAAGCGTGCGATGGAATACATCAATGACCACCTGCATGAGGCCGTCAGCGCCAATGATATTGCCGACAAGCTGGGTATGAACAAATCTTATCTGTGTTCTCTCTTCAAGAAGGAGACCGGGTTCACCATCGGCACTTACATAGAAGCCCGGAAGAACGAGATGGCCATGGACTATCTGGTGAATACAAATATCTCACTGATCGACATTGCCAACTCCCTCGGATACAGCTCATACAGTTACTTCGTCCAAATCTTCAAAAAGCATACCGGCATTACGCCGTCTGCTTATCGGAAGAAAATGTACAATGTTGCTTTTGCATAGGAGAATCCCCCCATATTCAACGTGTTCTCCTTATGTTCTCCAAAAAGATACCCCGGGAATCACCTTCCCGGGGGATCACCTTATTCTCTGATATTCTGTTTTAGCCGATATTTCTGACCGGACCGATTGAAATATACTTATCTATGACCGTTGCCAGGTCCGTTCCCTCCGAACCTTTCCAGACCCTGCCCGGCTGCAGGTGGAACAGAAGCGCTCCGTTCTCTCCTGCTTTGCTGCTGTAGGTATCCACATAGAAGGGATCCCCGGAGACCCTGCAATCCCACCGGATCCCCTGACATTCCTCTGCCGCACAGCAGGGGAAATTCACGTTCCGGACCTGTCCCTTCGGAAGAGGTTCGTTGATACACCGTTGCCATCTTTAATTATCCCTCTATTATTTCTCATGTATCTTGCATCTTTATAGGTTCCTATCTTTTTAATCT
>JAILAR010000006.1 GCA_024681515.1 Eubacterium sp. | reverse complement strand
CGCCGCTCCAGAGCACACTGAACCGCCCTGAAGGATGATCCTCTCGTTTCGGTGTGAGCACAACAATAAGGGATGATCCTCCCCACGGAGGTACCCATCCCTGCCCGTTCTGCAGTTATCGTCCTGCGTCTTAATTCCATGCTTCCCCCTCTTCCGAGGAGGAATCGTAGTTCTAACTTTTTTTCTAACTTTTGGTCTTAAAATAGGAATAACCGATAGAATAATCTATATGAAATGAAATAAATGTACGAATTACAATGGTTTGTACGGTGTGCCGGGCGTTGCCGTTTTCCTCCAATCCTTCGGGACGCAGAAAGGGAAAGGCGCCGGTGGCGCCTGTTCTGACCCGACCGAGGCGGCAGCCGAGACCGAGCAGGTGCCGGTGGCACCTGTTTGCGAGCGAATCGACCAAGCCGGCAGGCGCGACCGCAGGTTCTAATCCGTCACTTCTCACATTTTATCCTGCTCTTACAGCCTACCGATTCTTGTCTTAAGAATCCTTTTACGCAAGCTGTTGTCTAAATAATATATTCTTTCTTTTTCTTCATTTGCTACAACGCAACTATCATTCCAACCGTATTTTCTGCAAAGAGCCTTGTTAAATGCGTAATGCGATACAGGCTCTTCCTCTGAAACATTAAGGATTCCGACGTAATCGTTTGTGGCCAGCTCGATAATTGCATCAGCCAGTTCATTCACATTAATGATGCTGAATTCAATATTCTTGGCTCTGATATATAATTCTCCGGAATTCACATGTTTTTTTAACGCTATACTCCTATTGTCCATTTCTCCAAAAGGATCAATACCATTAAATGTAATTTAGCATAATACTCACACTGAAAGCAATCCCTTTTTCAATCTCCAAAATCGCACCTGACCAATCCATTCTCAAAGTTCAAAATTGGGGTAGAATACAGAAACGACAGATTATTGTTCCTCTCCTTTACTTCCCGAAAAATATATGATATTATTTTTATGAAGAAATATGAAAAAGAATGAAAATTTGCAGAATCAATGAAGATTTATGAAAAATCGTTCAAATTATGAAAGAGGTAACATGATGGAAAATCCGTTTACACTCACGTTCGGCAAACCCCCGGAACAATTTATTAACCGCTATGATCAAACAGAACAAATAAAAAGTTACTTTCTCGGCAAAAGTCCAGTCAGTCAGATCTATCTGATCGAAGGAGTCCGCGGTAGCGGAAAAACCGTACTCATGACATCCATAGCAAATGATTTCTCCGAAGATGACGAATGGGTAGTCCTGAATCTCAATCCCACGCAGAATCTTTTGGATGATTTTGCCAATCGCCTGTCGGATTCATGCAAAAACATCTCCGGTCTCCTCGAAAAAGGATTTAATCTGTCTGCCGGGGGTTTTGGAATCGGGATCAACGGAAAAGAGAACGAAGACAGTGTAAGTGTGATCAGCGATCTTCTGACTCGCCTTAAAAGGAAGAAGAAACATGTCCTTATCACCATCGACGAGGTAGCTCCGGATCAGAACATGCGTATCTTTGCCAGCCAATTTCAAATCCTGATCAGAGAGGATTATCCTATCTTTCTTCTGATGACCGGTCTGTACGAAAATATATATGCAATACAGAATGATCCTGCGCTGACATTTCTTCTGCGATCACCAAAGGTATCTTTGGAACCTCTCAGCATCACGCAGATCGTAAGTCACTACAAACGAGTCTTCCAGACAGATCAGGATACTGCCATAAATCTGGCAAAAATCACCAGAGGGTATGCCTTTGCCTTTCAGGCATTGGGGTTGCTTTACTGGGAATACGGAAAAACTACCCCTCTGGAAGAAATTCTGGAAAAGCTGGACGGTATGCTGGACGACTTTGTCTACAAAAAGATATGGGCAGGCCTGTCCCGTCAGGATAAAAATGTGATCCTTGCCATCGGTGAAACGCAAACCGCTCAAGTGAAGGATATTTGTATGCGTACCGGAATGACTTCCTCCACCTTCGCAAAGTACAGAGAACGTCTGATCAAGCAGGGACTTCTAACCGCCCCCGAACACGGAGTTTTGTCAATTACACTCCCGCGGTTTTATCGGATTGCAAAGAATTACGCCATGATGGAAGAATCGTAGTTCTAACTTTTTTCTAACTTTTGGTCTTAAAAGAGGCGCGCCTCGCCCACCTTGGCGAGAGTTAACTGGCGAGGCGCCGCACATTTTTTCGGATAAAGTTTACAGTCCCGGTGCTTTATTCCGGTTATTCTGATCGCGACGATCCTTCAGCGCCTGCTCTTCCTGCTTGTCTGCTTTTTTTACCGGTCCGATTCTTCTTTCCGTATATTCCTTTACGAGGGAAAGAACATTTTTCGCATATTCGATCCGCTTCTTCTCATAGTCATTCTTGCCCTTGATCTTTCCGGTTTCATCTAAGCCCCGTTCCCCTGTCTTCTTCCGAAGATAGGTTCTGACCTTCTCATTCAGGGTATTGAATGCCTCGTCAAATACCATCAAGGCTTCACCCGCATTCGGATCGGAAATGAATTTCTCCTCATCCAATAGGTTCGATTGTCTCAGGAATTCCGGGATATTCGATACGCTGCGTACCGCATCCAGAAGTTCCGTAAATTCATTGCTTCTGCGGCCAAAGGAATTGATCTTGGGCACATCAAAGTTGGTTTCCCTGTCGGTCAGCATCCTTTTTGCCTTCTCCGACAGATCCACCATTCCGCCCACAGTGTACTTCCGGTCGGTGGTACTTTTACTCAATGATGTGTATGTGAACTTCTCACGGTTTTAACACTCAATCGCTCTTTTTACCCGCCGCAAGCTGCATACATCGCGTCAAAGGCCTCACCCGGCATTTTCACGAAATACCATCCTAACGGTTGATATCCGACATATCCACCCTCGAACAACCGAAGTTCTACTGTCGTTCCATCATCTTTTTTGACAAATAAATGCACCTGATGAGGATTATCATAAAACCCCGGATCCTTCACATAATCGATCTCAACAAATGATCCTCTGTCCAGTTCATCAAGAAATGTATCCCATAATTCCTGATTTGCAGTCATATCCGGTACGGTCATTTCCTTTGATCCCGTGTTCCAGGCTTCATGGCTTTTGAAGAAAAGTTTTTTTACATGCCCTTTGATCTGAAGTCTTTCTTCAAAGAGATCCGCTCCCTTATCCAACGTGATTCCGTTCAGATTTTCCAGAAATGAAACCGCCTTCCCCGGATTCCCCTGTTCGTCCGTATATGAGATCACATTACAAAGCCGGAAATCAGGATCATACCCCCGGACTGTATAGATAGGCCCTGCTACAGACCCTGCAAGTTCTTTTGAATAATCAGATTGCGTTGACCATTCATCGATAGATCCGGTCGCTTCTCCAATATAATCTCCAACCAGAGAAAGGACCTTCTCCTTATCATCTTCTATAAACTCGTAACCTGTATAAATCTTTCCATGATACACTACCAACGCAACCATATCATAAGCCACACCATCTGAAGGGACTTCAATCTCTATTGCCGGAATGTGCACGCCCGTACTGTCCTGAACCGGCAAAGTACCTGTACCTTTTTCTGTATTTGTATCTGTTTCTGTCGGTCTGATGAAAAAAAGGATCAGTCCCAATGCAATCACTGCCGCCGCAGAAACAGCCAAAGCGATCCACTTTCCCTTATTCCCTGTCCCTGCGCCTTTTTTCTTTTCAATACTTTCAATCGCCTCATTGATAAATGTATCATCTACGCGCTCCATGGCATCTTCTATTATCTTTTTATTCATTCAGGAATCCCTCCTTTTCCAAACAGACCCGCAACTTGCCCCGAAGCCTTGACAGAAGCACAGAAACATGGTTTTCGCTCATTCGAAAAGAGTCTGCCAGTTCTCTGATATTTTCCCCAAACCAATATCTTCGAACAAAGAGCTGACGGTTTTTTCTGTTCTGACCTGCAAGGAACCGGTTGATCAATCGTCCCAACTCCTCTGCGGCAGCGCTTCCCTCAACCGACTCTTTTCCCGCAAGACACTCCGAGAGTTCATCCAATGAAATGTCAAAATGGCTGTTTCGCTTTTGGGCCGTATTTCTCTGATACTTTGTCAGAGCTATGTTGCGTGTGATTCGGCAGGAATATGCAGACAGGGACTGCGGATCCTCCGGAGGAACCGTATTCCACACAGCAAGAAGGGCGTCATTCACACTTTCTTCTGCGTCTTCGGTATTGCCCAGGATATTCAACGCCACACTCTTCATAAGCGTACCGTATTTCGCGGACAATTCCTCTATCGCCTGCTCTGAACGTTCAAAGAACAGGGATATGATCTGTATGTCATCCATTTTCCCATCACCTCCTCATCCATATAGTAAGGATTCCGAATCAATTCTTACACTTTTTTATAAAAAAGTGAAGCAGGATTTTTTACCCTGCCTCACACTAAACTAACTTTGGGTCATACACAACACACACAAACTTTTATGACACCACGCAAACCTTCGCCTCCTTCGTCAGCGGATCCCTTTCCGAATAATCGAACAGAACATACCGCTCCTGCCCTTTCTCCGGTGCTGCGATCATTTGTTCCGTATCCCACATCGGATAGAAAAAGGGTTCCAGATGCGTCATGCCCGAAAGCTGTCTCGCATCGTATTGACAGAGCCCCCGGAGATACCTTCTTTCCTTCTCTTCCTCCCGGTAAAATGCATGTCTGAATGATTTATAATCCTCATCCGTAAGGCTCTTGCAGAAATCCGGTCTGCTCTTCATCTTTTCCCTGAGGTACAAATCATAGGTAAGAAGTTCGGTATAGATCTCCCTCTTCCCTCCGTCTGCCTCCGATGAAAAGTCCAAAAGAACTTCGTAACGATAGACTCTCGATGGGCTGTTTAGAAAATACCCATTCTTCTCATAAAAATCAGCCAGCGCCTCAAACATGGCAAAGGGTGAACGGAATGCCCGGGCAAGATATTCCAGTGTATGCCCGAACTGACCACTGTTGTAATAGAGCTCCACCATCTCCTCGATCTTCTTGAGACGGATCACATCCGCGTAGGAAAGCCATTTGGTATACAGCACTTCATAAGGCGGCTGCTCCGTATAGGAGATGCCGAACTCTTCCGTCTGAAGAGAGATCGGCGCTCCCGTAAGAACCTTCAGGAACCCCAGCTGCAGCTGATCCGGACGCATGGCGTAGACCCGGTCGAAGGACCTTCCGAAACTCTCGTAATCTTCATACGGCAGACCCGCGATCAGATCCAGATGCTGATGGATATTCCGGTGCCTTCGGATCTCGGATACCACATACTCCAACCGCTCCAAATCCATTCTGCGGTTGATCGCAGCCAGTGTTTTTTCATTTACCGACTGGACGCCGATCTCCAACTGGACCTGCCCCGGTCTGAGTCTGCCCAGGATCTCCAGTTCATCCTCCCGAATGATATCGGCGGATATCTCAAAATGAAAATTCGTCACCCCATTATCATGTTCATAAAGGTACTGCCAGATCGCCATCGCATGCTCGTGAACACAGTTGAACGTCCTGTCCACGAACTTCACCTGTCTCACCTTACTTTCCAGAAAGAAATCCAGTTCTTTTTTCACCAGAGCGATATCCCGCAGTCTCACCGTCTTATCGATGGCGGACAGACAGTAGCTGCATCTGTATGGACAGCCTCTGCTGCTTTCGTAATAAATGATCCGGTTGGTAAAAGGCTCCGTATCATGGTATAGAAAAGGGATCCTGCTCAGATCCGCCGTTTCCCGGGGCTGCGTATAACCCGACCTGAGACACAGCCCTGCAACGGAAGAAAAATCCGCCCGGTCATTTCTCTGATACCTGTCCAGAAGTTCAGAGAAGGTCTCCTCTCCCTCTCCGATCATGATCCCCGTCACCTTCGGGAACTGCTCCAGTATCACCTTTGCATTGAAACTCACCTGCGGTCCCCCCAGCCAGATATCCGTATCCGGAAGGACCCGGGACAGATCCGGAAGAAGTTCCCGAATCAGATTCCAGTTCCATATATAACAGGAAAACCCGATGATATCGGGTTTTCTGTTATATATATCCGCTAAGATATGCTCCGTTTTCTGATTGATGGTATACTCCGCCATCTCGATCATCTCGCCGAACCGTTCTTCCGCATACGCGTGCAGCGAATAGATGGCCGGATTTGAATGGATGAACTTTGCATTTACGGCAACCAACAAGAATTTATTCATAACAATCGAACACTCCTGTCATTCTTCCCAGTCATCGGTCATGACTTCCGCCCAGTAATACTGACTCATATACTCATTGGAATATGCATTGACCGCGCCGACATCCAGCTCGGCAAAACGATAATAATCACAGTCCAGGCCCTGCCACCCAAAACCTTCTTCATAGTCTCCCCCTTATGAATGATCCCATCTAAGTTTCGGGCAATCCCATGGTCATTTTAACACAATTCACACACTTGCGCTATACACAGAGTAAACCTGTCTCTGTCAAGTAATCGTTGGCACGATTTCCATATAGCGCCTCGTCAAATGGTCAAATAAGAAAAAAAGTGGCGACGCGTCGCCACTTTCTCATCATGTTTTCTCATCAGCTTTGCTCTGCAAATGATCGGTAATCTGCCATCTGCTCCTCTATCACCTTCGCCACGAAATTCTCGACGAAGAAATTCGCCGGATTCCGATAAACCTCCATCGGAGTTCCGGATTGTTGGATCACACCTTCATTGATCACCACCACACGGTCGGACATGGTGAGGGCTTCGCTCTGATCATGCGTTACATATACAACACTGATATTCAGACGCTTCTGCAGTTCCTTGATCTCCCGCCGCATACTCTCCCGAAGCTTTGCGTCCAGATTTGACAAAGGCTCATCCAGGAGCAATACCTTCGGTTCTGCTACAAGGGCACGGGCCAGAGCCACACGCTGCTGCTGTCCGCCGGACAGTTCCTCAGGCATACGTTCTGCCAGATCCTGCATGTTTACGATCTCCAGAACACGCTCCACCTTTTCCCAAATTTCTTCCTTTGCCAGCTTCCGTAGTTTCAGAGGATAGGCCACATTTTTAAAGACATTCATGTGCGGCCAGACTGCATAGGACTGAAATACCATCCCCAGTCCCCTTTCTTCCGGCGGAACAAAGGTAGTTGCCGTGCTGACGGGTGTTCCGTCGATCCAGATCTCGCCCGATGTAGGTCTCTCAAAGCCTGCGATCATCCGAAGCATGGTGGTCTTTCCACATCCGGAGGGACCCAGCAGTGAGACAAATTCCCCGTCTGCAAATTTCTCATCAAATTCCTTTATGACTTCAACCTTGCCGAAGTTTTTCTTTATGTGATCGATCTTTATCTCTGACATATGGCCCTCCGCCAGACTATATTTCGCATCTCGGTCAATCGCTCTTCCGATCCGTTTCTTCCCATTTACAACGAGAACTTTCCCTTCGTCACCTTCCGCATCACAAGATTCATGATCAGCACCAGAAGCAGAATACAGCAGGCAAGTGCTGCCGCCGTCTGCTGGCTGCTGTTCACCTGATACAGATACAGTTCCACGCCCAGGGTCTGGGTCTTCTCACTGTAAAGCAGGTTGGACATGGTCAGTTCATAGAAGGACGGCATGAAGATCAGGAACCAGCCGGCCACGATGGACGGAAGCAGCATGGGTAGCACCACATCCCTCATCCGCCGAAACCAACCGGCACCGGATACTGCCGCCGCTTCTTCCAGCGCCGGCCCGATCTGCGAGAAACCGGACACTACCGTTCGCATCCCCATGGTCATGTATTTGATCATATATGCAATGATCATGATAAGCAAAGTGTTGTAGATGTTGATCCCGAATTTTCCGGACATGGTCATGATCAGCGCAAGACCGATGACGATACTGGGGGTTCCGGATCCGACAGCGATCAGGAAGTCCGGGATCCGCCTTCCCTTCATATTGGTTCGTTTCAGCAGGTACGCCATGATCACGCAGATGATCATCCCCAGTGTTGCCGCAATGAATGCTGCCAGTAAACTGTTCAGGGCAGATTTCAGGATCGACGACCGGGAGAATACATTTCCCCAAAAGTTCAGCGTCGCATTTCCCGATGCGAAGACGGATTTTCCCATATTCAGGGTAAAGGACGTGGAAATGACCGAAAGGAACGGAATCACCACAACGATAACTGAAAAGAGTCCCACCACAATGGTAAGCGGGATCCGCCATTTTCGTAGATCCACGATATTCGGCCGAACGGACTTTCCGGAAATAGTGATATGATCTCTTCTTCCAAGCACAAAGTTTGAGATAAAAAGCAGAAGCAGGGATAACACCATCAGGAAAAGTGAAAGAACCGTTGCATCCGTCAGGCCCTCCGAGGTTCCGGTGGCCACGTACTCCGCGATCCGTGTGGTGACCGTGTAGATCCTGCCCGGCGCACCGACTATGGACGGAATCCCGTAGCAGGATGCCGCAGCGATAAAGACCATGATGGCCGACGCCCCGATGGCAGGCAGCATCATGGGAAGTGTAACGGTAAACAGGGTTTTCAGCGGCGAGGCTCCGGAGATTCTGGCGGCCTCTTCCAGCGAAGGATCCATATGCTCCAGCGCGCGGCAGAGCGTGATAAATGCAAATGGATAATAGAACGTGGTCAGGACCCACACCATTCCGCCGGTCGTATAAATATCAAAGGGCGACTCAGACAGACCGAAGAGATCCGTGAGGATCTGATTGATGGTTCCCACCTTCGGGTTCAGGAGCCGTGTCCAGGCCATGGCCCCCACATACGGCGGTACCATATAGGTCATCACAAAGATCGACCGGAAGATGCCTTTCCCGAGAAGATTCGTACGGCTCACCAGCCATGCCAGCGGAAATGCGATCAGTACCCCGAAGACCATGGACAGCGAAGCCGTAACCAGCGTATTCTTCAGAGCGCTCCAGTTCAGTGAATATGTGTAGATCCGCTTCACGGCGTCCAACGTGAAGGAACCCTCCACAAAGAACGACCGAAACAGCAGATATAATAAGGGGAATACAAGAAAAACAAGAAGGAAGGCCAGGATCACAAAAATAAAGACCCATTTGATATCAAAATGAAATCGAGATGTCTTTTCTTTTATCGGTCTCATCCTTCCTCCTCAATGTTTCGCTCTGATCTGTTTCACACCTCGCAGGTCATTTAAGCTTTTCCTGCAGTGTCTTACGGATCTCGTCCCGCTGCTTGTAGCATTTATTATAATCCACCGAAATGGTGTTCTTCAGCATTTCACTCAATGTCTTGGAATCATACGGATGCTCTTCCATATCCGTGCGGACACCATACATCCAGCCCTTGATGATCAGCTTCTGGCCGGCCGGAGACAGGAAATATTCCTGTAATGCTTCCGCAGCCTTGATGTTCTTGTTTGCGCTGTACTTCTCATCTATGATCATGATGGGGGACGGGATCGGAACGGAACCATCCTCCGGATAGATAACGGTCAGAGGTGAACTTTCTTCTTCACGCTTCTTCAGGATGGATTCCTCCAGGATCATGGCGCTGCGGATCTCGCCGGTTTCCAGCTTTGCCACCGCATTGGAACCGGACTCGATGGTGACCTTGTTTTTGCTCAGCGCCGTCAGATAATCATCACCATACTTATCCATCAGACCAACCATGGAGCAGTAAGAAGATCCGGATGTCAGCGGATCACTCATGGAGAGCTCTCCCTTATACTTTTCATTCTCCGCAAAATCCTTCATGGAATGCGGGACCTCATCCTCTTTGTATTTCTCGGAGTTGTATGCCAGAACCATGTTCAGCGCACGGACCGGATACCAGTAACCTTCCTTGTCATATTCAAAAGCCAGCTTGTCGGCTTCCGGGAACACGTGAGGATGCAGCATTCCCTGATCCTTCAGTTCCAGCGCATAGGACTGCTCTGCCACCATCAGGATATCGCATCCCAGTTTCCCGGCTTCTTTCTCGGCAGCCACCTTGGACTGCAGCGTTCCGGTACCGCCCTGGAAGAATTCCACATTCAGATTCGGGAACTCCTTCTTCAGCTCCGTCTTCATATTCTCAATGATATCATTATACATGGAAGTGTAGATCATGATGCTTCCCGTGATATCCTCATGCGCACTCCCCGAACCGGAAGCCGAGGTTGAAGACTCAGATCCGCCGCAGCCTGCCAGTCCCATGGTCATGGCCAGTACCGAAAGTCCTGCGATCAGTCTTTTTGATCTTTTAAATAAATGCATTTCTCTTTCCTCCTGCAATTTAGTTGATTCCATTTTCTGTAACTCAAACGCATTTTATCACAAACGCCCCGAATTACAATTCGCAAAATGAACATAAATACATAACGTTTTTCTTTTGATTCCGTCATTTTTCTGATATAATGAACAGACGGAAATATGATACCCAATCACCAAAAGGAGTACCACATGAACGAATCCGATGAACGCTACAGCACCGCGGAAGACGCCATCTACGATGCCTTCTTCCTTCTTCTGAAGGAGAAGGATCTATCGAAGATCACCGTATCCGACGTGATCAAGAAGGCCGGCATCGTCCGAAGTACGTTCTATAACCATTATGAAAATATCCCGGCGCTGATGGCCGCTGCCGAGGACCGCACCATCCGGGACATCTTCTCTCTTATGGAAAGCTTCCATCCGAAGAATGACAAGGACATGTGCTATTCCTACTTTCTTGCCATCTGCAATTACACGAGAAAAAACCGTTTTCTCGCCCTTCTGCTGCAGAGTCCCCGGGAGGACGCGTTCTTTGAAAAGGCCATCACCATGTTTCACAGATACGTGTCCAGTGTGACCCAGACGTCGGAGAGGCCTCCGCAGAAGAAGCTGGAATTCTCGTACATGATCGCCGGCGCCATCGGCACCACCATCGGTGTCCTGCACAAATGGATCTCGGACGACTTTGCAACGCCGGTAGAAGAAGTTGCCGAGCTGCTGTCGAAGATCTTCCTGTCAGGGATCCTGCCCTATCTCTCGTAGTAAATATAATCGCACCACACCTATACAAAACGCCATCGGTTCCCTTCCCGATGGCGTTTTTCATGATCCGCTGTATCTGATCAATCGTCGATTTCTGCTTCCGGACGTTTGATCTTACCCGTTGCGTTTCTGTGGAACGGATTCTTCCGAACCACCAGGCCGGTGATCTGACGATAGGACGGCTGGCGACGATTATACTCATCCAGCATTGCCCTGAGACCGGCCTGTACCGTTTCTTCATCCAGTGCCTTCACCTTTATCACATCCTGATCCGGATAGATCCGGGCTGTCAGTCCGTTATTCTCACCTGTAACGATCACCTCACCGACCAGCGGGTTGAGTCCCAGTTTATTCTCGAGCTCCTCCGGAGAGATATTCTCTCCGTTGGAAAGAATGATCAGATTCTTAACACGGCCGTTGATGAAGAGGAATCCGTCTTCGTCGATATATCCCTTATCTCCTGTGTGCAGCCAGCCCTCTGCAAGGGTCTCCTCAGTCTCCTTCGGCATCTTGTAATAACCCTGCATGACGCTGCTGCCCTGCACCTGGATCTCTCCGTTTACAAAGCGGATCTTCACATTTGCAAGCGGCCGTCCGATGGAACCCGCCTTATGATCCTGCGGCATATTGGCACTGATGACCGGAGAACACTCGGACATTCCGTAGCCCTCCAGAACCTCCACACCGTACTCTGCAAACTTCTCGATGTAGAACGGATCCAGATGTGCACCGCCCGTGAAAATGATTTTCAGATTTCCGCCGAATACCTGCGCTGCAACCGCCGCCTTCGGAAGGGACGGATCGATGGAAGCCAGTTTTTTGTAAATGGTCTCGATCATGAGCGGCACCATCAGGATTACTTCCGGCTTGTATATACTCATGTTCCGGATCATATGCATGAAATTGTCATTGATGCAGAGTACCGCACCCAGAGAAAAGCCCTTCAGCCAGTCCATGACAAGGCAGAATGCATGGTGTACCGGAAGCACACTCATCAGAACGCATCCGGGATCTTTGGTATAATTCACGTTCTCCACATTCAGAGCCAGATTTGACTGGGTGAGCATGACACCCTTTGCCTTTCCTGTGGTTCCGGAGGTGTAGATCAGCGTTGCGATCTCGGACGCCGTACGTCCTTCCACATCTGCCTCACCTGCGCCGGCCGCCAGGAGATCAGCCAGCGTGCTTACATTTTCTGCCGCCTCTTCCTGAAGCAGCCAGACCTTACGCAGCTTCGGGCACTGCGCCGCAAAGATCTCCGCATAGGCTGCCATCTTCGGAGCAAGGAACAGTGCCTCAGCGTCTGCATCCTGCAGAAGTGCCGCCAGATCCTCCACCGGAAGACCGGCATCCAGCGGAACTGCGATATTCTGTCCGGTGGTGATTCCCAGATAAGCCGAGATCCAGCTGACGGAAGCCGTTCCGATCAGGGAAATGTGAGCCCCCTGAAAGCCCTCTGCTTTTAAGCCTTTCCGGACTGCGGAGATGCTTTCTCCCAAAGTCTTATAACTGATCTCATTAACATCTTTCTTTTTCAGCCAGCGTACAGCCGGAAGCTCCGCATATGTCTTTTCGGCATAGTCCCATAACGCTCTGATCGTATTCATATTTTTCTCCTATTCCATACTTCGCGCCTTCCGGCGCTCCGTAAATGATCGCTGCGCACATGTATTCCTCTTACACGCTTTACTCTTTCCATTCGGGTCCGTGCTCTACGATAATTAATCTTGTGCTTCCTCGATCTTCCGGATGGCATCACTGATGGTGTGAACCTCTCTCTGCATCTGTTCCGGATCCAATTCTACATCAAATGTATCTTCCAGTTCACCCAGGAAGGACATGAAATCCAGGGAGCTGAGTCCCAAATCCTCGCGGAAGCGCATGTCATCCGTCATATCCTCTGCCTTTACGTTGCAGTACTGTGCCACGATATTCTTGAACTGCATTACCTTATCCATTGCCATGATCGATTCCTCGTCTTTCTGAATTTACTTCTGTTTTGTAGTGATTCATATTTGATTCATTAAACCATATCCATGATCTCGCCGAGCTTCAGGTCCGGATTTGAGATCCCCATGAAGAGGATCCGCATCATGTAGTAATACATAAGCTCCATATCCTTCTCATTCAGTTTCACGGTCTGATAATGATAGGAGAAGTTCATACCGCCATTCTCCGTATGGGATACGGTCAGGTACATCTTCTTGGTGGCCGCACCGTTGGCAAACCATTTGTTATGCATGGGGATGTTCGAGATGAAGGAATTCTGCGGCTTCACCGGCATGGGCTGATATGTCAGATAGCAGCTTTCATAAGTGGTATCGTCCGGCGTCTTGTAACGACGCTTCATCTCCTCCCGGATCAGAGCCGGGTCATAATTGCTGTGCATGTAGATCCGGTTCTGCACGTTCTGGATCTCATACGCCGCCGAAAGGAAATCCATGTCTGCGGGAAGCACTGTCCGACAGGGGAACATGATCGTTCTGCTTCCGCCGGAGGTCCACTCATCATGGGTGCTTCTTCTGGAAATGAAGTTCTCGATGGTGATGTCTTCCTGTCCGTTGTTCACCTTGGACAGATACGTCCGGATGCTGAGCAGCAGGAGGTTTGTCATGGAGATCTGATGATTCATGCAGAAATCGATCAGTCCCTTTGTGGGTTCCGGTTCCAGGACGTAATCCTTTACCGCAACGAACAGCTTCTCTCTCTCGATATCTGCGGCGCGGAGCTTCTTGTTCTTATGCTTCTTCCGTGCCTCTTCCAGTACCGACGGTCCCTGGATATCGGAATACAGAGGCTCTCCCAGAGCGTCCAACTGATCATCCCAGAACTTCTTATCCTTCGCAAACCGCTTTTCATTACTTGCCTTTGCCAGGTCATTTTGAAGTACGGTTTCAAAATCTGCCAGCGGCTGCGGATAATCGGAACCAAAGCGATAATGCGTGTACAGCGCCATCAGATCTTCCACCAGAACCACCAATCCGCAGGAGTCAATGAGGCGATGATCCATGTGAATGAAGAATCCGTTATATCCCTCCGGCAGCTTCATCATGTAGATGTCGCACATCGACCGGTTATCACCGTCCAGTGTTTCATATGCCCACTGCTGCATCAGATCATCCGCTTCCTTCATGGTCATTCCGGACAGATCTTTCAGCGGAATATCCCTCGTATCCTGCTTTACAAGATACTGTTTGATATTCCCATCCTTATCGGGCTTTGTGAAGCGAAGCCGCATACATCCGTATCTCTGATATTCCATCTGGATACATTTCTTTAAAAGTCCGAAATCCAGCTCTGCTTTCAGAGAAGCGATGATGCTGACACCGGAAACCTGCTGTGTCTTGTACTCCCGGATCCATTGATAATGCATGTTCTGTGCTGCGACCAGTGGATACTCATTTCTCTTCACGCTCATTCTTGGTGATCCTCCGTGTTTTCCTCTTGCGTTTGCTCATTTCCTCTTGACGGCTGCGACTTTATCACAGGATTTTTCTTTATGCAATACTCCGTTTGAGTTAACAGACACATTGATTGAAAATGACCGACACATATCAGACACTACGGCAGAAAGTGTTTGATATTTTCCGATCATATCAGCTCCCAAATAAATAAAACCGTCAATGCAGAATGCACCAACGGTTTTGTTTATTGGGACCGTATTGCGATCGTATCAGGAATGATCGAACCGATCAAAAAAGCCAACCAGCTTCTGCTGATACAATTCCGGATCCACAAAGGAACAGCACAGATGACGTGCATTGGGGACCAGCACCAGTTCCTTCGGTGCCCGGCACAGTTCAAAGTTCCGGACTGTATTCTCCGGCCAGACATAGGTGTCTGATTCTCCGTGAAAGAACAAAACCGGTCTGGTATTCGTCTTCAAGGCATTCGTCGTGTCCGTCTGTTTCATATGGAACTGTCCGAAGATCCGGCAGAACAGATCTGTCCGGAAAAGCAGCGATTCGATCCAGTGCAGATGGAACCATCCGGATGCAATATCCCGAAGCTGCTGCTTCATGGAATGAAAGCTGCAGTCAGCGATCAAACCCTTCACATCCTTCGGAAGGGGATGCCCTGCCGCGAGCAGGACCGATGTCGCACCCATGGACTGTCCGTACAGATAGATCGGAAGCGCCTCCTTATTCCTGCGATGCAGAAACCAAACCCATCTCCTCACATCATCCTGTTCCTTCGCGCCAAAGGTAATATAATGCCCTTCACTTTCTCCGCAGCAGCGCTGATCGATAAAGAGAAGGCTTGTTCCCTGCTCATGCAGGAATTTTGCCATATGTGCCACGCTTCCAAACCTGGTTCCCCTGTATCCGTGACTGAGAAGAACGATCCGTTTCGCATGCTCTGCCGGAAACCAGGAGGCATGGAGCAGGAGTCCGTCCCCGCTTTGAATATAACAGTCCTGCATTACCTGCTCATTGCACCAGGCCTTCGATGTTTCATACTCCTCTTCATACCCGTTTTTCGGATGATTGATCACGGTATGATTCAGCTGAAACCATTTTTTCCGGTTCGGATCATATCCGTTTTTTGTTTTTTCGGTCTTATTATTACTGTTTTTGCTGTCACCGTGCTTTCCGACATATGTGATAAAGTGAAAAAACGGCCATCCCATTGCCAGATAGATCCCTCCGACAGCCGCAAGCGTGATCGTCACTTTCCGGGGAGTGATTGTTTTTTTTCTGTGGTTCTGTATGATTTTCATATTGTTTGTCCTTTCAATCAGTCTGTTCGTATTGATCCTATGATTGTTTCCGTCATAAATCCGTTTCGATCATATTTTTTTAATCATATTTTTTTAATCATACATTTTTACAGTCATATGGTCATTTCAATCATGTAACCGCTTCAATCAAATGTCTGTTTCAGCCATATCAGTATTATAACGTCCTGAATAATTGAAGACAAGTTTTTCTATATACAAAGCGTTTTCCATACGGAAGTGAACAATCAAACCTGATATAACCTTAAATTCTTTCATCATTTTTCATACTTTTTCAATGATCAATGCATTTTTTCCTTTGAAAATAAAACAATCTATGTTAGAATGTGAAAAAAATTAACGGAGGTCATACCCCATGGCAAAAAAGAACTATACTGAAGAAGAGAAGAAAATCGCTCTTGCAAAGGCTGCTGAGATCGGTGTCCGCAAGGCTGCTGCCGAATTATCCATTCCCTGGCAGACATTAGCCGTATGGGTACGGAAAGAAAAGTCCGCAGCTCCTGCTGCCGCAAAGACTGAAACTGCGGAAAAGACAGACAAGAAGGAGGCTGCTCCGAAGAAGCGCGGCAGAAAGCCGGCAGTCAAGGCAGAAGAAACAAAGAAAGCTGAAACAAAGAAACCTGCTCCGAAGAAGCCGGTTGAAAAGAAAGCTGCTCCGAAAAAGCCGGTTGAAAAGAAAGCGACTGAAAAGAAGCCGGCTCCGAAAAAGGCTGCTGTTAAGAAAACTGCTGTTAAGAAGACCGCTGCTGCACCTGCAGCAAAGGCCGCTGAAACAAAGCAGACTGTCCTGACAACTGCAAAGCAGGAAAAACTGATCGCAGACAATGCCGTTCTCCGCGCAGAGATCGCAGCTCTGAAGGAAGAAAACGTAAGCCTGAAGAAGGCACTTCGCGAGCTTCTGAAATAATTGATTGAACCATAACAAAAGAGCACTGTCTTCCACATTTCAATCTGTGAACGGCAGTGCTCTTCTGTTTTTGTTTTATTCCGATCATATATTCCGATCGTTTTATTCCGATCTCACCTTTTCGAAACGATACTCCTGTTTCACATTCGGATATTTTGCCTTATCCACCGGACTCATGAACATGGCATACGGACGAACATACATTTTAAAATCCCCGTACAGCGCCTGATAAACCACCATGATCTCCCGCGTCTCGGAATGTTCCGCGATACCCACGATCTTATACAGATACTTATTTGCCTTTGCCTCTTCCTCCGTAACCATTTCCCGTTTGAAATGCTTTACCACGTCACCTGCATGCAGTCTTCGATCACTCATATTCTAACCTCTCTTTCACGAACAATCACCGGCCCAGGACTATTTCATATACAGCAGCAGGAAATTCTTTTTATCGTACACTTCATAGATCCGTTTTTCCGAATCGACGCCTGCGCTTGAAACTCCCACTACAACTCCGTCATATCCTGCAGGAACCAACGCGGTAAATTTCATGGTTGCATGTCTCTTATTCTTCTGAAGACTATAATCATACCAGATATAAACCCATTTTTTCTTCCCGCCGACTTCAATCTTTCCCCTGTAATACGTTGAGTCATAAGAATCCGTAAGTCGCTCCACCGAATCTGCAAACAGATCCACATTATACCAGTCATCGATCCATGCCTGCAGATCTGCTCCGTTTTTGTCATACACATCGGATGCTTCAAAATCGATCTCCAGCGTGACCGCTTTCCGTTCATAACCGGAGAGCTTCATATTGTTCTCTTTTCCGAAATCAATGATCTCCTGGCTTACGGCTTCTGACTGATACTCCGTCCATTCCACCGTAGCTTTAACAGCAAGGCTTTTATCATTTGCCGGACAGGTGGTGATCGTCTTCTTCTTATTCTGCTCAAGATTTGTCTTCATCCCATAATCTTTAAAAGAGGTATCTTGCTTTGCTTCTGTTTTCTTTTCCGTTTTCTTTTCAGTAGCCGCCTGAACTTCCTCTGTCGCATCGTACGGTTCCTCCGTAGTTACCTGCGACTGTTTTTCCGATCGTTCCTCCGTTTTTTCTTCTGTCATTGTTTCCGTCGGTTTTTCCGATTGCGTTTCGGTAACATCAGCAGAGGATTTCTTCTCTTCCGAAGCACGTTCCGTAACATATTCCGACGTATTTTTAGAAGAGGTCTTCCCGTCCCCGTCCTTCTTCTTCAATACTCCCGGCCATACAAAAAGCACCACAACCAGCGCCACGGCAGCGACCACCGCGGAAATGATACCGATCACCAATCCCGTATGTGATTTTTTCGGACCTTTTCCGGAGCCGTCCGGCATGTTGATCCCGCCCTGAGGATACATCTGTCCTGCAGGCTGCTGCGGCATGGGACGGTTCATGGTTCCCGTATTCCCCGGCTGCGGCATGGGGCGATTCATGGTTCCCGTATTCCCCGATTGAGGCATGGTTCCCGTGTTCCCCGGCTGCGGCATGGGGTTCATATTCGGTTGGTTCAGGGAGCCGGTGGATCCCGTCTGCGACATCGTCATCGCTGCTCCACACCTCGGACAAACAGGAGTCCCATCCGAAACCTGACATCCACACTGAAAACAATATGCCATATTGAACACCTCCCGTCTTGCGGTGCACCGTTGATCATCACATCACACGGAGCAACCGATTTCTCGCCTTACAACACTTATAAATTCCGTATTCTGTGATATTTTACCACATCATGGAGATCAGCCATGCCAGCGAACAGAACATGATCTGAATACCTATGAAGATCATAACGATCATCGGGATCGGAACCCCGAGATTTTTCCGCATATGATCATGGAACGGAAACCGGATATTCTTGAACGCGTTCTTCATTTTCAGGTAACGGATCAGCGACACCTTGATCAGTCCCATGCCGCCGTCAAAGATGAATACGGCGCTCATGAGAAGGAAGATAAACGGGTGCCCGCTATGCATGGCCAGAAGTGCCAGCATATATCCGATGGTTCGCGAACCCGCGTCACCCATCAGTACTTTACTGGGATTCCAGTTATAGTAAAGGTACGCGATCAAAACCGCCGTCAGCAGGATACCCATCCATGCATAGGTCGGCATTACCTCACGGAAGATCAGGAAATACGCCAGAAAACTTACGGAGGCCACGCTTCCGCAGAGTCCGTCCACACCATCCGAACAGTTTGTGACATTGATGGAGGACCACATCAGGATCACGCCAAGGATTCCGTAAACCACTGCCGGAATGTGAAACGTTGTTCCGAAGAACCCGATATCCGAAGAATGGAAACAGAGAAATGTAACCATCGCTGCTACCGCGATCACAAAATCCAAAAGGCCCTTGATCAGTTCTCCCCATCCGGCCTTGGAAGCATCATCCAGATATCCGGTGATCATCATCAGGAACATAAGTCCCAGATTGATCATCATTTCCGCGCCGAGAGGCAGAAACAGAATGGACATCAGAAGGAACACCGGGACGAATACCATTCCCACGCCCGTGGTCTTTCCGGCGGATTTATCGTTGATCACCAGGATCTGACCGTCCGGCGTCTCTACTTTCTTTCCACCGTCCTTCGGCAGAAATGCAAAGGGTTTGCGCAGCAGTATCCAGGTGATCACACACCCGAGGATTGCACCGAAGAAGGGGATCAACCACTCCGGGATACTGTCTTTCAATAAATTGAATACCATGGTTTACATCTGTCCTTTCAAATATTGTTGCTTAGATCATACCAGTTTCTTCAGCTCTTCTACCGAGAACGTATAATCCTTGTTGCAGAAATCGCAGTGCAGTGTTACCGGGTTTCCTTCACTGATCATTTCCTCCAGTTCCTTGCGTCCCAGGGAGATCAGCGCCTTTTCCACGCGTAAACGACTGCAGTCGCATTTGTACTGAGGAACAAGCCTGCGCTCGATCACCGCGTCCGCCCCAAGCAGAACATGCACCAGATCCTCGATGCTGTATCCGTCCGAAAAATACTCTGTAACGGAATGTACGCCTGCCAGTACCTCCTCCAGCCATCGGATGGTCTGTTCCGTTGCAAAAGGAAGCAGCTGGATGATAAATCCGCCCGCGTGCTCCACATAGTTTTCCTTATTCAGCAGGACACCCAGTCCCACTGAGGTCGGGATCTGTTCACTGGCCGCAAAGTAATAGGTCAGATCCTCCGCTACCTCGCCGGACACCAGTTCCGTCTGTCCCACATAGGGATCCTTCAGACCGATATCCTTGATCACAAGCAGGGATCCGTTTCCGATCGCACCGCCCACATTCAGATGTCCCACTGCATTCGGAGGAAGGATCACATCCGGGACACGCACCAGTCCCTTGACCTCCGCAGCCGCATTGGCGGTTACCGTTACCCCCTTCATGGGCCCGTCGCCCGTCAGCTGCAGTGTAAGGACGTCCGAATCATTTTTGCACATGGCACCCATCATGGCACCTGCAGTCAGAGTCCTGCCCAGTGCTGCCGTGGCGATGGGACTGGTATTGTGGATCTGCCTTGCTTCCTCCACCAGCCCACGGGTGTATGCCGCAAAAAAACGCACTTCGTTTCCGGCAGCCATACCGGTAAGCAGTTCATCTTTCCAAATAGTATTTTTTTCAATGATCTTATTACTCATTTTATCATACCTTTTTCATTTTTTATTCTATTTTCCCCGATTTTATTTCCATATCCGGGATTTTTTCACGCTTGCCATGTTCCCTGGCGGTCATTACGATCCGCTCACTCTGCCCGTTTACCGGACTGTCGGAATAATCATCATGGAAATGAACCTCCGTGAGCCCTGCTGCCTCAGCAAGGGCGCGCATTTCCTCCTGCGTATACCCCCTTTGTTCATGGAGTTCTTCGAAACGTGTATAGCGTCCGTCCTCCTCTTCCCGGAAAACCGTAAGGAACAGACGGTGGATCCCATCCTCTCCTTCCTCATTCTCCCAGATCATGGCGAGGTCCTCCCGGGTTTCGGCTATGGAACAATCCCCCAGCACCTCCCGGTAGTAATAGGGTGTATGGAAATCCAGGATCAGGAGGCCTTCCGGATCCAGATAGTTGTTTACCAGCCGCAGTACTTCCTGCACTTCCCCCGGATCCGTCACGTAATTGATACTGTCACAGACACATATAACTGCCCGAACCGTCCCATACAGTTCGAAAGACCGCATATCCTGATTCAGATACAGGATCTCTTTCTTCGATTGAGACGGAATTTCTTCGTTTTCGGCCTCCCTGGCAGCGTCCAGCATCTCCGGCGAGAGATCGATCCCGATCATATCGTATCCTGCCTCCGCCAGCCGCCTTGTCATGCTTCCGGTTCCGCAGCCGAGTTCGGCCACGATCCCATCCCGGATTCCGGCGTCCGTAAGCAGCTTCCGGATCCGCCCGCACCACATATCATAGGGGACATTGTCCATCAATGCTTCATATACTTCCGCAAATGCTTCGTATGACATAATATGCTCCTATATTCAACACTTCGTGTTTCATAGCCTTTGTGACCGCCTATTGTGGGCGGCCACAAATCCTCCCTTCGGTCGGACACCAACACCTTCGTCAATCCATGCTCCGTTCTTTCTCCGTCACATGTCTCTCCCGCTCTGCCCTGGAGAACCGGCATCCGCAATAATCCTGCCGGTACAGACCATACTCCGCGGAAAGCTCTATGGATCGTTTGTAACCGTTCTTCTTTTTAAAATCACTGAAGAGGAAGTACGGCACGTTTTTCCTGCCGTCCGGCTGCTCCCGCATTTCCTGCTCCAGCTGCATCCCGATCCCGTTGAGCCAGTCCGCATTTTTGTAAGGGCTGATGGACAGTGTGGTGGAGAAGCAGTCAAATCCGTTTTCAGCAGCATATTCCGCAGTCTTTCGGAGTCGCAGCTCGTAGCAGTCAAAACAGCGGCTCCCACGCTCCGGTTCCATCTCCCTTCCCTCTGCCATAGCTAGATAGGTCTCCGGATCATACTCCGCCTCCACCAGATGTACTGCCTTTGCAAACGGAGCTTCCTGAGTGAACCGGATCAGCTCCCCGAACCGCTTCTCATATTCCTCTGCGGTGTCAATATTCGGATTGTAAAAAAAGACCGTAATATCAAAATGATCAGCCAGTACCTCCAGGCAATGACTGCTGCAGGGACAGCAGCAGGCATGGAGAAGCAGGCGGTCCCTGTCACTCTTCTGCAGCTGTTCCTCAAATCTCTGATAATAGCTTTTTCCATTTGGCATTTTGAACGAAATCATTTTTTTAAATGTTGGATTTTATGATGAAATTTGGCCACATTTTACAGTTGACTTTGTTTATAATAGACAATATAATTACAAGTAGAAGCGGTATCGCAATACTCACACAAGGGGGTGTTCTACAATGACAGTTGAGCAGGCAATCAAAAAATACAAGATGGAACCACTGAATGTTTATACTGCCAAAGTAAAAGCACAGGAGCTGAATGTGCAGGAAGTGCTTTATATGAACGTGCAGAAGAATAAGTATGCCTACATCATTCGGGACGGTGCCCGTGGAACCATGCTCTATAAAGATGAGAAGAGTATGTATACCAAAATGTACAAGGGTCTCAAGATGATTCCGCTGGATCCCTGATCCCGTACAATTCATCTAATAATTACATATTATGCATATTCACGCACAGTCGTCATTTTGATCATCATCAAAATCATCAAAAACGATAAACTGTGCGTTTTTCATATTTCTTCTATTTTCTTTCGAACTTCCTTTTCAAGGTGTCCTCAAGCAGCTGCACGCATTCCTCGTCCAGATCCAGGATATACGCCGAATCCTTCTCCTTTGCGCGCTCAAATACTACGAAATACAGTTCTCCTCCGGTTCCGTCGGTGTAATCATAGACCTTACGCCTTGTATTCACTTCCAGGTCATTCTTCACCCTGTCGTTGGACAGCGGTGCGACTCTCTGGATATCCTCCGCGGTGATCTCCCGCAGGATCTTCCGGCTGTTCTTGTTGATGATCTTCGATATCTCGATATCTCCGTTTACGATCAGGTATTCATATTCCACGTTCATATGCTGAATGCCCTGAAAGATCAGTACGCCCCCGATGGGAACCAGGAAAAATCCCAGCGCATGTACCAGCAGCATCACCGCGACCCCCGCTGCAATAAGCACCGCACCGATCGCCATGATCCCGAACACCTCTCCGCCCGGTCTTCCCTTTACAAGTCGCTCTTTGTACTTATCCATTTCCAATGCCTTTCTGACAGTTTTTTCTAAAGATAACATGAGGCCCGGGTTATACGGTAGTTCTGCGCGGACACCCGGCACAGCCCGCCTGGCGCGCGGATCCTTCCGGCATATCAACTTCTCCCGTGATCACATCCTGATAATAATAATTATCCACGGTCTCCAGCAGACAGATGGCCTGGCAGCTGATTCCCTGCTCCGCTCCGGTAAATCCCAGTTTTTCCTCGGTTGTCGCCTTCACATTGACCCGGTCTTCCGTGATCTGCATGACCTCTGCAAGCCGCCGGCGCATTTCCGGGATATGGGGCGCCATCTTCGGTTTCTGGGCTATGATGGTGGCATCCACATTTCCGATGATGTATCCCTCACGATTCAGCTTCCTGACTACCTCTGCCAGAAGCTTCATACTGTCCGCTCCCTCATACGCAGGATCCGTATCCGGAAAATGCTTTCCGATATCGCCCATCGCTGCCGCACCCAGCAGTGCATCCATGATCGCATGTGTCAGGCAGTCTGCATCCGAATGCCCTAAAAGGCCCATTGTGTGATCTATCTTTACTCCGCCGAGGATCAGGTCTCTCCCCTCCACCAGGCGGTGTACGTCATATCCCATTCCGATTCGCATAATAAGACTCCTTATTATTTTCATTCTTTCGCACATATACTATACTAAAAATCCTATGAAAAGTGAACTATAAATCACAAAAACCCAAATATCTTCTTTACCGAGCCGCTGAAAACGTGTAAAATGTATCCGACCGGGTATATCTGACTATAGCCCATGCTTTCACAAAATAAAGTCGGATATGAACCGTTCATATGTACATAACACTCTACATCACGAGTATCAAAAAGGAGAATGAATTATGGCAAGATCACTTGGCGGTGGCGGCGGCAGCTTCGGTGGCGGCGGTGGTTCCCGTTCCTTCGGAGGATCCCACAGTGGGGGAAGCCGTTCGTTCGGAGGATTCCACGCAGGTTCCGGCAGCGGATCCACACGAAGGGTAAGCTCCGGAGGCAGCAGTTCCCGCGGAAGCAGCTATCGTAGATCCGGAGGTTATTACGGCGGCGGCCTTCCTCCGAGACCCCCGAGACCGTACTACGGCCGTTCTTATCGAAGAGGCTACAGCGGTCCGGTCATTATCAATAACGGAGGCGGCGGTGTTCCCACCGGAACCGGCGGATGCGGCGGCGGATGCCTGAAGACATTTCTCTGGATCTTCCTCCTGGTTGCGATCATCGGAATCATCTTTTCCGCGATCAGAATGCGGAACGACAGCCCGTCCAGTTACAGCACAAACAATTCCGGTTACGGCTGCACCAAATACACCGGTGAAGTGGACAAGAGCCACGGTTACTGGGAAGATAACTCCAGGGGAGAGCCGTGGATCGACAGCTCCAACAGCCGTTATCTGGAGGAAGGCTTTGAAAGCTTCTACGACGAGACCGGCGTATGGCCGTATCTGTATGTAACGGATAAATACGGAAGCAAGGGCAATTTCGGCACCTACGAGGAAGCGGTCTATGACCAGCTCTTCGGAAACTGCCCCGGCAACCTGCTCTTCGTCTTCATAGGGGATGAGGAATCCTACTATATCGCAGCAGGAACCGGAAACGGGGACGTCGTTAACAGCAAGACCATCGAAGTCTTCCAGAACAAGATCAACAAGTACTGGTCCAACGGAGACCTTGGCAAGATCTTCGGATCCGCCATGAAGGACGCCGGAAAACAGCTGATGAAGGAACAGGAAACGCAGCTTCTGGCCAAGGATAACTTCAAGACCATTATGATCGTGCTCATTTCAGCAGCCGGCGTTGTCATCGTCCTGCTGATCGCCATGAGCTGGTGGAAGAAGAAAAAACAGGCACAGAAGGAAGAGGACGAGCGTCTGGAGCAGATCCTGTCACAGCCGCTTTCCACCTTTGGAAATGCCGAGCTGCATGATCTCGGTAAAAAATATGACAACGTTCATGTACCGGCAGGTGCAGGTACAGGTTCGGCAGGCGCCGGGGCAGCAGGTGCAGGTACAGCAAGTACAGGCACGGCAGGTACCGGTGCAGGCACGACAGGCAGTTACGCCTCCGATTCCGTCCTGAATGCAGGCGGCGGATTTACGGAACCTACCACTCCCGTTGATACGGATTCCGTGCTGAATCACGGAAGTGACGGGGAGTAGGCGGCATTAAGCTCACACTCGTGCACATGCACAGTGCTCTATACAAAAAGAGAAGGCGTGGTTTGGAAGATAAGTTCCGCCACGCCTTCTCTTTTGTATGCATCTTTTTATGAACCGCCTGAAACGATGCTCACTCCTCCCAGACAACGCCGGAACCATCATTTACATAACGGCCTTCCTTATATACCTTATATGCGGTATACAGATTGAACACTCCGAGTACCATAAGGATAACTCCAAAAACGATAAACAACCAGCTGACTCCGTCCAGCCATGCCTTCGGGAACAGGAAAAGCAAAAGTCCGATCACCAGAGAGACCAGATCCGTCACCAGATAAAAATTATATTTACTGGACTTTCCCTTTAAAGAGTGTTCCGTGACCAGACGGATCAGAGAATTCAGCAGGATGCAGAGGCCCACAACCTTCAGGAAGAAGCCGGCAACCCAGCCGGGATTTGCCACACAGACGATTCCCATGATGAAAAGCATCGATGCTATAAAAACAGTAAGCGGTGAAAATGCGGTCATAAGGGTGATACCCATTACCACACCACCGATCATCAGAACAACGCCCAAAATCGTCACGATCACATCCAGAACATTTCCCTGGATCAGGACGAACAGAAGCCCAAGCACAAACATGATCAGCGGGATCATGTAACTCTTGGATTCGAATTTCACAAAGTTCGGGAAGTTCTTTTCACGCTGCACTACCGGTGCCTGCCCCGAATCCTTCTTTTCAAGTAAATTTGCCATTCTGCTATTCTCCCTTTTTTCAGCCAAAACCTCAGCCAAAACAAATATCCGTTGCACGAAGAAACAACCGAAATCCGACTCATTTCTGCTGTCATTTCTATCCGTATGATACACGAATACGCATGGTTTTACAAGTTAATTTAAGATTAATGTGTTCGTGAATCAGTGCTCCATGATAATCTGACTACTCACTCTCGATCATGGCTTCCAGTTCTCCGGCCGTCATTCCCCCGGATTCCTGTTCGTCCTCCGGCGAAGCATCCGCACGTCTTCCTTCACCATCGACCGGATTTCCGTCAGCACGACCATCGGTGTTTCCATCCGTATTTCCCGGAAGGCTCTCATCATAAGTCTGATCTGCGCGATCATCATCATTTGGCGTAGCCCTGCCTTCTTCCGAACTGTCTTCACCGGTTTTCTCCGGCAAAAGTGCCGCGCCTCCCGCCGCCAGCTGGTTCTTTAATGCTACCAGCTGTGCCTGCAGGGAATCGATCTGTTTCTGAAGTTCTTCCTTATCCTGCTCTGACTTCTTAACCTTCTTTTCATTCTCGGATACCGTCTGCTGCATTCCCGACAGTTCAGAATTCTTTGCGGAAAGCTCCTTCAGATAAGACGCCTCCAGCGCATCTTTTTCCTGCGCCGCATTCTTCCGGATTCCCGGAATGATCAGAAAATACAGGATCAGCATACCGATGATGATTCCGGCGAACATATATACATTTGAATAACGAGCCAGATTGGATTCCCGGAACCGCTGACGCACGCTGACACTCCGACGTTTTCCCGTGGCAGTGGTCGGATGGATCTTATGTGCGGGGCGCTGACCCTCCGGCGTTTCAACGCCGTAATACTCATCGAAAAGATCCGTAAACTCCTCTTCTCCCTGCTCGGCCAGACGAATGATCTGTTCCTCCGTCTCACCCATTTCACGAAGATAACGCTGCGCCGTCGTATTGGTCCGGTCCAGCGTCAGAACCCGGGACAGACATTTCTTTGCCATGCCCTTTCGTCCCTGCTCCATGTAGATCAGTGCCATGAGCAGATGTCCCTTGATAAAATGATGATTCAGGGACACTGCCTTCCGAAGCGCGATCTGCGCCAGATCCAGAGAATGCTGTTTTGCATGCTCCAGCGCCTGATTAAATTCACGCGCCGTTTCAGAGGCGCGTTCCAGTTCCTTCGGATCATCCCGGAGTTCCTTCAGGTAGCGCACCGCCGGATTTCTCTCCGGCTGATAGTTCATACTGATGACCCATTGACTGAGAGCCGGTACGACTTCCCCCATCTCATAGAGAACCAGACCCAGCAGATTCCGGCTGAAAATGTTCATCTTATTGTATCGAAGTGACATTTTCAGCGAATCCACCGCGCCTGAAAGGTCCCGGCTCCGCGCTTTATCCAGTGCGATATTGTAATGATAGCTGGATGTATTAAAGGCTTTTTTCAGAAAGCCCTGATTCAGTCTGCAGGAGGTACAATATCCGTTCTGGCTGACCGGCTGACCGCAATATACACATTTGTCCCGGATCGCCATTACCTAGTCACTCCCCGCAAATCTTCTGTCATCTGAAGCACGATATCTGAAATGTCCTTCAAGTCACTGGACAAAATGTCCTCCTCGGCCTGACTGACGCCCAGACTCGGGCTGAACTGTTTTAATTCCTCATCAAAATCAATCATAATTATCTCCCATTCCACACTTCGCACCTTCCGGTGCTCCGTGAAATCATCAATTCGCACGTAATTACGGATGATACGCTTTACTCTTTTTTCGAGTTCGTTCTCCGCTCTGATTTGTTCATTATCTCAACAGCGACCTCAGCTCACCCACGAGATAGAGCGACCCTGTGATGAGCGTCAATACTTTCGACCGCTCCTCTTGCTCCGACTCTCCGCTCCCATCGCCACGTCCGACCGATATCCCGGCGAGCTGTAAGGCTTCCCGAAGTGAATCCGTCACCAGGATTTCACCCGAAACCCTTTTCCCTGATCTCCCGGACACCTGGATCCTCTCGGAAACATCAGACACCTCAGATACATCCGAAGCCTCCATGATCCTGCGAAGTTCCTCCGCGGATGCTGCCCGGCTCCCCTGATAGCTCGTAAGGATGATCCGGTCCCAGGGAAATGCCATAAGTTCCCGAAACACATCTTGTATATCCTTATCCCCGGATGCCCCAAAAATAATCTGGGCCGATGTATGATCGCCCTGCGCATACATTTCCCGAAGACTCTCTGTCAGCCGTCTTGCCGCGGACGGATTATGTGCCCCGTCCGCAAAAACACCGGGCATCACTTCCTGCAGGCGACCTTCCCAGGAAAAAGAGCCAAGCGCTCTTTGAACAAGCTGATGAAACTCCTTTTTTGAGAAGACCTGTTCCGGAAATAAAAACCGCGCGGCAGAAACTGCCGTTACCGCATTTTCTGTCTGATAGACAGCCTGCGTGGGCAGAAAGACATGGTCGTAACTATCATAATCGTTTTCAAATGAAAAATCAATGCCATGGACTGTTCTTTCCCGGTGCAGGATCTTTGCGTTCCTGCAATTCAGGACTGCTCTGCATCCGCATTCCTCAGCCTTCGCTGCGATCACGCGATCCGCCACCGCGCCTCCGTTTCCGGTCTGGAAAACCACCGGAGAATCCCCAGTGATGATCCCGGCCTTCTCCCCGGCAATCTTTTCGATGGTATCTCCCAGATACTCCTCATGATCCATTCCGATCTCGGTGATCACGAAAAGATCCGCGGAAATGCTCGTGGTAGCATCCAGTCTCCCGCCAAGCCCGGTCTCCAACACGATGTCCTGGACATCCGCTTTTTGAAAATACCAGAGCGCGATCACAAACAGCAGCTCAAAAAAAGTAAGCTGCTGGAGATCTTTCTGCACTTTTATTCTGTTAACAGTTTCATATCCCAGGACCAGTTCTTCGTCCGGAATCTCCACTCCGCTTACCCGGATCCGTTCATTTATCCGAACCAGATGCGGTGAGAAGAAGCCTCCGCACCGTCGACCGGCTTCCTGCAGGATCCCACAAAGCATCCGACAGACAGAACCTTTTCCGTTCGTCCCTGCAACATGAACAATCCTTCGTCCCTGCTCCGGCTGTCCGAGCGCGTCCAGATAGGAACGGAGCACCGAAAAATCATGCTTTTCCTTTGTGAATTTCGGGATAGCGAGAATCGCCCTTACTACCTGCGCATACTCTGACATACCGGTTCCTTTCGCATTCCATTTGATGACAGAAACAATTGGACACAAACGTCTTGCCTGCCTCGTATCATCAACAGTTATCGATTATCGACCTTCTCGGGATACAGGTCATGATTTGCCAGCCGCTGCCAGGCAACCTCCTCCCATTTTGTGCCCGGACGCCCATAATTGCAGTACGGGTCAATGGACAGTCCGCCCCTGGGCAGAAACTTGCCCCAAACCTCGATGTATTTCGGATCCATAAGTCGGATCAGATCCTTCATGATCTTGTTCACACAGTCTTCATGGAAATCCCCATGGTTCCGATAGCTGAACAGATACAGCTTGAGCGACTTGCTCTCCACCATCTTCACATCCGGAACATACGAGATCGTTATGGTTGCAAAATCCGGCTGCCCTGTGATGGGACAGAGACTCGTAAACTCCGGACAGTTAAACTTTACAAAGTAATCATTCTCGGGATGTTTATTCGGAAATGTCTCCAATACAGAAGGATCATAATCCGTGGGATATTTTGTACCTGCCGCCCCCAGCAATGTAATATCGCCCTTCTCCTCATTGGTTCTTGCCATATCACGCCTCCTATTCCATACTTCGCGGCTTCCGCCGCTCCGTAGATCATCATGTCACACGTGGTGACCTGTCATTTGCTTTTCTATATCGTTCGAGTTCGTGTTCCATGATGCACTAAAAAATCTGTATCTCTCCGAGCCCGTCGGCAAATCCGTACAGCCACATTTCCCTGACAGGAAGCTGCAGAATACTCTCTATGGTCTCTTTATACAGCGACAGCTGCGCCCGGTATCTCTGAACCAGTTCCTCAGGTGAATCCACCTTGTCTGTTTTATAATCCATCAGAACAACATATCTATGTCCTTCCGGATCGGTCTCCAGAAAAAATGCATCGATGACGCCCTGCAGTGCAACCGCCTCATCCGTGTCAAATCGTTTCGCAGATGTCCCGCTCGATGTTTCGTCAATTCTCTCACGGGCATCCTCTTCGGAAATGCGCGGCTCCGGCAAGTCCTCCGCAACTGCATCCCTGACCGGGATCTCCTGTCCGAGCCGTCTTCCCGGAAGCCCCACCAGGAACTGCTGTTCCCTGAAAAGCTCTCCGCGCCCGGCGGCCCGTTTCATACGCCGGAACAGACTCTCAGGTTCATCGGAATAGAACTTCCCTATTTTACCAACATGAAGGATTTTTCGCAAGGCTTCCGTAAAATGCGGACCACCGATCAGCTCCTTGAGCGCATCCCGCATATCCTTTGCACTGTCAATCGCTTCAAACGGTAAAAGTTCCATCAGTTTGTGCACGGCAGTACCATACTCTGCACCGGTGATTTCGATTTTTCTATTTTTTTTTGTTTTCGGTTCGATCAGCGCCGTTTGTCTGATCGGATCCTGCGAATCCTGCGAATGATCAGATTCCTGCACCTTATGTGCCTCATGTTTGATCTCCGAAACGGAAAGCTTCGTTTTGGTTATCACCGCAGCCTCGTATTCATAGCGGAAATCATAATCCCCGCGCAGTTTTTCCGCCAGTGAATGAGCCTGATCCGAGAAATTCCGATCATCCTCCATATCATCCGAAGCAACATCTGCATTGTCGGTTTTATCCGCTTCGTTTATTTCAATTATATCCGCTGTACCCGCTTCTTCCGTCTCATCTTCTTCATCCACACTCTCCTGCCCGACCAGTTCTTCCGTCGGTACCTGACGGATCCGGAAAAATTCCTTCGCTCCGTCATAGTCCGCCTGAAGGATCGCGTACAGGAAATCCAGATAAGATTTTGCCTTCACCAGACTCGTGTAAGAAACGCTGCCATGTACTTCCTCATCATTCAGCGCATCCACTTCCGTTCCGACAGCCGTCAGGAACAGACGCTGCTCTGCACGGGTCATGGCCACATAAAGGAGACGAAGCTGCTCATGCAGATCCTCCATGATCATCAGATGGTTGACCGCCCGCTTCCGGATCCCTTTTACCGACAGCCAGTATTTTCCGCCGATCTTCCGGATCCGATTCGGTGCAAGGCCATAGTCCGCGCTGACGGTGACCATGTTCTCATACGCTTTCCGATTGAACTCCCGTCCCAGCCGGGACACAAATACCACCGGATACTCCAGTCCCTTACTGCTGTGGATCGTACAGATACGGACGCTGTCCGTTGCTTCCGAGAGACTTCCCCGGCCGGCAAACTCTTCTTCATGGATCCTGCATTTTTCGATATATTGCAGAAAAGCAAAAAGTCCATGGTTTCCGGCCTGCTCAAATGCCTCTGCCTTAAAAAAGAGCTGCGTCAGATTGTTCAGCCGGCGCTCTCCCCGGGGCATACGCGCCGCCGTCTCACGGAACCCTGTCTGTTCCAGGATGCGGTCCAGAAGCTGGGAGATAGACAGATAGACGCTTTCCTTCTTCCAGTTTTCGATCCTGGCATGGAACCGTTCCAGTTTCAGAGCCAAAGCATCCGCAAGGTCACTAAACCCATCCTGTTGGTCTGTCTCTCTGTCTTCCAGCCAGTCACAGGCCGCATCATACAGACTCTGCGCACGGTCCGTCCGATGCAGGGCAAGATAGGCCAGTTCCGTATCATCACAGCCCACGATCGGTGAATGCAGCACCGCGGCATAGGGGATATCCTGCCGCGCATTGTCGATCAGCTGCAGGATGGATAAAGTGATGATCACTTCCTCCGCATCAAAATACGCCTTCGGATCCTCCAGCTGCACCGGGATTCCCATTTTCTCATACTCCCGGAGCATATGTCCGACCTTCTTTACCACGCTTTGAAGGATCACGATGTCCCCAAAACGCACCGGTCTTAGGATCGTCCGCGAATTCTCCGGCCCCTCCGGCCTGGACTTGTCAAACGCCTCATTTTTCACACGGATCTGTGTTTTTTCCTCCACCAGAGACAGGATCCGCTTCCCGATCATTCTGGCTTCCAGAACGTCCTTCTCAACGGGAACCTCATTTTCATCCACCGCTCCCGCCTCGCAGAGCAGGATCTCCGGAAGCTGCTCCGGATCCACCGGGTCCGTATATTCGTCCGGGACATTCAGCTGAACATCCTCATTGTAGGTGATCCCGCCGAATTCTTCCCGCATCAGATGCCGGAACACAAAATTCGTCGCATCCAAAATCTCCCGGCGGGAACGAAAATTCTGATTGAGGTACAGAACCTCCCCCGCTCTCACCTTGGAATTATAATCCCGTTCCTTTTCCAGAAAAAGCTGCGGGCGGGCCTGCCGGAACCGATAGATGCTCTGCTTTACATCTCCAACCATGAAAATATTACAGGGCTCCGCCGGCCGAGCCTCATCGTCCGCCTTCGGTTTGGAAAACCGTGCCACGCTGTTTAATATATGCTCCTGAATATCACTTCCGTCCTGATACTCATCAATGTAGATATACCGGTACCGCTCCGCATAGTTCCGGGCAATCGGCGTCACTTCCCCTTTCTCCCGGTCAAAAAGAACACCGTACGCAAAATGTGCGATATCGGAGAAGGAATACTTCTTTCTTCTCCTCTTTTCCTCCATCAACGCATCCCGGAACATACGGACCGCACGGATCAGGTTCCGGATAACCACCTCATGATCCGCTTCCTCTGCCTTGATCGCATCCTCGGAAATGTCCTTCACCATTTCCCTCAGATCCTCCCGGTACGCCTTTTTACGGGCCGCAAGATCGGCGATCTGATCTTCGTCATAGGCCTTACAATAATCATTCCCCCGGAAAGCCGGTGCCTTGGCCGCAAATGCTCCTGCAACCTCTGTCAGTTTTTTCGCCTTTTTCAGTTTTCGGTAAATGTCCACATCCGCTTGCAGAACGTCGGCGATCTTTTCCGCATATTTCACGCTGTCCGGGTCTGTCTCGGCCACGTAAAACGCAATCTCTGCGGACAGATCCGCCTCCGCAACGGCCGCCTTCTTTTGGATCTCCTCCAGATACTTCTCCTGCCAGTACTCAGACCTGCAGGAATCCAGCCATTTATCCGGATCCGCAAAGGCTTCCGACACCCGGAAAGTGGAAAGGATCAGATCCCGCAGATACTCATCCTTATAGGTCTTCCGTGTAAATGCGCGCGCAAAGCCGGCAAATTCCGGATCCTCATACAGCCGGTTCAAAACCTCATCCAGGATCTCCTCAAAAAGAAGCGCCTCTTCTCCGCTGTCAAATACTCCGTACGCCGGATCTATACCCGCCATTTGGAAATTCTCCCGCACCACACGATTGCAGAAGCTGTCGATCGTGGAAATATCCGCATTCGGTGCCACGGAAAGCTGCCGGATCAAACGTGCATTCTGGGTTGCATACGCACGTTTTTCCATCTCGGCGATGATCTTCCCCTTCATCTGTGCCGCCGCTGCTTTGGTGAAGGTCACCACCAGAACTTCATCGATCCCGCATCTGCCTTCGGCCACACTGTTTACGATCCGTTCCACCAGAACTGCCGTTTTGCCGGATCCCGCCGCTGCAGACACCAAAATATTACGATCCAGTGCGATACTGTCCAGAACCTTCCGTTGTTTATCATTCCATTTCATAGACTCTTCTCCAAAACCATGTATCTCTTACACCCCGTCTTCCGAGTCGGTATCCTCCCGGATCATATCCAGAAGCGCATCCCCGTCTGCCTTCTCCTGCATACGGGCATTTTTCAGAGGCACTTTGCTCTCCGCCCCCTTCTTCGCCAGGTTTACCAAAAGCTCGTCCCTGCCAGGCTCCTTCGGGACGTAATTCTCCTTTGAATCCCCTTTGCGGAACCGACAGACCGCTGCCGAATCACAGAACCCGCAGGCATTTTTCTGACTGCCGCTTACCATCGCAGGGTATTTCCTGATATCCCCCCGCAGGATCTGCTCTGTCATGTCCTTCATCTTGAAAACGGCATATTCTTCGATCCCTTCCAGAAGTTCGGTGGTAGCAAGAACGCTTCCCTCCGTGGGAGACGCACCGGATTTATCGGAGACCCTGATCGGGAGTACCTTCGGAGTCTTCAGATTCCTGGCCTCATCCACCGATCCTGCCTCCTGCAGCTCCACCAGGAAATGCCTGGGCAATTTGCTTTCCTCTCCCGCAGGGCTGATATTCGGTATCCCGCGAAGTCTTAATTCCTTCTCCAGTTCCGCGCGGGCAGCCTGGGTCTCATCGGTGAACCCCGAGCCGAGTTTCGTAAGGACCGGGCTGTCCACATGGTAGTAATACATTCCCGCGGGGATCACCGAAGCGGCTTTCATCTTCTGCCGCAGGATCTCCGTCAAAATCCGCAGATACACCGTCAGCTGAAGATTTCTTCCGTCACGAAGATCCCGAAGGTCCAGTTTCTTGTCTCCGGTCTTGTAATCCAGTATTCGCAGAAATGCGGTCCCGTCCTCCGGAGAATTCCAGGTATCCATCCGGTCAATGACGCCGTTGATCCGTATGGTTTCGGGTGCGCCTCCGGGACCTGTCGCTTCAAACTCCGCCGAGAAACTGCCCTCCATTACATTCGGAAGCATTTTACTGTCGGACAGCTGCGTTTTCAGAACATCTGCGGTGATCTCCGCCAGTTCCTCGATCTGAGCCAGCGTCGCCCCGGTTTTTCCGCCTTGTTCCTCCGCCTCCAAAAGCTCGGGTTTCTTCTCCCGGATTGCATCTCCGACTGCCTGCCGGACCACCTTTGTCAACGTATCCGCCGGCAGGTTTTTCCAGTCATTCCTATGATCCGTTTTCACCTGTCGGAATACCAGCTCCATTGTTTTATGCAGAATTTCCCCCACATCCAGTTCCTGCATAAGATGTGTCCGTCTCGGTGCCAGCTTCAGGATATATCGCAGGAAATACGCATACGGGCAGTTCGCATATTTTTCCAGCTGGGATACGGAAACCCGGATCTTCAGCTGCTTCATCAGTTCCGGCGGAAGAGACTCAGCCCCCTGTCGGTCACGTTCCTGTGTCTTCGGGATCTCCGGGAATACCTCTTCCAGGGCACGAAGAAGGATCGTCTCCTCTGCCTGCATCTCCTTCTCTGTCTGCGTCTGCTTCTCCGTCTGCTCCTCCGTCAGCTGCAGCATCCGCATATACTCCAGCCGATCGGGGATCACATTTCCCGAGATCTTTTTCCGGATCCGACGTTCCTCCTGCAGATTCGGGAAGAGGCGTTCGATCCGCCCCAGCAAAAATGATTTTTCCATCTCCTGCGCGGACTTACTCTTTTCGGCATAGGTTATGACCAGCTGATGCGTCGGCTTGCTGAAGGCCAGATACAGGGCAAACTGTTCCTGGAAACGTTTTTTTGTCTCATCCGGGGCAAGATGCTTACCGCTTTTCTTTCCTGTATCCGGCGCCGGTGCGTCCGGGCCGCTCCGAGCCGATTCATTCGATTCATTCGATTCATTCGATTCATTCGATTCATTCGATTCATTCGATTCATTCGATTCATTCGATCCGGAACCACTTTCTGCACTCTCCAGTGCCTCCTCCAGCCGGCTTCGATCCCGGTCTGAGAGCAGTCCGCCGGAGCTCTTCGGTCTCGGCAGGATCCCCTCGTTGAAACCGATCAGATAGAGCACCTTCACCGCTCCGATCCTTGTACGCACCAGATCTCCGATCAGGACACTGTCCAGTGTCGGAGGGATCACACCGATCCGTATCTCCCGGACACCGATGAGAAGCGTCTCCCGGAGCTCATGCAGCGTCATTTTCCGCTCCCCAAGGATCGCCTGCGTTTTTTCGAGGACCTCCATATACTTCTCATAAATGCCCGGATAGGCTCTTGCCTCCGCGGGATATCCCATTTCCGTCAGATCTTCCTCTGCCTGTTTTCCGCGCTCCGCAAATCCCAGCCGTGGATCCTCCGCAAGTGCTGAAAGCCCCTGGATCATGCGACTGACCGGATACTGCTTTCCGCCTGAATAACTGAGCACCGGCGCCAGAACCGAAAGCAGAAGGCTCCGAAGTTCTTCCATCTGCTCCAGCTGGTTTTCCTCGGTTTCTGACCGATCCTGATCTGCTTTCCCCGCAAAATGCCGCACCGGTTTCTGCCACAGTTTCTTTCCCCGGATCCCGTGAGCGATCACGAAGTTTTCCAGCCATTCCACACATCCCGGCTCCAGTCCGAGTTCCTGCACCGCCCGGTCCAGTACCCCGGTCTTCAGAAAAGCAAATACACTCTCATAGGTAAAGTCCCGGTCCAGCATTTCCAAAACGAAAAGCTGGGCATCGATGATCGGATTGTTCACAAAGGTCCTCGTCCGGTCCGTAAAATAGGGAAGTCCGTATTCCCGCATGACCATATCCACATAACCACCGATCCCATCGGGGTCCGCCGTCAGGATCGCCGCGTCCCGATACCGAAACGTCTCCTGTCCCTCCTGCTGCCCTCTTCTGACCCGGTCCCGGATATCCTCCGCTACCACACGAAGCTCCTCCACGGAGTTTACCGTCCGCCAGACAGAGATCTCCTCGGATCCATTACCGTCTGAAGTATTATCTGAAGTATTATCTGAACAACCTGTTTTCTTCTCCGGATCACCGACATACTCATGTACCGGGAACCGGAATACATGCTTTGTCAGGAACCGGATTTTGGTATCTGCCGGCGGCTCGGGCTGCGTGCGAAGCTCTGCTGCGGGTGCCATCTTTATAAGCTGCTCCAGCATTTCCGTACTCTGCTCAAACATGGGATTCCCGGTATCCTCCGGATCCAGCGTGACGGTAAAGGTCATAGCCTTTGCCCGGCAGATCAGGCATTCCAGCACCTTTCTCTGGGCTGCCGTATATCCCGTAAATCCATCAAAATAAAAGGTGCAACCGTCCACGGCCCGGACATCACCGATCTCCATAAGCAATCTTGCCAGATAGGCCGGAAGCTCCTCTGCCACCATATACTGTTCCAGAAATGCAGAGTCCTCCCGAAATGCGCGGTATATCGTCAGCACATCCCTTAGCTTCCGTTGCAGATGAAGACTTGATTCCGGAAGAGCATCCATCGCCTTCTCCAGTTCCTCGGGCGTGATATCAAACATCAGGAATTCAGAAAACAGGGATTTCAGTTCATCAATAAACCCCTGCCTGTCCACACTGCCGCTGTAAAGTTCCAGTTCACTGCGAACCTTCCCTACCACAGAGCGCAGAAGGATCGTTTTCCCGTAATCCTCCAGCACCTGACGCATGGAACGTCCCTGCTCTTCAAAGATCCGGTACGCCAGCCTGGTAAATCCGATAATGTCGATATTAAAAAAGCCGGCCCGCCCTGTACGTTCCCGGTTCACTGCCAGGATCCGCTGCTCCATACTGCTTCCGGCCTGCTCCGGAACGATCAGATAAAACCGCTGCTCCGGATGTGCTGCCGCCAGGTCCACCAGCTCCTCATAGATCTTTTTTGACTTTCCCGAACCGGCCGAACCGGTCAGGATCCTTACATCTGCTTTCATGCCCGAAAACCTCTTGTTATGAATAAGGTTAATTTGATTAAGGTTAATTTGATTAAGGTAAACATTTGTTCGATGTTCCATCACCTATTGTAACCGATTATCAGACCGAAATCAATCGCCCCCTGATAGAAAAAGCGGGAAAAAATAAGGGGCAGGATGACCATTGCCCTGTATTGATTGATCAGCGAAAAAATGATATAATCAGCTTTGGTGATCAGTCACCCGGCAACATATCAAAGGGGGAACACCGGATCCATACATCCGAAAGAAAAGGAGGTTACCATGCCGAATACCTACAGGATCAATTCACCTTACAATAATCTGATCAAGTTAAATGTAACACCGGGACATTTTGCGACAACACAGTCCCACATCAACGCCTTCATCGATCTGACCACACTGAAAGCCCGCAGCAGCGAGGCAAAAGCCGTGGCAAAATCCATCAGCTCCGAGTATATGGCTACCACGGTGGTGGACGTGATCATCTGTATGGACGGTACCGATGTGATCGGTGCGTACCTGGCAGACGAGCTGACGAATTCCGGCGTTATGTGTATGAATGCCCACGGTTCCATCTACGTTATCACTCCGGAGCAGAATGCCATGGGTCAGCTGACCTTCACAGATAATGTGGTCCCCATGGTCAAGGGAAAGCACGTCCTGCTGCTTCTGGCAACGGCTTCCACCGGTCATACCGTTGAGAAAGCCATCGAGTGCATCACCTACTACAGCGGGACTATCGAAGGTATCTCTTCGATCTTCACCGCAACCGATGAGATCTACGGCTATCCGATCCATTCCGTCTTCCACAAGAAAGACATCGAAGGCTATGATTCCTTCCCGTCCAATGACTGCCCGTTCTGCAAGTCTGGTGCCAAACTGGACGGCATCATATCCGTCGGCGGACTGAAAGCATTATAAATTGCATAGCACAAAAAGAGCAACCGGTCCGGTTGCTCTTTTTGTATTTGTATCGTATTTGAATTGTACGATCCAAAATGTTTACCTACCTGATTTTTCCTATCCAAGCTCTCTATCCAAGCTCTCTATCCAAGCTCTCTATCCAAGCTCTCTATCCAAGCTCTCTATCCAAGCCCTCTATCCAAGCTCTCTATCCAAGCCCTCTACCCAAGCTCTCTATCTCCGTTTCCAGGTCGACGGTGCAAACAGGATCAGCATCGGGAAGAGTTCCAGTCTTCCTGCGATCATATCGAAGATCATCACCCATTTGGACAGGATACTGAACGCCGAATACCCTCCCGTGGGACCTACCACTCCGAGACCGGGACCGATATTGTTCTGGGTCGCCGCCACGGCAGTGAACGTAGATTCCAGGTCAAAACCATCAAAGCTGATCAGCAGCAACGATACTCCGAAAACAAGAACGTATGCCATCAGATACACATTTGTTGTACGAAGCGTCTCCCCGTCTACCGTCTTTCCTTCCAGACGGATCTTCTTCACGCTTCGCGGATGCAGGAAATGCGACAGTTCACATTTCAGCTGCTTAAACCAGAGGATCCACCGTGAGACCTTCATACCGCCGCCGGTACTGCCGGCGCAGGCTCCGATGAACATGACCATGACCATGATGGCTTTCGGCATGGAGCCCCAAAGATTGAAGTCCGCCGTCGCATAGCCGGTGGTGGTCATGACCGAAGCCACCTGGAACGCCCCGTCCCGGAGCGCTGTGCCGAAATTCCCCACATCGGACAGAATTCCGAAGGTCACAAATCCTACAGAGACCACATAGATGATCGTGTAGACCAGAACCTCTTCACTTTTCAGAACATCCTTGAACTTTCGGAAAATGATCAGGAAATACAGTTTGAAATTCACACCGAAGAGGAACATGAAGATTGTAAGGATGATCTGACAGGCAGGCGAATAGCTGGCGATGCTGTCGTTCCGGACGCCAAAACCTCCCGTACCGGCTGCCCCGAAGGCGAGGCAGAAGGAATCGAAGATCGGCATGCCGAAGATCATCAGCAGCAGGATATTCAGTACCGTAAGTCCCAGATAGATGGAATAAAGAACCATGGCGGTCTGGCGTACCTTCGGAAGCATTTTCTCCACCGAAGGGCCCGGGCTCTCCGCCTTCATGATGTTCATGTCATCCGCATTGGACGGAAGGACTGCCAGGATGAATACCAGCACGCCCATACCGCCGATCCAGTGGGTCAGGCTCCGCCAGAACAAAAGGCCATGGGACATGGCCTCGATATCCGTCAGGATACTTGCACCGGTAGTGGTAAAACCGGAAGCGGATTCAAAATAAGCATCCGTGAAGTCCGGGATCTCTCCGCTGATCCAGAAAGGAAGCGCACCTACCAGACTGAGCAGCAGCCAGCTGAGGGCCGTGATCACAAATCCTTCTTTTGCATGGATCTGCGTTCTCTTCACCTTCTTCATGCGGATCAGGGTTCCGATCACGATAGCTCCCACCATGACGATGGCCAGATGCATCCAGCATTTTTCGCCATATAAAAGCGCCACCAAAAGCGGAAGCGCCAAAAGAAAGCCCTCTACCTGCAGAAGGCTTCCCAATATATGCACGATCTTACCATAGTTCATAGCTACTCCAGAATGTCATCGATCGAGTGCAGTCCACGCTGCGTAGTGACCACTACCACGCTGTCCTTTTCCTCGATCTTATCATTTCCACCGGGACGGATGATACGCCCATTGCGGTTGATACAGCAGATCAGGGTATTTTTTCTGATCTTCAGATCCTTCAGAGTTCCCCAGGTCACCTTTGCATCCTCACCCACGTTAAACTCCATTGCTTCCACGCGCCCGTCCATCAGACGGTACAACGCTTCCACATCGCTCCCGCTCCCCACACTGTTCTGCTTGGAACGGACAAACCGGGTGATGTATTCCGCCGTGATCTTCTTTGTGGAAATGATGGTTCCCACAGGAAGTTCTGCCACCATTTCCTCGAAGGAATTCCGGTGGATCTTGATCATCCGTTTTGCATCACAGACCTTATCTACAAAAAGGGACAGCAGGATATTTGCCTCGTCATGCTCCATCAGGGCGCAGACCGCATCCATGTCCTCGATGGACTCCTCCATCAGAAGCGTCTTGTCCGTGGCATCTCCATGGATCACCATGGCCTTCGGCAGTGCGGATGCAAGTTCATCACAGCGCTTCTTGTCTATTTCAATGATCTTGACCGAGATCTTCATTTCCAGCAGACGTTTTGCCAGATAATATGCTATGGTTCCGCCACCGGCGATCAGGACATTTCTGATCCGTCTTGCCGTGATCCCGACCTTGGTCAGGAACGCGGTCAGATTTTCCAGCGACAGGGTTACGGATATGGAATCTCCGGCTGCCAGCCGGAAATTACCGCCGGGGATCACAACCTCATTTCCACGCTCCACCACGCAGATCAGGGCTGCCGTCCCGACCTTGGATGCAAAGTCTTTCAGCTGCAGGCCGTCCAGCACAGACCCCTTCGGGATCACCAGGCGGATCAGACTGACTTTTCCCTTGGCAAAGGTGTCCACCTCCAGCGCCGAGGGAATCTGGATCAGACGTGCCAGATCCGATGCGGCAACCTGCTCGGGGTTAATGGCCATGGAGAGTCCCAATTCATCTTTCAGAAAATTCATCTCCTCCAGATACTGCGGATCCCGCACCCGGGCGATGGTATTGATCTTCGCCGCTTTCCGCGCGATCAGGCAGGCCAGCATGTTCTTCTCATCCTGGTTGGTCGCCGCGATCAGAAGGTTCATATCCTTGATCCCGGCTTCGATCTGCGCCGCCAGACTGGTGCAGTCTCCCCGGTATCCGATCACGTCGCTGGCATTGGTCACAGACTTCACGGCACGCTCATCCACGTCCATGACAGTGACCTCATGACCCTCTTCATTTAATTGCTGAGCCAGAGACTTTCCCACCTGGCCGCAGCCTGCGATCAGAATATTCATACCTCTCTCTGCCGTGTACCGAACCCGGTGCATCGGCCTGTTCCCTTCCGTGATCCCATGAGACCACAAAATAGTGTTGTAAATCGGCTCTCATTATACGCCTGTTTGGTGCGAAACGCAATCCGATGCATTTTCCTGAGCGGTTGATTTCAGGATCTGCATCAACGCGTCATAATTCTCGGCTCTGTGCGGAAATGTGCAGTTTACACAGCTTTTCACACGTCTTCCGTCCTTCTCCCGCCACTCCGGATTTCCCGGACAATTCTCCAGATGATACATCGGACAGTAACAGAACAGACAGTTGATATGTTCGATGCCGGCATGACAGGGATAATACTCGCATTCCGTATGTTCAAAAAACCTATGATGTTTTGAATTCTCTTTGCTCATATTTATTATTCCATACTTCGCACTGAGGCGTATTCCTCCATAGATTGTGAGTATCTCTTCATTCTGGAAATGAACGATTCCACAAATTCCGGACACGCCGGGTAATATACATGCGGGAAGCCTGCCCACAATGTCTCTGTCGTAAATACAGCCTCCCAGCTTCTGCCGGTCACGGGTTTCTCCACCAGGCAGGAACTCCCGTTTTCGGTACTGTCATAATAGTGAAATTCATGCCCGCGGCAGATGGTTCCTTCCGGCAGAAATGTCGGGCTTTTTTCACGGATCATGGCGTATCCGAACCGAACCGGCCGTCCCTGATTGCTTGCCATGCCGGGAAGTACTCCCACCATCGGGTGCATCTGCCCGTCGCTCCCCTGCAGTTCCTGCTGGAGGTACAGAAATCCTCCGCATTCCGCCACCGTGGGCAGACCGCTTCTCACCGCGTCTCGGATATCTCGAAGCATTCCGCTGTTTTCCGACAGCTGCTCCGCATAGAGTTCCGGATATCCCCCGGACAGAAGCAGTCCGTCGATCCGCTCCGGCAGATGAGCATCCGCCAGCAGAGAAAAGAACACGAGCTCCGCACCGGCCCGTTCCAGCATCCGCAGATTGTCCGCATAGCAGAAGGAAAATGCAGCGTCCCGCGCTACCGCCAGACGGACGGACGACTTATCATATGTTTGATTTTTCGGTTTATCATCTGATCGATCGTTGGGATCAGCTTTCATTTCTCCGTTTGGCCGCTCTGCCGCACTTGCGATCCGGAAAAATCGTTCCCAGTCAAGCTGCTGCTCCACAGTTTCCCTTGCTGCGCGGATATACGCCTCCGGAAGTTCCCCCGGTGCCAGAAGTCCTAAATGTCTGCTCGGTGCTTCCAGCCGTGAATCCTTCGGAAGAAATCCAAGACAGGCAAGGCCGGTCTCCGATTCGATCAATGGTGCCAGACGAAGATACATCTCCTTCGATGTCTGATTCAGAACCACGCCCCGGATCAGATGATGAACGTCAAATTTCTGAAAACCCGCCAGAAGCGCTGCCAGAGACCGCCCCTGCCCTCTGGCATTTACTACCAGTATGATCGGCAGACCCAGTGCACGTGCCAGATCATAGGAAGAACCCTGCTCCTCCGTACCTGCCACACCGTCGTAAAGTCCCATGACGCCTTCCACGATATGATACCCGTCATCAGGATCTTCCAGATAGAGACGTCGGGTCGTTTGGTCATCCGTAAAAAACGTGTCCAGATTGCGGCTGACCGGTTTCTGATTCCACCCGGCCTGCTGCTTTTGTCCTTCCCGAAGCGCCGCCATATGATACATGGGATCGATATAGTCCGGTCCGCATTTATATGCATAGACCGTTTCGCCTCTTGCACTCAGCGCAGCCAGAAGTCCCGTCGTAAATGTAGTTTTTCCGCTGCCGCTGCCCGGTGCAGCGATCATGATTCCCGGCCTTTTCATATCCTGCTCCATATGTCATGGTATTCATTACATAGCTCCGATCAAAGGGTTCCGATCAAAGGGTTCCGGCAAAGGGTTCCGTCATCCGCCTCCGCCGCCTTCGCGGCTACGTCGTATGACTCCACACCTGGACATCTGCTTCGCAGATGTCCATCTATGCTCCGGGCCTCCTTCCAAACTGGAAGGACAGGATCGCCACCGGATTCTCCGCCGCAAGGGACTGGTAACGTCCCAGTTTCCGGTTCCGGGAGATATTCACTTCCACATACTCCGCATCCCGGATCGTGTATTCCGTGGTAAAGGTCCCGTTCAGAAGCATGGTCAGTTCCGTCTTGGTCTCCAATGTCACTGCGGGGATCACCACCCTCGCATTCACGGATTTCTTAAAAAGCTCCGACAGGATCGCAAAAAGATTCCCGTCCGAACCGCCGATGATCACATGGGTCGGTGCCGGCAGATTACGGAACGCTTCCGGTGCTTCCCCTTCCACGACCGTCACATGATCCGCAGAAAGATGCCGCAGATTCCTGCGCACCAGCTCCGCACGCTGGGGTTCCTTCTCGATGGCATAGATCTCCGAATTCACCAGGATCCGTCCCAGTTCCGTGGCAAAGCTGCCGCTTCCGCTTCCGATATCATAAATGACTGCGGGCTCCTTGATCCGAAGTTTTCCGAGAGCGATGGTCCGGATCTCTTCTTTGGTGATGGGAACCCCTTTCTCCTGCAGATACGCATCATTCGGAAGTCCTGCCAGCGCCTGTCTCTCCCGCTTCTCCGGCGGTACCTCCGGTTCATTATTCCGGATCATTACCGTATACAGTCCCTCCGGAAGAATGTCCGGGAACGGAATCCGCTTAGCATCCTCCGCACCGATCCCCGGACGTTCTCCCTCCTCGGCAAAGATGATCTCCTCCGGATAGGACAGCTGATAACCTGCATAAAGTGAGTAGTTTTCCGGTGACTCCGTCTCCCGGATCCATGCCCGGAGCCGCTCCACATCCTCGCGACCCGAAGTCAGAAGATAGGAACGCTTCTCATAGGTCAGATGTCGCAGCACCTCTTTCCAGGCTTCCTCATCACTCCCATGCAGGCTGGCCACATAGGCCGTATCCCAGTGATCCTGCAGACGCGATGCCAGAAATGCCACCGCGGAAATGCCGGCTACCGTATGGATCTGCATCTCAAATTTTCCCGTATCGGAAAGCTGCATGCGGCGGCGCCAGTTCGTCAGGTAGAAGATCAGTCCGGATGCCCCGCTGTAAAAACCGGAATCCCCGGACAGCAGTACCGCCACACGGACATGCGGATCCCCCTGCCGTGCCTCCTGCAGCAGGTTTTCCAGCCGCGGGAGAATATCGTCCCCGCGATAATAGGGATATGCTTTTTTCTCATTCTGATAAGGTTCGATCAGGCGCTGTGCGCCAAACAGCACATCCGCCTCCCGGATGCTTCGTTTTGCCTTCTCTGTCATGTAATCCCGGTTTCCGGGACCTACTCCGACCAGGGAAACGGTGATCGTTACCGTATCCCTCAGATCCACCTCCAGCAGTTCTCCCAGCCGGTCCAGAACCTCCGCATAAGGGAGTCCTTCCTCTTCCGGAGCGCCGACGATGTAAACCGCCGTCTCCGTCTCCTGAGCTGCAAATACCTTCTCTGCAAAACCGCCGCTCTTCCCGCTCTGCTTGGTCACCAGATGGCGGATATCATAGGAATGGATCAAAGCGCGGTTCATTTCCTGTGAGAACGGTCCCTGCATGGCGATGATCTGGCGTCCGCGGATACCCGCCTCCTCACATTTGGACAGGCTTTCTTCTCCCGGAAGGACACGAACGAACAGGCGCTCCCGAAGCCCCTCTGCCTCTGCAAACTGTGCCAGAGAATTGACACCTGTAGTAAGAAGAATGTTTCCGCTGGTTCGCTGCAATGCCGTGATCACCTGATCTACCTCTGAAAAACGGAACACTTTCCGATCCGGTGAGTCCTTCGTCTTCCTCTTCAGTCGAAGGTACGGAACCCCTGCCTGCTCTGCGGCGGCTCGGATATTTTCCGAAGCCTCCAGCGCATAGGGATGCGTGGCATCCACCACGATCTTCGGAGATTGCTCCCGGATGGCGCTTACCATTTTCTCCGTGTTCATGCGTCCGTGCAGCACGGAGACGGATTCACCAAGTCCCGCTTCCTCCAGCACAAGTACACCATATTCCGTTGCCACCGAGACTGCCGTCCCGATGCCTGCCGCCCCCAGACGCCGCGCCAGGCGTCTTCCTTCTGTTGTTCCCGCAAATAAAAAAACCTGTTTCATACTGTTCTCTCTGTTCCATACTTCGCGCCTGAAGCGCTCCGTGAATTATTGCTTCGCATGTGATACATATCCCCGCTCCGTTACCATCCGCGCTCCCGATATGTATGTCGTACTGTTTCCGATATAGACCGTGGTGAACATATCCACTGCCTGTTCCCGCAGTTCACTCAGGTGTCCGACCCATGCGGTCTCACCCTCCCGTCCGATCTGTCGGACATAGCCCGCCGCCCGATCCGGCGGAAGCTTTTCCAACAGGATATCACAGGCCTTTTTCAGATACCCTGCGCGTCCTCTGGATTCCGGATTGTAAAGAACGATCACAAAATCCGATTCCGCAGCCAGACGAAGCCTCTTTTCGATCACCTCAAAGGGGGTCAGACGGTCACTCATGCTGATCACTGCGAAATCATGCATCAGCGGCGCGCCCAGAACCGATGCACCTGCGGTTGCTGCCGTAACTCCGGGGATCACGGAGATCTCCACCTCCGGATACTCTCCGGCCAGAGACAGCACGGGGCCGGCCATGCCGTAGACCCCTGCATCCCCACTGCAGACCAGAGAAACCGTTCTGCCTGCAGCAGCCGCCTGAAGCGCCAGACGGCACCGTTCCATCTCCCGGGTCATGCCGGTTGCAATCTGTTCTTTTCCGCGGATCTCTTCCGGAAGCAGTTCCAGATACACCGGATATCCTGCGATCACATCACTTTCCCGGAGAGCCGCCAGAGCCTCACCCGTCATACCGGAAGTCTTTCCGGGACCGATGCCAACAACGTATAATATTTTTTTACGCTCCGATCCCATAGTACAATATGCTCCATCTCATGATATCCGGTTCAGCAGTTAGCTATAACCGACTGATGATCATGTAAGCTCCATTTCCTCATCGTTGATAATGACATCTGTAATGCTTCGGGTAATGTTGACCTGCTTTCTCGGTGCGTTCGTAACATGGCCTTCCTTCATATCCATCCGGGCCTTCATATCCACTCCGTCCACATGGATCGTGGTACTCTCGCTTTCTCCTCCGAAGAGCCATGCTTCGATACCTGCCCCTTTGTAACGGATCGCAGCAGATACGATGTCGATCCTTGACGCACCCTTCAGGCTTCCGAAAGCGGTCGTCCGATCCGAGCGAAGATTGATATGCATGGACAGATCATGAAGCTTTAAATCCGCAAACTCTCCTGCCAGCGTTCCGATCACCGCAAGTCTGGTTCCGCTGCAGTTGAACCGGAACATGGAGCTCATTGCCTCCAGCTGCATGGAGCCGTATGTACTTCCGATGCAGACACCCTCGCGGAACGCATAATCCATATAGAGATCACAGTCATGGATCAGAAGTTCTTCCCGTCCGTGCATGGATCCGATGCCCACGCCCTCGCTTCCGCTCATGCTGAAGGTATACTTGCCCTTGTTGATCTCGATCCGTCCGCCCAGGCCGGAACCGATCCCGTACATGGTCTTTCCGGAAGCTTCAATGATGATCTCTCCGTCCTGATAAAACATCAGCGGACCGTGGGTCTTGCCGGATTCATTTCCGATGCCGAAGACCTCCGTGCCATCCAGTTCGATCTTCAGATTTCCGTCTCCTTCGACGGTCAGGGACGAACTCTCCGGCACCAGGATCCCTCCGCCCTCCAGCCGGTTTTCACCCACCAGACGAAGCGTCAGATTCGCATTTTCGGCAATCCGGATACATGGACGCTGCTTCTGGTTCGACAGGATGACATTCTCCATGGTCACGGCTCCGGAATATCCTTCCAGGATCTCGATATGAATATTGGAGCCCACGTTCGGATTTCCCGCAATGGTGATATCGCGGCAGGTGGAATCCTTCTCTCCGATCAGGATTGTGGTCTTCGCTTCCTTGATCAGGTTGTTGATGGTCACGCGGGCCGTTTTCCCCGCGCGATAAACCTGATCCGCGAGCCCGTCCAGATGCTCGCGATAGAACCTGCAGATTTCCATCTTCATGTTGGTATCGATGGACTGCTGTATCTCCGCGGTAGGACGCGCCAGATAGAAGCCCTGGATCAGATCCGCCCCAAGACGGATCACAGCCTGCAGCTCCTCCCTGGTCTCCACACCTTCTGCCAGCGCGAGGATATTGTTGTCATGGCAGAATTCGATGATGTTTCTTACAAAATGCTGCTTCTGCGAACTGCTCTGGATCTCTGTCAGAAGGGACTTGTCGATCTTTACTACATTCGGCATGTACCGAAGAAGATTGCTGATATTGGAGTAGCCCGTTCCGTAATCATCGACGGCGATGCCACTTCCGAGTTCCATAAGATGGGTCTTCAGATTCTCCAGCGTCTCGTCCTCTAACTCCGCCTGCTCCGTCAGTTCCACAACGATCTGCTGCGCATGCTCCCGAAGCAGATGATCCACCCGCATCTGATCTTCACGTTTCAGTTTGATCCCCGGAATACTGTTTACAAAGATCTTCCTGTCTTTGAATTCATCGCTTTTCGTTTCCACGAGACCCAGCACATTCAGGAATGTGGCCTTCTCAACATCCTGAAGCCGGCCGAGTCCGCTGGAATGGCGGATGATCTGGAGCGGCGGAACCTTCCAGGCCGATCCGGAGCGCATCAGCGCCTCATAGGAATAGATCTCCCCGTCCTTTACACTGACGATGGGCTGGAAATGATATGTAAACAGATTCTTGTCCAGGATCCGCTGCACTTCTTTCCGTTCTCTCTGCTCCTCGTCCGTCAGTTCCTCCTCCTTCGGCTGGAACCGGTCATCGATAAAAGTGGGATAGTTCAGTTCCTTATCCGGTGTCAGCAGCTGACTGTAATTCTTCAGGACAATGGTACGGCGCAGGATCTCCAGGCCTCGGGAAACCGCATACATCCAGAACCGGGTTACGGTAGTGAAAACCGTCGGTTCTCCGCCGTAATCAAACACGGCATAACCAAAGGCTTTCCGCTCATTAAAGATAGGGACAAAGAAATGTGCCATGGGGCGTTCTGATTCCGCATCCTCCAGCATCACTGCCGTGTCGATCATTTTTCCGGTCCTTGCCGCTGCCTGTTCGGAATGATCCAGATCATAGGACATCACATGGAGCATTCGTTCCGGATACCCTTCGGAAAGGAAGAGGTCGCGGGCCAGACGGTCCGGATTCAGCCACTGCTCATCCAGATAGATATCCAGCCTGCGTACTCCCTCCAGGAAATACACATAATCATAGACGGTCCGGAAGAAATCCTCCAGATTTTCGGCCAGCAGGAGATCCTCCATCAGATAATCATGCAAAGACTGGAAGCCTCCGACAGAATTCCCGGTTTCCCAGATCTGCCTTCTTGCGATAACGGATTCTTCCCGTGCCATCGTGCAGCCACAGCTTTCACCGATAAAGAAACTTGTCTCAGGCTCCGGCAGGATCGGCTTCTCACCATTTAATTCCCGAAGCACAGTTTCCACTGCAAAGGCTCCGTAGTATCCACCCGGAACCCAGGGGGACGTGATCGGGCAGGGACTCTTACGTCCTTCCTCGGAGGTACCATAGCCCACGACAGCGAGATCATCAGGGATCTTTATACCTGCATTTTCCAGACCGATCCCGACTCCGATGGCCATGGGATCATTTGCACATACCACAGCCTGCGGCATGTGTTCTCTGTCACGAAGCAGACTCTCGGCACATGCAACCCCGCTGTAATACCAGAAATCACCGTAGAACACCCAGTCTTCATTTACCTCCAGACCATGATCCTTCATGGCGGCCCGATACGCTTCCAGCCTCCGGATGGAATGCACATGGTTCTGACGTCCGGTAAGGTATGCGATCTCTTTCATGCCATGTTTCTCGATCATGTGACTGACCGTGTCATACACCGCCTGATAGCCGTCCGTCCAGAACGTGGTGAAGTATTTGCTTTCCGTATCCACGCAAACAACCGGTCCGGAGTAACATGCATGGATCTTCTCCTGGATCTCCGGTTCCACCCCCGGTGTCTGGATCATGTCCGAAAGCACGATCACCCCATCGAACTCCGAATAATTCACCAGACTGAAGATGTTGGAGTCTCCGTCTTCCCGGGCTCTTGTGCTCTGGTATTTGATAAACATGGAGAATACATATACATCCACATCCTCCGCAAATGCCCTCTCCAAAGCCCCATGCACGAAATCGCTCTGATACTCTTCATCTGCCTGCGCTACAAGTAATGCGATCTTCCTTCTCTTCATCCGTCTCCCCCGTTTTATCAATCGCTGCGGCTACCGCAAGCGACAGCGTGATCCCCCATCGGGATACTTTCGGAAGAAGCATCCGGTATCCTTCTCCTGCCAGCCTTGCGGCGGCTCTGCCGGAAACCTCTCCCACTCCTACCTGTTTCTCCACAAACGGCGACTCCGGAAAATGTCCCGGTACCGCCTGTAACTCTTCTGCACTATACGTAACGAAAGGAATCCCCAGTGTTTCAGCCAGCGCGAGGATCGCCGGCTCTTCCTTCTTCACATCTATACTTGCGATCCCCGCCAGAGCTTCCGGATCGATCCCCGACGATTCACACATGGACCTGACAAAGGCTTCCATCTGCTCAGCCGGAACGTTCTTTTTACAGCCGATCCCTGCATAGATACATTGCGGCGTCAGATAGAGCGTCTCCGTACTCTCCAGCTCCTCCTTTGTCAGCGGAAATGCAGTGATCCGGATATCTGCCGCATCTTCCGGAGAAACGATGCAGACACCCGCCGGTGTTCCACAGACCACACGCAGGTGCTCCGGACATGCGATACGGATGCTCTCTCCTGAAATAGCTTTTCCGGAAAGTCCGGGAAGTGCCTTTGGATTCCGGATTCGCATGTTATGCTCTTTTGCGAAAAGATCCGCCGCAAATGCACCCACCTGATCCGTTGCCGTGGTGATGACTGCCACAGCGCCGGTCAGCTCTGCGATCCGCCTTGCCAGGGCATTGGCACCGCCGTAATGACCCGACAGGATCGGGATCACGTAGGTTCCCTGCATGTCCAGCACCAGCACCGGAACATCCGTCAGCTTATCACGGATACATCCTGCGATCGCACGTACCGCGATCCCTGCCGCACCGATAAAAAGAAGCGGATCTCCGGCGGCAAACCCATCCGCCGCCCAGTCAGCCAGGGGCGTCTTCACCGGTTCAAAATTCTCCGGACACATTTCCGTTTTGCCGGGTGTATGAAATTTCCGATATAACCTCGCCGGGATCCTGTCTGCAATGCGTTTTGCAGGAAGGCAACCCTGCGAAGTGAATGTTATGATCCTGAGCATATCATTCACCCATGCCAATCATATATTGACCCTGTCATCATCTTACAGAAGTCCCATCTCCTCCAGTGTACGGATCGTATCCTCCGAGGACACGTGAACGATGCCCGTTCCGCCGATCTCCTCCCAGGATGCGATATTTGCCTTCAGATCATCGATCAGAATGCAGTTTTTTCCGGAGCAATACTGCGGTTTCTCTTCACGATATACCGTGTGAACGACCACATCTTTTGAAAGCAGTCTGCGTACCCAGGTCACTTTATCCTCCGCCGCCCCTTCCATGCCGCGCTTCGGTTTCGGGATCCCCGTCAGGATCTCGCAGCGGTCACCATAGGTCTCATACACACGATCAAACATTTCTTTTGCACCGGGCATCAGTTCCAGCCGGTCATAGTAATGCGGCACCTTTCGTGCTTCCGCCCACATGGGATCGTCCATGCCCGGCTTCCATCCCTCGTTCTGCGGCGTGGGTTCCATGTGACAGAATTCCCGGACACCCCGGTCAAAATCCGCCAGCACCCCATCCATGTCAAAATAGATTTTTTCTACGTCCTGTTTTGTCATATTGAACTCCTGTTATTTCATACTGCATTTTTATTCTATCCGCGCCTTGCGGTAGCCGGTTTCAAACGAAGGGTCATACAGTTTGGAATTCTCGTACCTGCTTCCGATCACCGCATCTCCCACCAGCACCACCGCCGTCCGGTCGATTCCTGCCTTCGCTGCTTCCTCAGCCATTCTGGAAATGGTTGTATGCACTCTCTTCTCATCCGGCCAGGTTGCCTTATAGATCACCGCCACCGGTGTATCTCCGGAGCGTCCGCCGATGATCAGCTTCCTGGCCAGTTCCGGCAGCATGCCGGCGGAAAGATAGATCGCCATGGAACACTGATGAGCCGCAAGGCTCTCCATGGATTCATAAGCCGGCACCGAAGTACGCCCTTCCAGCCGCGTCAGGATCAGGGACTGGGAGACGCCGGGCAGGGTAAATTCCATATTCAGCTGCGCCGCCGCGCCGAAAGCTGCCGTTACACCGGGGCAGCTGTCATAAGAGATTCCCAGGCGGTCCAGACCATCCATCTGCTCCCGAACTGCGCCGTAAAGGCTGGGTTCACCGGTGTGAAGACGAACAATCGACTTTCCTTCTCCGGCTGCCTGCTTCATCACATCCAGAATCTCCGGAAGATCCATTTCCGCACTGTTATGAAGTTGTGCGTCCGGCTTACAGTAAGTGAGTAACTCCGGATTCACCAGCGAACCGGCATAGATCACTACATCTGCTTCCGATAACAATTTCTGCCCACGAACCGTGATCAGATCCACGGCTCCGGGACCCGCCCCCACAAAATGTACCATATACCCTCCTGTTCGCTTCGCTCTTATGCGTTCCGTGAGATCTTCATTCATACCCGTTGAAATCGCCGCTTTCCGCAAGCCACATTACTGCGTGTTCACTCTCTGCAAGGATCCCCTGCACATTTGTATAAATGATCATCTCGATGGCGATGCGCCCGTCTGCCTTCTTCCGTAAATGATCCAACGCGAGATCCAGGATCACCCGCGATACCTCTTTCGCCTGTTCCTCTGTCAGAAGGGCCAGAGCCGCTTCCGTGGAAACGCAGCCTCGGATCCGCTCGATAACCTTGTCATCTATATCGCTCTCTCCGGTCACGCTCGTGCCAGGATCTTTTCCTGCCCTGGCTTTCTCCGCCATGACCCGCTCCGCCGCCTTTGCCAGCAGCTCCATGCGCCGGTCGCCGTACCTGGAATGTGTATTCATTGCACCGCCGGCACATTTCACCAGTTTCCCCATATGTCCGAGGAGCACCATCCGGTCATAGCCTTCTTCCGATGCCATATCGATTGTATCGCCAATGAAGTTGCTGCATTTCACTGCACGGTCCAGATCATAATCATAGGCATTCCGAAGCATATCCATTCCGTAATTGCCCGGAGTCGCCACCGCGATCCTCTGTCCCTGCCGGAAGCGCTGCCTGAGTTCCAGACGGATGGTATCCGTCAGAGCCTTTTCACTCATCGGTTCCACGATCCCGCTGGTACCGATGATGGAGATCCCACCGACGATCCCAAGTCTGGGATTAAATGTCTTTTTTGCGATCTCCTCTCCGCCGGGAACGGAGATCGTAACGGAAAGCGGTCCCGGCTCATCCAGGATATCCATGACCTCCGTTACCTCACGAATGATCATTTCCCGTGGAACATGATTGATCGCCGCCTCTCCCACCGGCTGATCCAGGCCCGGTTGTGTTACCGTTCCGACCCCTTCACCGCCATGGATAATGACACGAGAAGCTGCCGTCTTCCCTTTGCCATTCCGATCATGACTGTTTCCTGCATCCATTTCCCCGTTGCCGGGCTTACGATCATCACACGTGTCTTCTCCCACGCTCCGATTGTCGCCGATGCGTTCCACCCGTGCAGTGATATGCAGACCCGTGGTCACATCCGGGTCATCCCCACCATCCTTCCGCACACTGCAGGACACCGACCGCTTGGTGATCTCCAGGTCCAGAAGCTTTGCCTCGTAGGGGATTCCTGCCGGTGTCATGACCTTTATCTTCTCTTTCTTCTGATCGGTCAGAAGCATCCAGGCGGCAGCCTTCGCGGCGGCCGCTGCACAGCTGCCCGTGGTAAACCCTGTCCGCATGCCTCACCATCTCCATATTATTCCGTCTCTGAGTTGCACGATCTTATTATCTTTTACAGGTTTCGAAACAGTTCCTCTGTAATCATTTAATGAAACGCTTTCTAGATAAAACCATTTTCCCCCGATTCGTCATTCTTTCGAGTCACATCCCAGGGAGACCCCCGGCCTACGTCCTGTCTCCGCTGACGTTCGTCAGCATCCCAGGTCTGACGATGCATGTCATATGATCCCGCATACCGGCCGCCATTTCCGTTCATATCCCGTCCGAAGCCATCTCCGGGTTGCCGTCCGGTATCGAATCCCCCCGGAAACTGAGGTGCCGGCTTCCCGGTTGCCGGATCATATTCAAAACCGGCTCCGGCGCTCCCACCAATAGGATTTCCGTCTTCTCCGACCACATAGCCGCGATACCTTGACGGATCGTCCGCCCTCTTCTTCCTGCTCCATATGAACACGATCAGAAGAAGGAGAGCTGCACCTCCGAGGATCAGCCAATTTTTGTTAAATTCCGTCGGCATGGGATAGGATTCCTTTGAAACCAGACTGTTGTAATAGGACGTATCATACTCCCCCAGCCTCTTATGTCCCGGAAAGTCTGCATCACTTTTCAGAAAATAGGTATACTTGACATTCTCCCCACCTGCGTCATCCCAGGTTACATCCAGGTTGTACCATTTTCCATCCAGACAGACCATGTTCCACATATGATCCGATGTGTTGCTCGGCGGAGTTCCGGAGCCTCCGGTAACGATCTCTGTTTTGATACCAACCTTGTTCAGCAGATAATAGGTTGCAAGCCCGTAACCGGAGCAGACCATCCGTCCGTCCCGGAAACCGTCAATGTCCGTGTGGTTCACCATGGAAGTGCTGTAATCATACTCAAAGTTCTTAACGAGATAATCATGCACGTTTTTCACGGTGTCATAGTCGGTTTCGCCCTTTAGTTCCTCAGCCAGACGATCCATCTTCTCGAAGTGGCTGTCCATTTCCGTTTTATCATACGGAAAAACCACCATCACCTTCAGCTGTGTCCCGGAATACTCATAATAAACCGTTTTCAGATAGTAGCAAAGATAACAGCCACTCTTCAGCGGCTCCGACGGATTGACGTGTGCCTGAAATCCGGACAGATCGGTATGAACGATCTGCTTCCCCAGAGATTTATCCTTTACCGTATAGTATTCCAGCACCTCCCGGCGGTAGATCTGATCCGCCAGCTTTGTTTTGAAATCATCCATGGAACGGACTTCCTGCACGGTGGTAGCGTGCGCTGCGTCCTCCCCGCCTTCTGACGCAGGGGCAATGATGCATAGGCATACCAGGCAGACCGCCAGAACAAGAGATAAACTCAGTTTCTTTATTGATTTTTTATTGAGATACAGCTTCATTTTTTTATTAATCAGTTTTCTTTTATCAATTTCGCATGGTTCCTGCTCATACCATATACATCACGGCATTCACGATCGCCGCGGCCACGTTGCTGCCACCCTTTCGCCCTGCGTTCACGATGTAAGGAACGGTCTTCGCGTTCCCCAGTTCCATGATACATTCCTTGGCATATTCCACATTCACGAATCCCACCGGAACACCGATGATAAATGCAGGCCGGTATTCTCCGGATTCGATCATGTCCCGAAGCCGGAGCAGCGCCGTGGGTGCATTTCCGATCACGAAAATGACCGGCTGCGGAAACGCTGCCGCACGCTCCATACTTACTGCCGCCCGTGTTGTGCCCCTCTTTTTTGCCTCGGCTGCCACTTCCGGATCCGACATGAAGCAATGCACCTCTCCGCCAAGATCTGCCAGCTTCCGTTTATTGATGCCGGACAGCGCCATCTGTGTATCCGTAACGATCCGCGCGCCGTTTCGAAGAAGTTCCCGCAGGACCTCCACCGCATTTTCGGAAAACCGCATGGTCTCCGCGTAGGAAAAATCCGCCGTTGTATGGATCACCCGCCGGATCACCGGATCCGTCTCCGCCGGCAGGGTGATGCCCATATCCGACAGCTCCGCCGCTATGATCCGAAAGCTCTCCGCTTCGATCTCTTCCGGGCGCAGGATCATTTCCATATGGTCCGTTTTATTCTGTTCAATCCTCTCATTTGATATCGGTTTTGATGTCATTCTGCGGCGTTCCTTTTTATTTTATCTCCTGCTTCAGGCATGCATACAAAGCTTCAAAAAGCTTATCCTGCTCTTCCTCCGGACGAACCGCCAGACGGATATAGTCATCGTTCAGCGGAGACATGTCTCCGCAGCACCGAACAAGGATTCCCCGTTTCAGAAGTTCGCCTGCCAGAGTTTTTCCCGGCATCCCCCAACCGGTTGTAAGAAGGAAGTTTGAAACCGACGGAAATGTGGTTATCTTCCGGTTCCTGTCTGCCGAGATCCCTTCGATCCGCCGTAACATACTTTCTCTGAGGCTCGCAGTTTCCCGTACCGTTTTATCCAGAAACCCATATAACCTGCGCCTTTGCTTTCCGGCCGAAATCATTACCGCTTCCGCAAAAGAAGACAGGTTCCATTCCGGAAGCGCCCTGCGGATCCTTTCACCCAGCTCCTCATCCCGGCAGAAGAGACAGCCCAGACGCACACCCGGCATGGCAAAGATCTTTGTAAATGCACGAAGCACCAGTAGATTCGAATATTCCTCCTGGAGCCTCAGACCGCTTTCCTCTTTCCTCACGGTAAATTCGAAGAAGCATTCATCCAGAAGCACCGGGATATGGCGCCATGCCGCTGCCTTCAGGATCGCCCGCAGCACCTGATAATCCATCATCATCCCTCCGGGATTGCAGGGATTCGCAAGGATCAGCAGATCTGTCTCCTTTGAGGTATGATCCATGAATTCGGCAAGAAAATCAGAGAATGGCTGAAACCCACGTTTCTCCTGTGTCTGATACTCCCGTATCATTATTTTCTCTGCCTTATCGGTGAAAGTGATCCCATACGCAGCATGGGAATATCCTGTAAAGCACGGCACAGGCAGAAGCACATTCTTCGGCCGCAGAACCTGCATCACCGCTGTAATGAGCTCCGAGGCCCCGTTTCCCGGAATCACCCACTCCGGTGAGAGCTCCGTCCTCGCCCGTTCTCCGTAAAAGAGCGCCGCCGCCTGACGCACAGCCTCCTGCCGGGGATCCGGATAGAATCCCGCATTTTCGATCCCACACATCAGCGCCTTACGGAGAACCTCGGGCATCCCGAGCGGATTCACATTTATCGAAAAATCATATTCCACCCGGTTCCTGTACCGGTCTCCTCCGTGCGCCATGATCGCTCCTCAGTTTCCGCCGTATTTAAGGCAATAGATAATAAAATTATATCTTTTTTCAGCGGTAAACACAACAAAAAAAAAGAATCGTTTTCAATGAGAATCCACCGAAAACGTTTCCTTTTCCGTTATCTTTTATTCCGGCTTTCTATCTGCTTACAGCAGCTTCACCAGCTCGTCCCGAACACTGTCCATGCGTGCATCCACGATGCCGAAGTCCATCTCGCGATAAGTCCATGCAGCGCGGCCGATGCCGAACTTATCGTAGCAGGCCGTGATCATCTTGTACCAACGCAGTGCATCCTCCGGCGTGATCCGGTCGATCACTCCATACTCGCCGCAATACAGCGGAACATTTCGTTCTTCGGCAACACGAACCGCATTCTCCACCATTTTCTCAAAATAACGGGGTCCGACCATCTGCTCCTTATCGAATCCGGAGAACGCGGTCTCTTCCAGATCGCGATAGCAGTCCAGATACTTCATGGAATACTCGAGATACTGTCCGTATGTGCAATCAAACGGCATACGGAACTCCGTATTCATTCCATCCACCCAATGAGCGCCCTGATGTGTGAACACCAGCGGTTCATAGCAGTGGAAGTTGTAAACGATCCTGTCATCCACCGGCATGGCCAGATCCGGAAGGGACTCGATGCTGTTGTTGTAATATCCGCCCAGCAGGATCCAGATGTCCGGTGCATAGGCGCGGATCTTCCCGATGCAGACCGTGGAGATCCGATTCCACTCGTCACTGAATCTCTTCTCCGTCACTTCATTCAGAAGCTCAAATGCCAGATGATCACTGTACTTTCCAAAGCGCTTCGCGAACTGCTCCCACAAGCGGTAGAAACGCTCCTGATAGGATTCATTTTCAAAGAACCCGAACTCGTGCTCCCCGCTGTCAAAGGAGAAGCCGAAGGTCTTGTGCAGATCCAGGATCATATTGAGACCGTACTCTCTGCACCAGCCGATCACCGTCTCAAGACGTTCAAAGCCTTCCTCCTTGTAGTTTCCCTCAGCATCTTCCACCAAATTATAGTCTACCGGTACGCGGACATGATCCAGTCCCCAGGACTTCACAACCGCCAGATCGTCCTTGGTGATAAAGGTGTCATAGCGTTCCTGCGAATGGTCACACTGGGAGAGCCAGCCGCCCAGATCGATTCCATGCTGATAGCCTGCAAATTCTCTCATCGATGTATCCTCCGATCATCCGTAATTCAATCATGCATCTATAGTACCATACTTGTCATTTTTTCTCAAATCATTCTATACTTCACACACTGCCCGCGCAAATTGTCCTCGGCACTATGGCCTGGCCACAGATGCTTTTCTCGGACCGACTCGCGTTCGCGCTTCGCGCGATGTCGCGGCGCTCGCCATATGGACGTGCAAGCACGTCCGCATGGCTCACTGCCCGCGCAAATTGCGTGGCCATTCCCATATAGTGCCTCGTCGAATGGACAGATTGAAGAGACATGCATCCGTACTTACTGTACTTCTTCAAGTCTTACATTCCTGATATGGATTGTAGCCGTACTTCCCTGGTTGCCCATGTTGAACTCTACACGTCCGCTGTCGTCGTCCTTGTCCTTCATTTCAAACTCGAACTCAAAGGTCTGCCAGTCCTTGGTCAGCTTCACCGGCGTATCCGGGAAGTACCGGATCCAGTCTGCCAGCGGTGCGGTTACGGCCGGCTTCATCTGGCGTTCTTCATCCGCATATGCTTCGAAGGAGAACTTGTATCTCTTGCCCTGCATCATCGGCATGCCTGGCTGTACCAGCTGGATGGAGTATTCTTCCGTACCGAAGTTATCGGTCTTGATGATGATCTCGCCGTCCTTGATCTCTGCAGAACCCTTACCATCGTTCAGCTCCAGGAACTTCCAGTTTGTATCATCCGTCAGATCCTCTGCTTCCGCAAAGTCACCGTTAGTTACAAAGTTACCGGTAGCATCCGCTTCCTTCCAAACCATCTCACGAACCGGCTTGGTTACATTTTCGTTGTAATTTCTCTTACGATACATGCGGACATAATCCACATACATGCAGGTCTTCTCATCGAATACCAGGTCCGGATCCGGATCGCCCGGCCAGTCGCCGCCGACTGCAACGTTCAGGATCACATGGAACGGCTGGTTGAAGGGTGCCGGATATGCCCGCTCTTCCCCGTCCAGTGCAGAGAACCAGTCGCTGGTCTCATAATACTGAACGCCGTCCACATACCAGCGGATCACGCCCGGATTCCATTCGATGGCGTAGGTATGATATTCATTTGCAAAATCCCCTTCGGGAAGGGTGATGCTGCCCTGCTGCTGCTTATGGGGTTCTCCGAAATGGAGAGTTCCGTAGTTGGTGCCGATGTTGTTGCCCAGCACTTCCATGATATCGATCTCGCCGCACTTCGGCCACTGACCGTAATAGTCCTCATCCTTCGGCATCATCCAGAATGCCGGCAGGAAGCCCTTGCCCTGCGGCACCTTCAGACGTGCTTCGATCCATCCGTACTTGATGTCATGCTTGTTCTGGGTATTCACACGGCCGGAGATGTAATGCACACTGCCGTCTGCATTTACTTCCTTCACCGGTTTGATGACCAGGTTGCCGTCCTCAACGTAAGCATATTCCGAACTGGGGATGTACTCCTGCAGCTCATGGTTGACCCAGCCAACCTCATGCTCTTCATAATTCCAGTCTGCCTCATTCAGCTCGGTCCCGTCAAAGTTGTCCTCCCAGACCAGGGTGTAACCTTCCGGTACACCGGTGATCACCGTCTGTGCCGGTTCCACACCCGGCTCTTCTGTTACGATCTCTGTTGGCATTTCCGTATCTACCTCCTTCGGTCCGTCCGTAGGAACTTCCAGATTCTCTGTCAGCATTTCCACGGTAGTTGCCTGTGTGTCAGCTTCCGTCGCCTGTCCGCTGGTGCTTTGCTCGTCCTTTCCGCAGCCGGTCATCACCATACCCAGCGCCGCAGTCAGGATCAATGCCTTAGATAAATGACGTTTTTTCATGCTTTCTCCCTACCCTTTCGGAAAAATTCTATCCCTCTTCTTCCCGTTCATAATAACGGATGATTTTATAAAACTCTATCATTTTCATGCTTGTTATATCGATTTCATGCCGGTTTTGTCGCAGGGCATGTTCATGTCTCCCACATTCAGGACACCACCGCACCTATGGCAATCACCGCGATCACTGTGAGCAACCCCACCAGTATGATCAGCAATCCTTCCGCAAGAAACATCATCCGGTTGGTCCTTCCGATATCTTCCGTGCAGATCTCGCGCCTTAGATCTCCGATCTTCGGCTTATGCACCAGTTCTCCATGGTAATATGCATCGCCCAGCAGTTCCACACCCAGCGCGCCTGCCACGGTGGCTTCGGGAACGCCGGAGTTCAGACTGGTACTCTTCTTTGCATCTCTTCGGCGGATCCTTACGGAATCTCCTGCACTGCAGCCCGGCAGAAATACCGCCGCCAGTGTCAGCAGCCCGCCTGTCAGCCTTGCCGGAATGTAGTTCAGCACATCGTCCAGCCTTGCCGCTGCCCGTCCGAAATCGATATACCGCTCACTCTTATAACCTACCATAGAATCCATGGTATTTACAGCCTTATATGCACATCCCAGGACCGGTCCGCCGATCAGCAGATAAAAAAACGGAGCGATCACACCGTCGGAGGCATTTTCCGCCACCGTCTCCACCGCTGCACGGATCACCCCCGGCTTGTCCAGGCGGGCCGTTTCACGTCCCACGATCCGGGCCACCGCCATCCGTCCGGCTTCCAGTCCCTCCGTCTCCAGTGCCTTTGCCACATTGCTGCTTTCCTTTGCCAGGGAACGTGCCGCCAGCATATACGCAGACAGAACGGCCTCCACTGCCACGCCGATCCACGGATGGATATAGTACGCCGGAAATACTGCCGCACCGCTGTACATCACCGTCAGGATCAGAACCGTACTCACCATCCGTTTTCCCCGCCTCCGCCGTTCCTCCGCGGACAAAGCGGACTTGTTCCATTTTTCTTCCAGATCTGCGATCAGACTCCCCATCCAGCGGATCGGATGCGGCAGCCACTCCGGATCGCCGACCAGAAGATCCAGCAGGACGCCGATCCCCAGTGCGATGATATGATATTTTAACCATTCAGGAAGCATAATCGATCCCCATGTAAGCCTCTCCTAGAACAATACATCCTTGAAACAGACTCTCGGCTTTTCCTTCTCAAAGTTCCAGCTGTGATAGGAGCCTCCGCGGCAGAAGCGTTTCTCCGGACATTCTTTACACTTCTCATTTCGTTCGGAAAGGGGTGTGCGATAGAACGCGAACTCCTCATTCCAGATCCGTGTAAAAGAATCATTCAGAACATTTCCCTGGACAGACACATCGTTCCGCGGGACATCCAGACAGGCGCCCACATCCCCGTTCTCCATGATCGAAGCAACATAGATCCCGGCATTGCAAAGGAAATACCAGTCCCGGACCTCCGCCTCATAATCCAGTCCCAGGAAATGGCAGCAGGAGTATTCCACCGGAAGTTTCTGTCTCCGCTTCTCTTTGATATATTCCATCAGCCAGCGGTTATCCTCCGGTGTGAGAAGCATGTCCGGGAAATTCAGCGCCCGACCGATGGGTTCGATTCCGGTAAGCCGCCATTCGTTGATATCCATGTGATCGAAGATATCGAAGAGTGCAGGGATCTCACGGATATTCTCGTGATTTACAACGGTGGTCACCATGATGGCGTCGATCCCCGGCTTGTCGGCGGGCTCGTCCTGCCCGCTGACTTCGATCAGGTTCTGCAGTCCTTCCATCGCCAGATCATATCCGCCCGGATAGTTCCGGTAACGGTCATGGGTTTCCCTGCGTCCGTCGATGCTGACGGATATTCCGGTCATTCCCGTATCCCGAAGATGCTTTGCAACCTCCTTCGTGATCAGCGTGGCATTGCTGGTCATCCCCCAGCGAAAGCCCTGTTCATGAATGTATTCCGTGAATGCAAAGAAATCCGGATACAGTAACGGTTCTCCTCCGGTCAGTGCGATCCTTACGCCCGTTCCGAAATTCTCCTTCACTTCATCCAGGATCTCTTTCAGTTTCGCCAGAGGAAGCCCGTCGGGGCGATTGGACGCGCAGCTGCTGCCACAGTGAAAACAGGCTTCATTGCAGCGTAATGTCAGCTCAAAGAATAGCTGCCGCAGCTGTGGTTTCCTGCAGAGCTGTTCCTGATGATCCGCCAGCGTATTTAAATTGGCAAGTTTGATCTCTCTCTTCGTCATTTTTAAAAATCCTCCGGCGGACCGTAGACATCCGGAAGTTCATTATCTTCTACTGTCATTGCCTCCGTAAATGCTTCCGGAGGACCGTAGACCGTCGGCACTTCATTATCATCTACGGCAGGTGCCTCCGTAAATGCCTCAGGTGGGCCATAAACATCCGGAAGCTCGTTATCCTCCACTGTCGGTGTCTCCGTAAATACTTCCGGCGGTCCGTAAACCCCTGCCGGAATATTATTCTCCGTAGTCGCTGTCTTCGGTTCCTCCGTATCCGTCTCACCGTTTCTCACACAGCCGGCTGTACTGAAAAGAACAGAAGATGCCAGTCCGATCAGCATCGCTTTTTTCGGTCGAATCTTCATAATTTAAACCTCCTCGATTATTTCAGACGCTCCATTATACCGCAGGTAACGCGCCAGACTTCCGTTGCCCGCTCGGCAAGTTTCACCTGCAGACGCCCCACTGTCTCGCGGTACATTTCCTGCATCGGATCTGTCGGGATCACGCCGCAGCCCACAAGCTCAGACACAACCACCAGCGGCCGGTCCGGCTCCTCCGACGCACGGATCATATCCATGATCTCTTCCACAATTGCCGGGATCTCCTGAAACTGATCTGCCCTTTTGCTCCGAAGCCTTTCCCGGAGCAGTTTTTCCGGATACATCCACACGTCGCACTCCGCTCCGTATTTTGCACGCACAGCCGCCTGCTTTCCCTGTGCCTTTCCTCCGACAAAAAATATCATCCCATGATCCCTTTCTCACAGTCTCATCTATACAATCCTATCTTTCGATGGCATCCACGATCGCCTTACCTTCACTCACATAAACCGTACACCTTTTTCCCACGTAAGACTCCTTCGGGTTTGCAACAAGGTAGGTCTCCGTCGTTTTCTCATTATGATCCGGATCCATGTATACCACGGTGTAATTGTAGTAATTCTTGTCCTGATTGACATACCGTTGATCCGCCACGATCAGGAATGCTTCCGCCACCGGGTGAGACTCCTTCTTCACCAGATTCATAGACGCGATATAGCCGATGCACATCACGCCCTCATTCATCAGGCGATCATGAACGCTGCGGTACAGCCTGGTTGTTTTATCCTTCCGGAGACCAATCCCCTTAATACAAAGGCCGGTGCTCAGCAATGCTCCCATCGCATATTCTATAACCTGACATTTTCCGGTTCAGATCCTGTAAGCACAGCACTCTGCCGCGATAGCGAGGAGCATGGCACATTCACTGACGGAAAGGTACCACCCCGCCAGATCTCCGGTGATCCCTCCGAGAGGACGTATTCTCCCAAACAAAAACCAGCCGGTGGTAAAGACCATGGCCAGAAGCGCCATGGTCATCATGAGCGGCGAAATGATCAAACCTGCGATCCCGACCAACAGCCCCATTCCCACGAGGAGGATCATATTCCCCTTCATGTACTGTGCTTTTCCCCCGGTGCTGGATCCATCCACACCGGATTTCAGATCCGCTACCATTCCGTCTTTCTTCGCTGACGGCTGCGTAAGGACCAGGATCCCCGATGCAACTCTGCTGAGGATAAATGTCCCTGCAAAGACGAAACCGATCTCCCGCTGCAGCTGCACATCTGCCGCTGCACCGATATAGATTTGCAATATACCGTTGCTTCCCGTTCCCTGAGTGATGACCACAAGTCCAGCCAGATACAGTCCCGCCAGGATCAGCATGCGGATCACCGCAAAGGCTCCGATGTGCGGATCGGACAGGATCTTCAGTTTCTTCTCCCGATCCCCGTAGGAATGAAACGCATCCGCCGTATCCATGAATCCATCCACATGGATCCCACCGGTAATGATCAGCGGAAGCACCGCCATCACCAGCGCCTTTGCGACCGCAGGAACCGGCAGAAAACGAAACGTAATATATTCCAGAGCTCCCAGCAGGATACCCACCCACGGAAAAAAGCCCAGCGTATACCGCATATCCTCCGGGTTCCAGTTTGCATTCTTCCCCTGTGGGATCGGGATCCGCGAATAGGTGGAAAATGCATTTCCTATGGATTTAATGATCGACCGGAATCCCACAGACTACCTCCGTTACACGCTCTGCCCGCACCGCCAGTCTGCGGTGCAGCTCGCCCAAACATTTCAAATACTGCATTGTGGCATCGTCGTATGCCTCACAATCCTCAAAGAGATTCCCGGACACGATGATCAGCTGCTCCGTATGTCCGGCCAGCCGAGCTATATCCTCTTCGAGTCTGAGAACGATATCCTGTGAGTTTCCGCTCCCCGGATCCGGCATGGACGCAGAAACTATCGTATCACTGTCTTTCGTATCACTATCCGCAGAGGATGTCGTTCCTCCGTCTGCAAACATCCGGTTTGCCAGAAGATTCGGCAGATCCTCCAGCAGGATCACTCCCGCCGCAGAGCCTTCCCAGCGTGACAGATCCAGTACGGGATCCTCCACAGTGATAAATCCCATATCCCGTCTTCGCTCCACATGCTTCCGGATCCTCGCCTCCGCCGAGGCACTTCGCTGCATGGTTGCCAGATAAATCCTTGCATTCGGACCTTCCAGCGCCAGCTTCTCCGCATATTCCGATTTTCCGGAGGCTGCGCCACCCAGGATCAGACGGATCCCCCGCCAGGTTTTCAGCATGGGTTCCATAGATCCCATTGATCTCATTGATTCCCTTGATCCCATCCGGTCCATCAAATATAAACTACCCCCAACGCCTTCAGATCATTCCGCATTTTCTGCACCTTCTTCTCCGGGAAGCGCCGTCCGATACAGTTCTCCGGCATATAGACTCTGGCTCCGGTCTTTACGGCTCCCTTGGCCGTTGCGCCTACGCAGCCGCATTCATCCAGACCACAGAGCACCACCTCGGAATACTTCTGCTGCTCCATATGCTGCCGGAAGTCTTTGGATGTATAAGTGTCGGAGAAATGTTTCTCAAAATAAAGCCCGGATACGATATCCAGTTTCCCATACAGCTCCGCACCTGCGGTTCCCTGAATGGAGAAGCCGATGAGTTTCCTGTTTGTAGGAAGATCCGGAAGAATATGCGCCACATAAATGATATCATATCCCTGCTCCCGATAGGAAGCGATGGCCTCATTCACAGCACTCACCAGCTGCTCCGTGTCATAGTTGAACTTGGGCCTGCGCAGTTCCCACAGGTAATCATTCTGCATGTCGATCACCACCAGAGCCTTCTTCTCCGGATCGTTGTCATCCCGTATCCCCCCATTATCCCTACTTGACACCTATTCCATACTGCGCCCAAGGCGCTCCGTAGATCAGACATCCAGGATCTCGTATATCTTCTTCATATCCAGACTGCTTCGAAGCACCTCCGCCAGCCGGTCATACTCCCTCTCCTTAAACGCCGCAAAATCCACAGCTTCCGGCTCAGGAAGCGTTATTCCCCGCCCGATTGCCAGCGACCGCCTGAGCGCCGGGATCACCTCCGGTGCGTCAAAGAAGCCATGCAGATACGTGCCATAGATACTGTGTTCCTCATAAAGAACCGTGCCTTGAAGACTCTTTGCCACATCCGAAGAGATCACAAGCACTGTCCGGCCCATGTGGATCTCATATCCTGAGACGCGGCACCCTCTGAGGCATCTCAAGGCCCCATACAGGGAATCATCGATGACACCCTCCCGTCTTCCCTGGGTTTTGTCAGTTTCCAAAACGGTATCCGTTTCCAGCAATCTAAGGCCCTCGATAATCCCACCCTGTTCCACATTCCAGGGATCGTCAATGGTCTCTCCCAGCATCTGATACCCACCGCAGATCCCGAAAACCGGTCCATGCTTTGCATAGGCCAGGACTGCCCGGTCCATACCGGTTTCACGCATCCACGTCAAATCTGCCATGGTATTCTTGGAGCCCGGCAGGATCAGAAGATCAGGATTTCCCAGTTCCGCGGGATGCGTCACATAGCGTATGGACATATCCGGCCACGCATCAAAGACATCGAAGTCAGTGAAGTTGGAAATCCTGGGATATCGGATCACCGCGATGTCAAAAACAGCGCTCCCTTCGCTCTGCGTCTCAAATCCATAAGTTTCCTGCTCCTTTGCATTCGATCCACTCAGCCGACTCCGCCCTCGCAGCCGCTCCGACATACTGTCTTCATCCGACAGTGCCAGGTCCATATACGGAACCACCCCCACCACCGGAAGCCCGGAGCGTTCCTCCAGGATTCGGACACCGTCCTCGAATAAGGCGCGGTCCCCACGGAATTTATTTACGATGAGCCCCTTCACCCGTGCACGTTCCTCTTCGGCAAGCAGTTCCAGCGTTCCCAGCAGCTGCGCAAATACCCCACCGGGATCGATATCTCCGATCAGCAGCACCGGTGCATCCACCTGCTCGGCAAAGCCCATATTCACCAAATCATCCTTCCTGAGATTCAACTCCACCGGACTTCCCGCGCCTTCAATCAAAAGGATGTCCGCCTGTTTTTCCAAACGTCGGAAGGATTCCAGTATCGAAGGAAGGAACTCAGCTTTTCGTCGATAGAAATCCGCAGCAGTCATATTCTCCAGCACATGCCCCTGCAGGATCACCTGAGAACCGGTAAGGCCGGTGGGCTTCAGGAGCAGCGGATTCATATCTGCCGTAGGTTCTGCTCCGGCCGCTTCCGCCTGAAGGACCTGGGCGCGGGAGATCTCACTCCCGTCTGCGGTGATGCAGGAATTGAGGGACATATTCTGTGCTTTGAAGGGCATGACAACATACCCGTCCTGCCGAAGGATCCGGCATAGACCGGCGGTAAGAAGGGTTTTCCCCACATTTGACATTGTGCCCTGAAGCATGAGTTTTCGTGCCATGATCGGATTCTCTCTTTCACTCCCTCTATATTATGATGCTGGGGTCAAAAGGTATTTTGCCCCAGCTGATGATTCGCAGCACGCACACTACGTGTGCAATGTGCTGCTAAAACACTCACCCTGACAATCTTCCGTTTCTTTTGTCAGGCATAAAAAGAAAGCACTACAGTCATATTTTACACGAAACATGACCGTAGTGCCATCTCTTTTTCATATTGTCAAAGCTTACAGAGCTTTTACCTCGTCAAACTCTGCCTGAATCTCCTCTGACGGAGCCTTGGTCACCAGACTGAATACCACGATAAAGATCGCGGATACCAGGAAGGCCGGTGCAAGCTCATACAGATCCCAGGCGCCTCCCATGGGGCGGACCAGATATTTCCAGATAAATACCATGGCACCACCGGAGATCATACCGGCGATGGCTCCTGCCGTATTGGTGCGCTTCCAGAACAGTGAGAACAGCATGACCGGTCCGAACACGGCACCGAAACCGGCCCATGCGAAGGACACGATATTGAAGACGGAGCTGTCCGGATTCCATGCGATGATCACACCCAGAACCGCAACCACGATCAGTGTCAGACGAGCCGTCAGCATGGAAGCCTTCTCGCTCATCTTGATCTTGAAGGTGTCACGGAAAATGTTCTCAGATACAGCACTGGATGCTGCAATGAGCTGAGAGTCTGCCGTGGACATGGTGGATGCCAGGATACCTGCAATGATCAGACCGCCGATCAGGGCATAACCGAAACCATTTTCTGCAATGTGTCTTGCCAGGACGACGATCAGTGTCTCTGCCTTGGATGCACTGGTAGGATCCTCGATAAGGGAATCCAGCGCACCGGTCTCGGTCATGGCACGGCCTACGATACCAAGGAAGATGGCAACCGCCAGTGAAATGACAACCCATACAGAAGCCACACGGCGGGACAGCTTCAGCTGCTTTGCATCCTTTGCCGCCATGAATCTGAGCAGAATGTGGGGCATACCGAAGTAACCGAGTCCCCAGCAGAACATGGTGATCTTATTGAAGATGCCGTAAGCATCTGCTCCTCCGGTCACGTTGTTATGCGTTGCGGAAAGATCCAGATAACCGGCCAGCTTATTTGCATTATCAACTACCGCTCCGAAACCGCCGGCATGGTAGATACCATAACCGAGTACGATGAACAGTGCGACGGTCATGACGATGGACTGAACAAAGTCGGTTCGGGATGCTGCCAGGAAACCACCGGTGGTGGTGTATGCAATGATGACGATGGCGGAGATCACCATAGCCACTTCATATTTCACATCAAACAGGTTCATGAACAGCTTGCCGCAGGCGGAAAAACCGGATGCGGTGTAAGGAACAAAGAATACAATGATGGCGATAGCGCCGACCAGCAATGTAACATTGCTGCTGTCGCGGAAACGTTTCTTGAAATATTCCGGAATGGTGATTGCATTCACCTTCTCGGAATAATTGCGAAGACGCTTCGCCGTGAAGAGCCAGTTCAGATACGTTCCGACTGCCAGTCCGAAAACCGTCCAGCCTGCATCTGCAATACCTGAGAAGTACGCGAGTCCGGGAACGCCCATCAGCAGGTAGGAACTCATGTCCGATGCCTCTGCACTCATGGCAGTGACAAAGGGTCCGAGCCTGCGCCCGCCGAGATAGAAATCCCCGACATCATTTGTGTTCCTGGATGCCATGAAGCCGATGACCAGCATGCCTACCAGGTAGACACCGATGGCAACCAGAATACCGATTTGTGCCGTTGTCATTTTCAATTACCCCTTTACCAAAATTCTTATACATCGGGCAGACTCACCCAACATACCTTGGAAAGTATACCCCAAAACCTATATGATTTCAAGAAAAAACATCCCTGTATCCTGCCGGATACAAGGATGTTTTCTGTCTAAAACGGATTGCCCGGATTATTCTTTAAAATCGAACTTCATCACTGTCACGGACAGCGGCGGTACATCCATCACAATGGAGTTCTTCATGCGGTCGCATTCCACTGCTTCTGCCTTGATCGCCTTCTTATTGTTCCTGCCGAGCCCGCCGTATTTCGGATCGTCGGAGGACAGGATCTCCTTGTAGGAAGTAATGCAGGGAACACCGATACGATAGCCTTTACGTTCTACCGGCACGAAGTTGCAGACGAAAAAGAGCTGATCCTTTGCGGTCTTGCCGCGGCGTACAAATGCCACGATACCGGAATCGGCATCATCCACCTTGGTCCACTCAAAGCCCATGACGTCGTTATCATTGAAGTACAGTGCATCGTACTTCGTGTACATATGGTTCAGTTCCTTCACGAAGTCCTGCATGCCCTTATGCTTCGGATCCTCCAGCAGGTACCAGTCAAGGGAACGTGCCTCGGACCACTCACGGAGCTGTGCGAATTCCTGTCCCATGAAGAGCAGCTTCTTACCCGGATGGCCGAGCATGAAACCATAAGCCGTCCGCAGGTTTGCAAACTTGTCAAACTCCAGACCGGGCATCTTGTTCAGCATGGAGCATTTCAGATGAACCACCTCATCATGAGAGATGACGAGGATATAATTCTCGGAATAGGTATAGGACAGACTAAAGGTCAGTCGGTTGTGATTGAACTTCCGGAAGTAAGGATCCAGCTTCATGTACTCCAGGAAATCGTTCATCCAGCCCATGTTCCACTTGAACAGGAAGCCCAGACCCTTCATGTCCGCCGGTGCGGTAACGCCCGGCCATGCGGTGGATTCCTCGGCGATCAGATATGCGCCGGGATTCCGCTCTTCCATCACCCGGTTGATGTTCTGCAGCAGGGCGATGGCTTCCAGATTTTCCTTTTCACCGTACTTGTTGGCTACCCACTCTCCATCCCGCTTGCCGTAGTCCAGATACAGCATGGACGCTACCGCATCCACACGGAGACCGTCGATGTGATATTTTTCTACCCAGAACAACGCATTGGAAGTCAGGAAGTTGATAACTTCATTTCTGCCGTAATCGAAAATATAGGTTCCCCAGTCCGGATGCTCGCCCTTCCGCGGATCCGCATTCTCATACAGCGGCATACCATCGAATCTTCCCAGTCCGTGGGCATCCCGCGGGAAATGTGCCGGTACCCAGTCCAGGATGACCCCGATGCCGCGGCGGTGCATTTCATCCACGAAATACATGAAATCCGTGGGCGCGCCGTAGCGGGAGGTCGGTGCGTAATAGTTTGTTACCTGATATCCCCAGGAACCGTCGAAAGGATATTCCGCGATACCCATCAGCTCGATGTGGGTGTAGCCCATCTCGGTCACGTAATCTCCCAGCATCTTTGCCAGCTCGCGATAGTTGTAGAAACCGAAGTCGGAATCCTCGATCTTCTTTTTCCAGGAGCCCAAATGACACTCATATATGGACATGGGCTGCTTCGTACGGGTCACGCGGTCGATCTTCTTCCGGTTCTCGATCCACTCGGAATCCTTCCAGGTGTAGGTAAGGTCCGCAACGATATTTGCGTTATCGGGACGTACCTGATCCTGATTGCCGTACGGATCCGCCTTGTACAGGATCTCACCGTAACGTGTCAGGATCTGGAACTTATAGACCGCACCGGGAAGCACATCCGGAATGAACAGTTCGTAGATACCGGAAGTCGGATGGATCTGCATGGGGTTCAGCGCACCGTCCCACATATTGAAATCACCGACCACGGATACACGTCTTGCATCCGGTGCCCAGACTGCAAAATAGGTCCCCTTCACGCCGTCGATGGTCATGGGGTGCGCACCCATTTTGTTGTAAATGTCATAGTTCTTGCCTTCGGCAAAAAGATAGGCATCATAATCCGTGATCTGACCGTCAAAGCTGTAGCAGTCGGCAGTATCCACGGAGGTTCCGTCATAGTATTCCGTTACAAAATGGTAGTTCGATCCCTTGAACTTTTTCTTTGGGAAATAGATGCCGTAGAATCCGTCCTCTCCCACCTTCTCCATGGGGGTCAGGGTCTTGCCCGTCGGCGTCTTGATCGATACGCCGGAGGAATGCGGCTTATAGCAGGTGATCACCTGTCCGTCTCCGAAATCATGATTTCCGAGCAGATGCTTGGGGGCATTGATCTTCCCGTCCATCAGCTCGTCGTAGAGGATCCAGTTGATCCAGTGGTTCAGTCTCTCGTCCATACGTAACCCTCCTGATATCCGGCAGTTTTCCTGCTGCCGGTTCTGGTATTTCTGACCTTCACAGTCCTTAATATTTTAACATTTTATAAACGTTTCTTCAATGTCTTTTTCTCCTGTTCTCGCCTTGCGGAATCCAGGGTGTGCGTGTATAATGTGATAACAGAATTCGGGTCACCATGCATTCATATCGATTTACGCTTCTATCTTCCCGATCCGGATCACGTTTCAAATAAAAGGAGCTTACACATGCCCCCGAAGAAAAAGGCCGAAGTACGCGGCATGGCACAACTGAAAAAAGAACTGGATGAGGGGACGGTGAGGAATCTTTATCTTCTGTACGGCTCCGAGAGGTACCTTCTCAGGCAGTACAGGGATCTGCTCCTGAAGAAGCTGGTAAATGACGGCGATACCATGAATTTCTCCTCTTACCAGGGAACTTCCGCGGATATCCGTACGATCCTCAGTGATCTTTCCACCATGCCCTTTCTGGCGGAGCACCGGGTGGTGCTGGTGGAAAGCAGTGGATTCTTCACGAAATCCGTAGATGAACTGACGGACGGACTTGCAGAGCTTCCCGATACCGGGATCGTGATCTTCGTGGAACCAGATATCATCAAATCCACGGAAACTTCCAAGGGCGTCGATAAACGCGGACGTCTCTTTAAGCTGTTTGACAAGGCCGAGGGTGCTTTCTGCTTTGATGCACCGGATGACGGTACGCTACGTTCCTGGATCACAGCGAAGCTTTCCGAGAATGGAAAGAAGATCGAAAACGGTGTTCCGAACCGGATCCTGGCAGCCGTCGGATCGGACATGTCCATGCTGGAAATGGAACTGGAAAAGCTGATCAGTTATACATTGGAAAAAGATGCCATTCGGGTCGAAGACGTGGAAGCGATCACGGTGACTCTGGCTGAAGATAAAGTATTTGACATGGTGGATGCCATTTCCGAAAAGAATACGGAGAAGGCGCTTCTGCTCTATAATGATCTGCTGGATCTCCGGGAACCGGTGATGAAGATCCTGTATCTCATCGCGCGGCAATACCAGATCCTGGCGCAGGTGTCCCAGATGCTTTCGGACAATACGCCAAAGGAAAATATGGCGAAGCTGGCCGGATTCATGCCCTTCCTCCGGGGAAAATATACTTCGCTGGCGTCAGCCTACACCATGCACCAACTGCTTTCTGCCTGTGATGCATGTCTCGCCGCCGACCAGGCGATCAAAAGCGGACAGCTGTCGGATCGGAACGCGCTGGAACGGCTGATCCTGGATCTGCTGGCACTTTGATCTTCACTTTCAAATTCCGAGATATTATTCTGAATCCATTCTGAATCAAAAAAGATCGGCAGACTGTGGCTCTGCCGATCTTTTTTATGATTTCTGTTATAACTCTGCGTATCCGGACACGATCTGCCGATCAACGAGATCTCATTACGCGATCTTGTTAACAGCCAGTGTCAGACGGGAGATCTTGCGTGCTGCGGTATTCTTGTGGAAGATTCCCTTGGATGCAGCCTTGCTGATCTCAGAGATCGCAACCTTCAGTGCGTCCTCAGCTGCTGCCTTGTCACCTTCTGCGATGGCAGCCTCAACCTTCTTTACGAGGGTCTTGATCTTGGACTTTGCGGACTTGTTGCGCAGTTCTTTCTTCTTTGTTACCAGGATTCTCTTCTTCGCTGATTTGATGTTAGCCAAAGCTTTGTACCTCCATAAAACATTGATAATAATTGTATGTAATGGATCCCATTTAGCCAAGACACGGTCAGCTTCGAAAAGCCGGGCATGTGGAATCATTCATTCATATCATCGACGTGAAATCACGTACCGAATCATATTAGCATTCCAAAGCAGGTTCGTCAAGTATTTTTTACTTCGTATAGCCATGAGCGTCAAAGGTATACTTCTTTCCGTCGATCTTCAGTGTCTCGCTTTTTGCATACCATCCGCTGGAATCACCGTACCACCATTTCCCCTTCAGGGAATGCCAGGATGCCTGATATTTATAGGTCCAGGTGCCGTCCGCGTTCAGCTTATAGCCCTTTACCCATTCATTTGCAGCCATCACACCGCTTGCCCAGAAATAATAACTCTTGCCGCCGATGGTCTTCCATCCCGTCTGCATCACGCCGGCGCCGTTGAAATAATACCATTTCCTGCTAATCTGTACCCAGCCCTTCTTCATGGCACCGGAGCCGTCAAAGTAGTACCATTTTTTTGCGATCTGCTGCCAGCCGGTCTGCATGGCACCGGCCGCATCAAAATAATACCACTTCTTGCCGATCTGCTGCCAGCCGGTCACTTTCTTTCCGTTTGCGTCGTAGTAATACCACTTGGTGCCTTCCTTCTGCCAGCCGGTCTTCGTCTGCGGCTTGTCAGGTTCTTTTTCCTCCAGTCCCGCCGGGGGATCTCCCACCAGTTTTCCGTCCGATCCGAAGGTATAGGACTTTCCGTCTATGGTATGGGTTCCGGTGTACATGCTTCCGGTCTGTCTGTCAAAATAATACCAGGCTCCGTCGATCTTCGTCCAATAGGCAGCGCGCTTTCCGTCCTCGCCCACATAGGTGGTCATGCCGGTCATCACGATCCACTGATTCTTCTTAAGGAAACCGTTATCCTCGAAATAATACACCTCATTGTCGATGATCTTGCTGCTTCCGTACCATGCATATCTGCCTTCCGGAGTGGAGGCCGGAAGGAAATAATACGTATGTGATCCGTAATCGATCCATCCGGTCTGCTGCACGCCCGTATCCCGGTCAAAGTAGTACAGTTTTCCCTTCAAACGATAGGTCAGATACTGCATCTGTCCATTTACGTAGTAATAGGTATTTCCGTTTTCCGTTACCCAGCCGTCCAGTACCTCCGCGCGGCTGACCGATGCTGCATCCTCCTGAAAAACCGCATTTCCCAGTGGCGTGGCCAGGATCCCTCCGGCCAGTGTCAAGCCCAGCAAGCCGTATGCCATGCGCTTTGTAATAGTATTCTTCTTCATAAAAATATCCCCAACTATAATATATTAATTTACAAGATACCCCGCTTTATCAAAGGTGTAATCCTTGCCGTCGATCTTAAGAGTCTGTTTCTTCGCGTACCAGCCGGAGGTGTCACCGAACCACCATTTGCCGCCCTTCTGATGCCAGGAAGCCTTGTACTTGTAGGTCCAGGTGCCGTCCTTGTTCAGCCAGTACCCCTTCACCCATTCATTTGCCGCCATATCTCCTGCTGCCCGGAAGTAGTAAGTCTTGCCATCGATGGTCTTCCAGCCGGTCTGCATTACGCCCTTTGCGCTGAAATAATACCACTTCTTGCCGATCGATGCCCAGCCGGTCTGCATCACGCCCTTTGCATTGAAGTAATACCACTTCTTGCTGATCTGCTTCCAACCGGTGGTAACGACCCCGTTCTTGCCAAAGTAGTAGGTCTTCTTCGACAGCGTTTTCCAGCCCGTCTGCATTTTCCCTTCCAGGCTGAAATGATACTTCTTTCCGTCGATCACCTGCCAGCCGGTCACCGGAGTGCCTGTCTCATCTAAATAATACTTTGCGCCGTCGATCACCTGCCAGCCGGAGATACAGACTGGCTCCGGCTGTGTCTGCTCTTCCTTTGACAGCAGCTCACCGGTTTCCGCAAACGTATAGATCCAGCCGTCCATCTCGACGGTTCCGGTAACGCGGACGCCGTCCGTACCCAGATAGTATTCCTTCTCTCCCACGGTCTGCCAGCCGGTCTGCATCTTACCATCGGTGGCCAGGAAGAAGGTCCTTCCTGCCACTTCGATCCAGCCGGTCTGCATCACGCCGTCCTTGTCCAGATAGTATCTGGCATCGTCAATATTCTGCCAGCCGGTCTGCATCACGCCGGTGGACTGAAGCAGATAGTAGGTCTTCCCTCCCTGTGTCAGCCAGCCGGTCCGTTTCGCCCCGTCGGTCCCCAGAAAATACCAGGCTCCGGAGATCTGCTGCCAGCTCACCTGTTTTGCGCCGTCCGTTCCGAGATAATAGTCCTTACCTCCGATGGTCTGCCAGCCCGTTTGGAGCACACCGTCCGTTCCCAGGTAATACTCCTTCCCCTCGACGGTCTGCCAGCCGGTGGTCGGATTCCCGTCATCGTCATAATAATACGTCTTCCCGTCTATGATCTGCCAGCCGGTCAGCTTCACGATCCGTTCTTTGGAAAGCACCTCTCCAGTGTCGGAGATCTCATACTGCCAGCCGCCGGAGATCACGGTCCCGGTCTGCATGGAGCCGTCCTGCCCGAAGAAATATTCTTTCCCGTCAATGGAAGTGAGTCCGATGGCCATGATGCCGTCCGTACCCAGATAGTATTTCTTTGAATTCACGGTCAGCCAGTCGGTCTGTTTTACACCTGACTGCGGGTCAAAATAATACCAGTCGTCTCCGATCTTCGTGAATCCCGATGCTCTCGCACCGTCCTCACCGACATATGTATTTCCGATCCACTGGTTCTTCAGCAGTTTGAAATTCGAATCAAAGTCATAGGCCTTCCCGTCTATGATCTGCCAGCCGGTCACCGCATAGCGGTTCGCCGGTGTGGCGTTGGGTGTAAAATAATAAGTTGCCCCGCCGTAGGTGACCCATCCGGTCTGCTGGGCTCCGGTATCCCGGTCAAAATAGTACAGCCTGCCCTTCAGCCGGTACGTCAGATACTGCTTCTGTCCGTTCGAATAATAATAAGTATTTCCGTTTTCTGTAACCCATCCGTCCTGTACAGCAGCCGACTCTGCCGTCAGCGTCTCCGCTTCCACCCGGGACGTTCCATAGCCGGAAAAAGCCTCCGGAATCGGTGTCAGGAGCACCCCGCCGGCGATAATCAATCCGACCGCCCCTGCTGCAAATCGTTTTGTATTCTTACTCATCTTAGCTCCTCCCCATAACGTTTCTATTTTATCATATAAAACAAGGGAGCGTCCACCCTCAGACCACATGGAAAAAGCGCCAAAAAGCCCTATGAAAATAGGACATTTTGCTCACAAAAAAACCGCAGACCCATCGGACTGCGGCTCTTCCTTTTGTTTTACCAGGTTGTGTAAACATCGATCGTCCCGTAGGAGCATCCGGTATCGTATACCTTTGCAGGTCCGATACTGGTCATCAGTGTGGTATACAGCCTCTTGTATCTCTGGCATGCAGCCACACAGATGTAACCTTCCGCATCCCGGATGGTACCGTCCTTGGCAACGTGCTTGCCCGGGATGGAAACGGCTGTAACCGTCTGGCCCGGCTCATGCACCGAGTACCAGGTCTCACGGTTTCCATTATAGTGTACCACACCATTGGATCTTGTGATATGTCCACGGATTCCTTCATACGGCTCAGAATACAGAAGCGTAACACCGTTATAGGTGCTTCCGGTTGCATCTTCGGCCAGCCTTTTCTCCCTTGCCGCCTTCTCTGCTTCCTTCTTTGCCTTCTCTCCGGCTGCTTTTCCTTTTGCAATCCGGATCTCAGTCTTCTGCGTTGCCAGCAGAGCCTCATTCGCAGCCTTTCTTGCCGCTTCCTGCTCTGCGAGTCTCGCTTCTTCCTCTTCGCGCTCCGCCTTCACTCTTTCAGCGGTCGCTTTCGTCATGATCTTTGTTGTCTCTGTCATCTTCGGTTCTGCTACCTGCTCCAGGGAAATCCGATTCAACATAGCATCCATGCTTCCCGTCGGTACTGAGGGACCGACAGAAACCAATTCTGTCTTCTCCTGAGCTGTCATTTCGGTACCGGCACCGTCTGCATTGAGCCGCACTGCGTGATCAAAACTGATCGCCGCCACAAGTCCGATCGTCAGAGCCGCCAGCTTATTGACTCTCATTTTTTCTTGAATTCTCCTTTGCAATTTTGTATGGATTTAGAACACGACACAAATCATAACATTTGCGTAACAATTTTGCAACACTTTATCACGTTTTTCATAACATTCATGTATTATTTACACTCTTTTTGTAACAAAATTGAAAAGCATCAGCAAAACGCACAAAAAGAGGAAGTGCGCAGCCCATTTTTTGTGCACTTCCTCTATCACTTGTCAGATTACTTAAATATCAGTATGTTTACTTTATCTCGCCGATATGGGCAAAAAAGAGACAAAACAGGGTCCGATCACTCCATTTCAAAGTCCAGACAGCTCCGGATCTTTGTGAAAGGACGCACTTTGCCGTTTGCAACCGCCACATGTGCCGGGTGTACTGCATAATTTTTCAGCGCCGCTTCATCCTCAAATGTGGAATCCAGCATCAGATCCGCATTGGAGCTGCCCAGTCCATGAATATTTACGTGAATATCCACGATCCCGGGAACGACACCTTTCAGACCTTCCAGGCCTTCCTTGATCCCCTGCTTTACGTTTTCCTTCTCCTCTGCGGAGAGTTCGTCCTTCAGTGTCCATAAGATGATGTGCTTTACCATATCTGCCTCCTTTATAGTATTTAAATGTGTATCCCTCTCGCACGGAGATCCGTTATCAACTGTTCATACCCCGTAAAGAGCAGTCCCTGCATCCCCAAAGCCTTTGCGCCGTCGATATTCTCCTGACGGTCATCGATAAAGAGACAATCCGTAAGATCCAGTCCAAACCGGGATTCCAAAAGCCGGTACATCCTCGGATCCGGCTTTGCCACCTTCTCATACGCGGAAATGATATGCCCGTCCGTATGCTTCAGAAACCGAAAGGTGGGCCAGTGCCGCTCGGCGGTCTCCTGCGGATAGTTGGAGAGCACGTATACCGGATTCCCCGCATCCTTCAGCCCCTTCACCAAAGGCTCCGCATAAGGATATTCCGCTACGAGTCCCTCGGTATGTGCCCAGAAGGTTTCGATCTCTTCCTTGTACTCCGGCATTTCTGCTGTAAATTTCTCCAGCGCATCCTTCTCCATCCGGACGCCGAGATCCATTTCTTTCCAGAATTCCGTCAGCACCATCCGCCGGGAAAGTTCCTCCACTGCCTGCTCGGAGAAGCCCAGATCCCGCATATGGTCACGGTACCTGAAATCGATCAGAACATTTCCGACATCAAATACGATCGTCATAATCTGCCTCCTAAATCGCCTGATCGATGGCCTGAGCCAGCTGGTCCGCACAGGAGGTGCCGCGCATCTGACAGTCATTTCCGCGAAGAATGTCCGCGATCTCCTTTGCGTCCTTTCCCTCCACCAGGCGGCCGATCGCTTTCAGATTCCCGTTGCAGCCGGCGATATAACGTACGTTGTGCAGTTTTCCTTCTTCATCCAGATCAAAATCGATCTGCCGCGAGCAGACGCCCTGCGGTGTAAATGTAATGTGTTTCATAAATTACCTCCTACTTATACAGTCCGCGCTCAATCTCTCACCGATGTGATCCAGAATGCCAGATGCTGCGGTTTCGACGAATCGATCCTGTATTCCTCATGTACCGGTGCTCCCCAGGAATCATCCCCGCCGACACCCATCTGCTGCGAGGCGATGCGGATCCAGGTATGCCTGATCGGCGGCAGTTCATAGATCCGGTTTGCCTCCTCCAGCTCATAGGCGCTGTTGGGAAGCACACTCATTTCAAAGGGTGCATCCGCTGAGGTAAACCACAGTCCGCACGTTCCGTCTTCATTCATGACACCGAGTTTCCTTACTCCCATGCGGTTTCCGCACTCCTGTGGTCTGAGATAAAAGGACAGATTTCCGGTAGCTGTAAAGTCGAATGATCCGAGCTTCGCTCCGCATGCCCGATCGATATAATTCTCCCATGGACCGAGCCCAAGATAACTTACCCGGTTTAGCTTCGCCTTCGTACAGAAATCCATGGCGAAGACCGGCAGCTCGGGATATCCCTTCACACCGGGGAAGTCCGCTTCCACCAGGATCCGTCCGTCCGGATACACGGTATAACAGATCGTAACTTCCACTTCTCCCGAAGGGCCGCCGCAGAACACGGTGGTCAGCCTCAGACCGCCCTCTATGGGTTCGATCCGGAACCGGGAATAATCCTTCTTCATAAAATGTCCTGCCGCGTGCCAGATTCCCATCTCTGCCGGATACCCTGCACCGCAGTCATTGTCTGTCATGGCACGCCAGAAGCTGATCCGGGGGACACGGTCGATCATTTCCGTATCACCCACGCGGTAGGACGTGATTCCGCCCTCCGTCATGGAAAACTGGATCTGCCAGTCATCTCCGATCACACCGACATACCCGTCTCCCATAACGATCTGTCCCGGTTTTTCAAATCCGGAGACCGGAAGCGTTCCCTGCTCCGATACGCACTGTGCGAAAGAAAACTCCTGACCGTGAAACAGAGGAACATCCTCATAGATCTTATAGAGCATCTCATAAGTATCCCCGACACTTCCCCTGTCCGAAGAAATCCTCACACCTGCTTCGATGATTCCGATCCCTCCTTCCGGCATCTGCATGCCATGGGGTACCGTCACGGTTTCCCCCGGCATAGCTGAAACCGCCAGTTGTTTCTCCTCCAAAACCTTTCCGTTTAGAAGCGTCCGAACCGTGAACATATATCCGGAGGTATCGATAAAGAGATTCCGATTCTCCACCGTCAGCGTTTCCGGTGAAACATCCATCCGGATCGGACTGTACAGCTGTCTTACCTCCTGATACTTCGGAGACGGATACCGATCCCCGTAAACGATACCGTTTGTACAGAACCCGTAGTCCGTGGGACGATCGTCAAAGTCACCTCCCACAGCCACCTCCGGAAGTTCCTCAGGCTCTCCCCGGAAACGCCGGGGAAGCACCTGGTCGATATAGTCCCAGATAAACCCTCCCTGATATCCCTCAAAGCGGTCCTCCAGCTCCGTGTAATGCTGCATGCCTCCCAGAGAATTCCCCATGGCATGCATGTACTCGCAGCTGATGAATGGCTTTGTAACGTAGGAAGGATCCGCCGCTTTCTTTGCCTGCTCCCCTTCCAGATATTCTACGATCTCCGCCGGTTTTGCGTACATCCGGCTCTCCATATCGGAAATGAATCTGTACGGCGGATTCCAGAAGCAACCCTCGTAATGCACCAGCCGCCGCGGATCCACCGCATGAAAGAACTCCGACATCGCCGCGATATCATCACCGGCATAAGATTCATTTCCGCAGGACCAGATCAGTACCGACGGATGATTCTTGTCCCTCTCATACATGGAGCGCGCCCGATCCAGCACCGCTGCCTTCCACTCCGGCAGGGAGCCCGGCACATTCCAGGAGGGCTCACACTTCCCCAGCTTCTGCCAGGTTCCGTGCGTTTCCAGATTAGTCTCATCGATAAGATACAGTCCGAAGATGTCACAGATATTATACCATTCGCTCTTGTTCGGGTAATGACAGGTACGGACGGCATTGATATTTGCCTTCTTGATCAGGAACGCATCCTTCCACATATCCTGCCTGGTGATGCACCGCCCACCTTCATAACAGAATTCGTGACGGTTTATCCCCCGGAAAATGATCCGCTTACCGTTCAGGCACATCACGCCGTTCTTCATCTCGAATGTGCGGAACCCCACGGACTGCTCGATCCGGTCCCGGCCCCCATCTGCAAACGGAACCTGTAGATTAACGGTATACAGAAACGGATCCTCCGCGCTCCAGGGATGAACATCGTCCAGAACACAGCTCCAGGTAACGCGGTGCAGCTTCCTGTTTCTCGCCCCCAATGTAAAGGGATAGGCCGTCTGCTCCGGCGGAGCGGTAAGTGCCAAAGTTCCGGCCTCCTCAATGGAACGCACCTTTGGACTGATCTCCGGTTTCCCGGGAGCATAGACAAGCATCTGAAACGTCTCCGGCTCCGGCATCCGGTCTGCCAGAACCAATGCACAAACCGAAAGAACGCCTTGTCCGGCAGTCAGATTCAGATCTCCGTCGACATTCTGCCCATCCTCATAAATATAATCTGCCGTTATCTTCAGATCATAGACATGCACCGCCGGTACCGACACTACATATACCGATCGGAAGATACCCGAAAATCTCCAGAAATCCTGATCTTCCAGCCAGGACGCACTGCTCCGCTGATAGACCTCAACCGCAAGGACATTTCCCTCCGGCCGAACCACCTCGGTCACACAGAACTCCGACGGCGTAAAAGAGTCTTCGCTGTATCCGATAAATACACCGTTCAGCCAGACGGAAAATGCCGTCTCCACACCACCGAAGGTCAGAAATACCTCCCCGTCCGCTGCCGGATTCTCCAGATCAAAGACACGCCGATAGCATCCCACCGAGCCCTTCTCCGAAGTCTTCGGAGGACGCAAGGATTCCACGCCGTCCCAGGGGTACAGTGTATTGATATACTGCGGTTTTCCATACCCCTGCAGTTCGATGTGTCCCGGAACCTTAATGCTCCCGAAAGAGGAACTGTCATAGTCTTCCCTCCAGAACCCTTCCGGCCGCTCATTAAGAGAGGTACTGTACGCAAACTCCCAGGTCCCGTCCAGACACTGAAAGGATACCACATCTGATGTTAAATAATTCTCCAGCAAAAAATGATCAGAATGCGCCTGCATACGGTTGATCTGAAAGATTTCAGGATTTTCCAACTGTTCTCTTAGTGTCATACCCTACTCCTTTTTATCGCTCGCACTTCGTGTTCGCATGCTTTGTGACCGCCTATTGTCGGCGCTCCGTAAATTATCATTTCGCACGTATATACAGATCATACGCTTTACGTTTCCGATTCGAGTTCGTGCTCCATGATAATCATTCCATACGATGATTTTATCGGATCACCACCGCCTGCGAATAGATCTGCTCATACCGAAGCTTCGCCCGGCTCAGGGAATATGTTACATTTCCCCGAAGCGGATCCGCCACATACACCAGATCCTGCTCTGTATCATACCCCGTCAGGACCATGCAGTGCAGATTCCAGTGGCGGACGTAATGCCTCCCGTTTATCACCCAGTCCGAACCGTACGACGGACTGTTCATATACGTTGTCGCCCAGAAGATCACCGGATTTCCGCGGTCCAGTTCGATCAGCAGCTGATCAAAATCACTTCCTGTCAGATCCTCTGCCCTCCGGTCCGTCCCCTGCGTTGCCAGATATCCGTTGGCACATTTCACGATCACCGGACTGTAACAGTACCAGGACGCGTCCTTATTCCTGGGATTACCGATATATGCATCATATGGGGAAGTGCTCCCGATCCTTCCCTGTGGCAGAAATCCGTCAGCCAGCGCCCCCTTCGAGATGGGAAATCCCAGGTGATTCAGCACGATGGCCAGAGAGGTCACCTCGCATCCGTTGGGAAGCTCCGGCTTTTGCAGGATACATGCCACATCCAGCTTTGCCGACCCTCGCGGTTTCTTCCCTGCCTCCGGATCCCAGACACCGTTTTCATCCAGATAGTAATCCCCCAGCCAGACATCCGCTGCCATGCAGCCGGTCTCCTCGAAGAAATACCACTTTCCGCCGATACATCTCCAGCCCGTCAGCATCCGTCCGGTCTGCCCGAAGAAATACCATCTTCCGCCGATCTGCTGCCAGCCGATGGTCAGGGCCCCGGAAGCTTTCAGGAAAAACCAGTATCCCTTCTCCTGCTTCCAACCGGTAAGCATCGTTCCATTCTTCCGGAAATAAAACCATCTTCCGCCCAGCTTCTGCCAGCCGGTCTGCATCACACCGCGGAAGTCCATGAAATACCAGTCATTTCCCACCTGCACCCAACCGGTCTGTTTTACACCGTCCTCAGAATAATAGTACCAGTCTCCGCCGTCCCGTATCCATCCGGTTCGGATTGTACCTCCGACTGATCTTGTTTCAGCGATCGCAGCGGCTTCCACCACAAAACCGGCATCCAAAGCCAACGCTCCGAACACCAATAATAAGATTCCTGCAATTACACAGGTCCAACATTTTCGTTTCATATATATTGATTCCATACTGCGTGCCTGTCTATCGCTTACTCGACCGTCTCCAGATCTTCCGTTCCTCTGCTTCACGGATCAGCGCATCCCGGAAATCCGGATGCGCGATACTGATCAGCAGCTCCGCTCTCTCCCAGGTGGACATCCCTTCCAGATTCACCACGCCATACTCCGTTACGATAAAATAGACCTGGCTTCGCGGAGAAGTGATGATATCCCCGTCAAACTGCGGGCGGATCCTGGAGTGCACATTTCCTTCCTTGTCATGATACGTGGATTTCATACAGATAAATGCCTTACCGCCCCGGGACGCCGAAGCCCCGGCCAGAAAGTCCAGCTGCCCGCCGGTTCCGCTGATCTGCCTGGAGCCAGCGGATTCCGCAGCCACCTGTCCGTAAAGATCTACCGCCACACATCCGTTGATGGACACCATATTATCCAGCTGTGCGATGATGCTCGGCCGGTTCACGTACTCCAGCGGATAGGCTGCGATCCCGTGATTATCATCCAGGAATTCATACAGTTCATTCGACCCCACCGCACATCCGAACACACCCTTGCCCTTGTCCAGATTCTTTTTCTTGTTGGTGATCCTGCCGGACCGGTACAGTTCCAGATACGCATCCGTACAAAGCTCTGTGTGCATACCGAGATCCGTCAGATCCGACTGCGCGATCAGCTCCCCGATGGCATTCGGCACACTGCCGATACCCAGCTGAAGGGTCGCCCCATTCACGATATACGGCAGGATGTTCTCCGCGATCTTCCGGTCCTTCTCTGTGACGCGGACGGGCATCATGTCCGGAAACGGCTCATGGTGTCCTTCCACGATATAATCCACCTCCGACACATGGATGCATTCATCGTAGCCGCCATGGATCTTCGGCATATTCTCGTTCACCTCAACGATCACGATATCTGCCTTCCTGCAGATCGGACCGGCCACACCTGTATTTACGGAAAAATTAAAGAACCCGTGCTTATCCATGGGAGACACACTGACCATCACCACGTTGACCTTGATAAAGAACTCGTAGTATGCAGCGTTGTTGTGGAAGACCGTAGGAATATAGTAGCAAAGACCACGGTCACAAAGCTTCCGTTCATACGAAGAGCAGTGCCAGCTGTGATAAACAAAATGCTCCTGTGTTTCATCACACTCGGCCACATGGATCGGTCCTTCGATCAGATTTCCCCGGATCTTCACATCTTTCAGCTCATCCCGTCTTTTACTGAGAGCCTCGTCCAGCAGCACGGGCTTGCCCAGAGAACTGGTGTAATCCACCCAGTCTCCGCTCTTTACCACCGCAGCCGCTTCCTCCGGCGTACGAAGTTTCTTCTCATATTCAAATGTATAATCCTTCAGCATATTCGATTTCACCCCCCGGTACAATCTGCCTGCAACCTCTTCCTTCCCCTGTGAAATGCCGATCCCGCGACGATCAGCCGACCAAATGCGAGATCAGGATTTCCACTCCGATCCCGATCAGGATGATCCCGCCGATGATCGATGCATGGCGGTTCAGCTTCGTCCCGACCTTCACGCCCAAAACCAGTCCGACACGGCAGATCACAAATGTAACTATACCGATGATCAGTCCCGCGATGATCGCCGCCCAGATCTTATAGTCTGCGATGGTGAACCCTACGGAAAGCGCATCGATGGAGGTAGCGATCCCCTGCACCACCAGAACTGCAGGTGTCAGCCGGTGCTTTGTCAGCTCCGATCTGTCATCCCCGGAATTCGTGATCCCTTCCAGTACCATCTTCCCACCGATCAAAAAGAGAAGTACAAATGCGATCCAGGGGATCCAACCCTCCGCCTGCCTGATCAGCTGCAGCAGGGTATGTACCAGTACCCAGCCAAGTAGTGGCATCAGGGTCTGAAAGCCCGCAAAAACACCTGCGATCTTCAGCTTCTTTCCGGAGGACATCCCCGGTTCATGCATGCCGTTTACGACAGAGACCGAAAAAGCATCCATGGCCAGCCCGGCCCCGAGCAGCACACTGTTTACTATAAATCTGACAATTTCCAACGACCTGTACCTTCCAGTTTTCTTTGTGTTATCCGCGGTATTCGTTTTCGTAGGAAGCCCAGTAGCTTCCGATCCGACTCTCATCCAGGTTTTCACCTATGGCGATGATCACCGGCTGTCCCACCGGGCTGGGCCTTAATTCCACTTTTTCCCGCGTGGCATTGATCTCCAGCCAGGGAGCCTCCTTTGTCCCGTCACCCGATGGATCCGATAATGTAAATCCCTTGATCCTTGCCAGCTTCCCGCAGAGAGGGTCTTCAAAGATCCGACGGAGCAGCTCCGATGGAGCCCCCTCCGGAAGCACCGGATGAAAGAAGAATACCGAGCGAAACTCTCCTTCTGACAGAACTGTCCGTTTCACGTACGCATAATCTCTGCTTCCGGCTGCCAGCAGCCGGTCAAAATCCTCTGCCATGAGGCCCTCTGCTTTTTTCCGAAGGATCTCTGCGTCTGTCAGTTTCCTCCGGCAGCCGATCTCCTCCAGACATGCATTCAGGTATTCCGTCACCAGTGACAGATCTTTCCCCGAGAGGCTCTCTGCCTTACTGAACACCACACAACCGGCTTTTGTCAGTTCCTCCGCCAAAACGTAGCGTGTCTCTGCAGAGTCCCTGTGCAAACCGGTTTCAACGTCAACTTTGTCGGAAGCATCGGCAGTCGGGGCAATTCTGTCCCCCTGCCCGGCCTGTGTCAGAGCCGCCTCTGCATCCACGACCGCAATCACATTTCCAAGCGACATCAGCCGCTCCAGAGGTTCTTCGTAAAGCAGATCCAGGAACTCATCCACATCAAAGATGCCGGAGGGTTCCACCAGAACCCGGTCATACCGGTCCACGCCCATGGCGATCAGCTTTGTCTTCAGGCGCCGCCGATGACAGTCCGGATCCCCTCCGATGACCATTTCCAGACGGCACCTGTCTCCCAGCTCCCGGTGCAGGAGCAGAAGGTCCACGTTTATGGCTCCGTAATCATTTTCGATAATCCCGATCCTCTCTCCGCGCGATGCCAGTTCCTTTGCATAATCCAAAAGAAATGTGGTCTTGCCCGCACCGAGGAAACCGGTGATCAGATCTACCTGTGTCAAATTAATAATCTCCTCATCTTGTCATGAAAACCAATCCGATGGCTCCCTCTCCGAAGTAGCATGCGACGACCACCGAAGCCTGCTGGAAGATCACCTGATTGAAATGGATCCGGCCGGCAAGTTCCCCGCGGATATAATCCCGGTCCGCCATGGTGATGCCTGAGTAAAGCACGATCACCAGACTCTTATCGATATCCTCCGCAACATCCAACGTTTCCTCAATATACGAGCTCCAGGATCTCTCCATGGATCCATGGCAGGATTTTCCCGGAACGAGTTTTCCTTTCTTCACCTTGACGGTCGGATGCGCAAGCAACGCTCTGGTCGTATAGGCAACCCTTTTGCTCACGGTATTGGAACGCGCCAGATAGTCCAGATTCCGAATGATAAAGCTGGTATTGATCTTCGCTTTCTGCTTTTCCAGAACCGCAAGGATCTCCACAGAACTCTTGCCGTCTTCTGCCAGCTGGCTCGCCAGGAGCGCCAGCATGCCTACGCCGCCGGATACCTGCCCGGAATCCACCACCGAAACATTATCAAACGCCCGCGCCGCTTCAGCCGCCACGGGATACGCCGTCCCCTCCATCTGAGAAGAGGAGGCGATATGGATCACGTGATTTGCCCGCTCCAGCTGCTTTGCATAAAACAGTTCGTAGGTCTCTGCAGAAGGTGTTATGATCGTAGCCGTCTTGGATTCATCACGCATATAAGCAAGGAACCCCTTCGTTTCGATCTCCACTCCGTCCCGGAACATGCCGTCGCTGGTCTTCACCACATGCGGTACCACCACCACATGATGCTGCTCCCGAAGCGACTTCGGAATGTCCGCAACACTCTCCGTAGTGATCACAACCGCCGCCTTCTTCCGTCGGTTGTTGATCCACTGCATACTCTCTTCCAGCACATCCTTCTTGGCCTTTGTAAAATGTACCAGTTCCCGTGGAAGCAGCCGTCCCAGTTCCTGTTCCAGCGCCTCCCCCGAGATCGGCTTTGTAAGATACCCGTCGAACCCTTCCTTCTGATACAGCTCTTTATTCTCGCTGCCGGCATTTGCCGTGAAGGCTACCACCTTTGCGTCCTTACAGAGTCCGCCGGTCTGTGCCCGCAGCTTGTGCAGACATTCGATACCATCCATTTCCGGCATCATATGATCCATAAAGATCACCTGATACTCCGTGGAAAGGGTCTTCATCAGTGCATCCGCGCCGCTGGTGGAAGTATCCAGCTGCACCTGTGTGTCCCTGAGCAGCTTCGTTACCACCAGGAGGTTTGAGGCATTATCATCCACCACCAGTACCCGCGCTTCCGGGGCGGTAAAGCTCTGATGATAAACCTCGCGCTCTCTGGACTTCTGCCGCTGATCCATATCCAGATTGCCGATGGCCTCGGGGTTTACCACCTTCTGCGGGATCTCAACCACAAAGGTGGAGCCCCGGGTGTAAATACTGTTTACGGTGATGGTTCCTTCCATCAGATCCACCAGTCGCTTTACGATGGACAGACCGAGGCCGGTCCCTTCGATGTAACGATTCTTCTCCTCATCCACCCGACGGAACGCCGAGAAAAGATACGGGATACTCTCCTTCCGGATTCCCATGCCGGTATCCGCAACCGAATAGATCATCCGTACCGTATCCTTGTCGATCTTTTCGCACTGGATCGACAGGGTGACGGAACCGTTTGCCGTATACTTTATCGCATTATTCAGCAGGTTGATCAGGATCTGTTTGATCCGGATCTCATCCCCGTACAGTTCCGAAGGAACGTCAGGCGCCACGCTGGTATGGAACAGCAGTCCCTTTTCCTTTGCCTTCAGCCAGTGCATGCCCACGATGCCGGAAAGCATATCCCCGGTCCTGTAGGTTACCGGTGTCACATCCAGCTGTCCCGCCTGGATCTTGGACATATCCAGGATATCGTTGATGGTATGCAGAAGCATCTTGCCGGCATCCTGGATGTTCGCAGCATCCTCCGCCACCTCATCGGAGATGTCTTCCCGCAGGATCATTTCATTCAAACCGATAATGGTATTGATGGGCGTCCGGATCTCATGGCTCATACTGGAGAAGAACCGGTTCTGGGCCGCACTCATTTCCTCGATCTCCCGCTTCTGCTCTTCGGATTCTTTGATCAGGTCCGCATGCACCTTGCCCACGAACCGGAGCATCATGACGATCAGGGTAGTCACCATGAGAAGGGCCGTCCCCATATCCACGTACTCACCGGCTCTGGAATGGGTGCCCTCCAGGGACGGATGGGTATAGGTCATGATAAAGCAGAACAGGCACACTGCAATATCGGAGATCAGCAGGAACCACATATACGCACCTGATACCGTGAGTGTGATAAAAAGAGTGCAGAACAGGAACCAGAGAGGAGTTCCGCTGTAGATGCCACCGAATGTAAAAAACATGATCGGAAGCAATGAATATACCATCAGCGTTCCCGTGATCCGTGCACCGATATAAACTTTTTCATGTCGGACCGAAAGATATACGATCATGCCGAATACTACCAGTGCCCCTGCCAGGATCAGAACTTCCAGCTTTGATTCCCCTATGATCAGGCGGATCACCAGCGCCATGATGATGGCCATCAGGGCCACCGAAGCGATCAGGATAAACATCCGATCCTTGATGGGATAATTCGGATTATTCAGCATATCCTTCCATTTTTTGTGTGTCATACGCCGGTACTCCTTAGTTTCTGTAAGCCGTTAATCATCCGCACCTCTGTCCGGATTGAATTCCATCACATCGTCATCCGCACTGCCTGGGCCGAATTCCATCACTTCGTCATCCGCACTGCCTGGGACGAATTCGATCACATCATCATCCACATCTGTCTGCGCAGGCGATTCTTCGATTCCCAGTCCCTTCCGGATCACACCGGAAAGCTCCGCATATGCAGCAAACACCTCTTCGTCATGTTCACGGATATACGCACTGTCTTCCTGCTTTCCTGCTTCCTCCAGCGCCTTCGCCGCCTCCGAAAGTTCCATGGCTCCGATGGTCTTTGCGTTGCTTTTCAGGGAATGCACCTGGATCGTATAGCTCTTATAATCTTCTTCCTTCAGGAACCTTGCGCAGTCGGCATGTTTCTTCTTTTCTTCCCCTGCAAACTGTGTCAGGAGTACCCGATAGAGTTCCTTATCTTCCTGGCAGTAGAAAAGTCCCTGCTTCACATCCAGTCCATACTCGGATAACGCCGAAAGCAGCGGATCCTCTCCGGATCGTTCCTGCTTTCCGATGTTTCCTGAGTCGCCGGTCATATCGGCATTTCCTGCCATATTGCCATTTCCGGCTGCACCGGCATTTCCGCCCAAACCGCTGTTTCCGATCACACCCATGCCGGCCGATTCATCCGTCTCCGGTCGATTGGAGAAAAGGTGCTCCGGCATCACGCGCCTCAGAACCCGTTCCAGTTCCAGACGGTCGATGGGTTTGGAGACAAATGCATCAAATCCCTCTGCCAGGAACATTTCCCGGGCGGAACTGATGGCATTGGCCGTCAGCGCCACGATGGGGAAGGTCTGACCATGACGGTTTGCTTCCCTTCGGATCCGCTTCATAGCTTCCACGCCATCCATGCCCGGCATCATATGATCCATAAATACGATATCAAACGTTTCATTCTTGCAGCGATCGATGGCCTCCCGTCCGGAAGCTGCCGTGATCACCGTGATCCCGTACCGGCTGAACATGCTGGTGGCAACCGTCAGATTCATGGGTTCATCATCCACCACCAGAGCCCGCGCCGTTGGAAGATACAGTGCTCCGCCCCGTTCGCCCGGCTTGCCTTCCGCCGAGTTCAGGATCCCTACAACAGGGAAACAGAAGAACGGCTTATGCAGCAGACGGATCCCCGGCTCCTCCGAAAGCTGAGACTCACGCCCCACCACAACAAATACGGGTATCTTCGCCGCAACCTCCTGCAGATAGTCCCGCTCCGACAGATACTCCTCTTCTCCTACAAAAAGGTGTGTCAGATGAATGCTCGTTGAGAGTTCCTTCAGATCCTTTCCGCTGTCGACACGGTGGATGGCCGTATGCAGGCCCTGTACCATATGCCGGAGCATGGAGTCATAGTAGACCCTCACATTTGGATTCGGAAGCTTGTCAAACCGGAAGAATGCACCCAGGCACAGTTCTTCTTTATTCCGTACGGACATACATTCTGACTCATCCACAACCTCCTGAGGCAGGCTGACCCGTACCTTCGTGCCCTTGCCCTTCTCACTTTCCACAGCGCAGAATCCGTTCATGGCACTGACAAACCCGGACACGATGGCAAGTCCCAGTCCCAGTCCGCTGGAAGAACGGGTACGGCTGGAATCCGACTGATAAAATCTGTCAAAGACGCGGTCCAGCTCCTGTTCCGTCATTCCCACGCCGGTGTCCTCTACCTCGATACAGAGATTCACGCCATAATTTTGTCTGACGGCCGTAACGCGCAGCAGAACGCCGCCCTCCTTTGTATATTTCAGTCCGTTCAGCACAAGATGCCAGAGGATCTTCTTCAGTTTTGACACATCCGTCCGCATGACCGCGGGTACCGATGCATCCACATCGATCACAAATTCCAGCTCCGGCGGCATATAAGGCTCCATGCCCACAGAGAGATCATTCAGCACGGAGGAGATCATATAATTTTCTTTATTGATGGCGATCTTGCCCATATCGATCTCGGAATAATCCAGGATATCGCTGACCTGCTCGGCCACACGTTTTCCTGCCTCTTCGATGGAGCGGAGCGTCGTCTTCATTTCCTTATCTTCTGCTTTTTCAAGGCAGACGTCCGCAAGCCCGATCACGGCATTGATGGGTGTACGGATCTCATGGGATACGTTTGCAAGGAAATCACTGGTGCTCCGATTCTCCTTTTCCATGGCTGCGATCTGCTCGTGGAACAGCTTCTCGGTCTTATTCAGTCCGGTGACCAGCTTCTCGGCAACCAGACCTGCGATCACCACCAGGATGAAATGCCATGTGGTACGGATCACACCGGAGGTATCCAGATGGAGGAGCCCCGCATGATTCAGGGCCAGCACATGATAGATCATACCGAAGATCCCCACTGCCATACAGATGCGGGTCATTTTTTTCTCCTGAGTCATGCAGAAGATGATAATGGAAATGATCACAACCGGAGTGGAATCGTATACGGTATCAATGTTCACACTGTAATAAAAAAGCTCCGTGATCAGGATCGCGCCGTAAATATGGATCCGTGCCCGCTCCCCGGGCTGTTCCAGAACATGCATGATAATAACGGCAAGAAAGCCCGCTACCAAGATCGGCAGGGGCCATTTCTCCCAATGCAGAAGAAGATTCATCAGGATCAGGATCAGTGTGAACAGCATCAGTGTGATCACCAGCGATATATACGCCAGGGCCCGGATCTGATTGTCATAGCGTTCTTCCGTCATATACTACTCCCGTTCTCTCGGAATACTATCCGGAATCTCTGAGAAAGATGCTTCATAATCGATCACAAGGCCGGTGGGATGTGCCTCCTTCCAGCTCCGGATCACATTTCCAACCACGGTATCCAGCGCTTCCTTCTGCACATCCATCAGAACCACAAAATACTGATTCCTGCGATACCGCATAAAAATGTCCGACTTTCGAAGTGTCTCGCGAATGTGGTCTGCAAACTCATTGCAAAGTTCCGCATATTCCTCGCTGTTTCCTGTGCCGGATCCCGATTCCTTAGAAAGTGTAAAGAGCACATTTCCGATGGCTCTGTGATTCCGGACGATATAACGCATGATATACCGATAGACATAGGGGAAGGATTCCTTATCCACCTGCAATGCGGCATTCGGGATGGAGCGCTCCGACAGTACCGTCATCACAGAAGCAATGTCCGAGTCCTGACCCTTCGGCTCTTCCTCCGCTTCATCTCCCTGATACAGTTTGGAGTCGTGCTTTCCGTTCTTTTTTACGATATAAAGCATCTTGTCCGTCTTTTTGAGAAGTTCTTCGTAGTCCCTTCCCTGCTCCGGCACCGCGATGGCTCCTACCGACGCCCCCAGAGGGATCGGCATATCCTCTCCCATCAGACTTTTTGCCTTTGCCACCAGATCCCGGTTCAGGTGACCTGCGAATTCATCCAGCCAGTCTTTTTCAAACACGCCCTTTGCAAATGCGGAAAACTCATCTCCTCCCACCCGGGCACAGCGGCTGCCCGCCGGCACGTATTTCCGGATGATCTCCGCAAAAGCGATCAGGACCTTATCTCCCATCTCATGTCCGTACAGATCATTTACCAGCTTGAAGGAGTCAAGGTCGATCATCATCAGCAGACCGCTTTGCTCTGCGCAGCAGGACTTCAGTTCTTCCGCTGCGGCCCCCTTGTTCAGAAGGCCTGTAAGCCGGTCGATATTGGCCTCCGTCTTCAGATTCTGAAGTTTCTCCTCTTTGGACACGATATTCTCAACGCGGCGAAGAAGGACCTCAGGGTTAAAGGGCTTGCGGATATAATCCGATACGCCTTCCTCAAAGCCACGCCGCTCCGTATTGCTGTCCTCATCTGCCGTAAGGAAAATGACAGGAACCGGATCCCTTCCCATCTCTTTCTCCTGCTCCCGGAGGCGGCGAAGCGTTTCAAAGCCGTCCATTTCCGGCATCATAATATCCAGAAGGATCAGATCCGGTTCATTCTCCTGCATGAACGTCAGCAAACGCTGCCCGGATTTCATGGCAGATACCTTCTTGTTGGCCTTGCTGAGTACGGTTCCTGCCATCTGGAGGTTTGCCATATTATCATCTACTACTACGATCCAATCTGCCATACGATTCTCCTTGCTTCGCGCTTAAAAATCATCTTCGTTTATCTCCGCAGCTGCCCGGTTTCTCCTTCGGGATCAGACGGATTTCCATACCCACGGGGTGCCTGTGCCTGATTCACGTTCTGTCCTGCATACCCTCCCGCCTGCTGAGCGTACGGATTTCCCGGACGCACTCCGCCCGAAGGCTGCATATACGGATTCACCGCACCCACCCCGTTCTGAGGCGGCATGTACGGATTCGCTGCACCCGCTCCTCCCTGAGGCGGCATGTACGGATTCACTGCACCCGCTCCTCCCTGAGGCGGCATGTACGGATTCGCTGCACCCACTCCGTTCTGAGGCGGCATGTACGGATTTGCCGCACCCGCGCCTGGCTGCATCGGGACATTTCCCTGCGGATACATGCCGTATTGCTGCTGCAGATATACAGGTGCCCGATATGCGCCCTGCATCTGCTGTGCATAATAGGGATTCTGATACACCTGCCGGAACTGCATCTGATATACCGGCTGCTGATATGCCTGATAGATCGGTGTGTCATTCTTTGCCGAACGGAACACCTGAATGATCACGATGATATCCACCGCTACGATAAATACAAAATAAAGCGCTATGGTCAGCTTCGTACCGCTGAGCGCAAAGAAATCATAGAATCCATGCAAAAGCACGGCCGTCAACCAGCCCAGCCAGAGATTCGAGCGCTTTTTCTTCTGGTTTCCGGCCACTTCATAAAATTTCGCATAGCCGTAGAAGAATCCCATATATACACCGAAGGATGCATGCCCGGGGATCGCGGTCACTGCCCGGAGAAGTCCGGTATTCATTCCGTGATTGATCACGTAAACGATATTTTCTACGAGGGCAAACCCAAGAGACGCATAAACGGAATAGACGATCCCGTCAAAGGTGTAATTGAAATTCCGGTTTCGCCAGGTCGCCAGACGCAGAGCCAGATATTTTCCTGTTTCCTCCACCGCTGCAATTCCCAGAAATGCAAGAACCGCATAATACGCAATGGAGTTGTTGGTATGCATGATCTCAGGGATCATCTGCATCGTTATCATCTCAAGAATCAGGCTGAATACAACGGAAATCGCACCGAAAATGGCACACTTGAAAAGAAGTCCCGGCGGTTCCTTGTCATGTTTGTCCTTTGCATAGATCAGCAGCATGATTATGATGGGCGGAATGATCGCCACCACGATCATGAGCCAGGTTAGATCACCCATTATCGCTCACCTTTCGAAATTAAGAATCTGAATCTTATTATTGTACGCTTGTCACGTACCCTGCGATCCGATCAATAGTTTTCCTCGTGGATCTCAAAGAAGCTCTGCGGGTGCGCACAGACCGGACAGACATCCGGAGCCGACGCTGCGACTACGATATGTCCGCAGTTCCGGCATTCCCAGATACGGATCTCACCCTTCTGGAACACCTGACCTTCCTTCACATTTTTCAGGAGCGCTCTGTACCTCTCTTCGTGCTTTTTCTCGATGGCCGCTACGCCCCGGAATTTCTCTGCCAGCTCAGGAAAGCCTTCTTCCTCGGCCGTCTTCGCAAAGCCTTCGTACATATCGGTCCACTCATAGTTCTCTCCGTCCGCCGCAGCCTCCAGGTTCTCCTCTGTGGTTCCGATGCCGCCAAGCTCCTTGAACCAGAGCTTTGCATGCTCCTTCTCATTATCTGCCGTCTTCAAAAAAAGAGCAGCAATCTGTTCATAGCCGTCCTTTTTCGCCCGGGACGCAAAATAAGTATACTTATTTCGCGCCTCGGACTCTCCTGCAAAAGCCGCCATCAGATTCTGCTCCGTTTTAGTTCCTTTGTAACGATTCTCGCCCATAATTGTACCCCCGTTATTTCTTTTTATTTTTTTCTTTATTCTTGTCTTTATTTTTGTCTTTGCTCTTGTCCTTTTCTTTTTTCTTTTTCTTCTGGTCCTTTTTATCTCTCTCTTTTTCTTTTTTAGCAGGATGTTCCTTGACCACCGTTTTCCCTATCTGTGACTGCATATGACCTGCCATCCGGCGCTCTGCCTTCGTGTCAGCCGTTTCATCCCTGCCGGCGGATTCTACCTTCTCGTTCGGAGCTTGCGTCTCATCTGAAACCTCCGGCTCATCCGAAACTTCCGTCTCATGACGGACTTCTGTCTCGCCCTGAACTTCCGGCTCATCCGAAACTTCCGTCTCATGACGGACTTCCGTCTCGCTTTGGACTTCTGCCTCATCCGGAGCTTCCGTCTCGCCCTGGACTTCTGCCTCATCCGGAGCTTCTGTCTCACCCTGGACTTCCGTCTCACCCTGGACTTCCGTCTCACCCTGGACTTTCGTCTCACCCTGGACTTCCGTCTCATCTCGATATTCGGTCTCCGTCTCCGACCCGTAGGACAGACTCATTGCTCCCTCATCCATACGACCCCTGACCGGTTTCACGATCAGGATCGGTTCCAGATATTTCTCACGATAGAAAAGCTCCATCGCCTTATATTCCGGACTGGAAGGATCCAGCACCTCTCCATGCATTTCATCAAATGCCGCATCTCCGATCACACGCTTTACAACATGACGCGCAATGTTCGATGCATGATCTCCGATACTCTCAAAGCTGTTCACCAGGTCATACAGAACCACACCTCCGCTGACGCCGCAGTCCCCCTCCTGCAGTCGTTCCACATGGTGGGACTGGATAGCCTCACTGAGGCTCACGATCGTTTCGGAAAGCGGGAATACCCGATGCGCTGCCTTCTCCTGATCCTGATCAAAGGCTTCAAATGTAATCTGCAGGATCTGCTCCACCGCTCCGGAGATGGAGCCGATCTCCAGCAGACCTGCTGCCGAGAAGGTAACCTCCTTCTCCTGCTTCTCCTGCGCTGCAAATGCGATGTTCACACATCGGTCGCCGATTCTCTCAAAATCCCCGATAGAGTTCAGGATCTCCGACAGGATCAACCGATTATCCGGCGTCAGTCGTTTGGGATCGATCTTCAGTGCATATTCCGTGATCTCCGTTTCACAACGGTCGATAAAGGACTCATTTTCCTGAATCTTCTCAACCACCTTCGGATCATAGGTCTCCAGAAGTCCCAGGGACAGGCTGTAATTTACGGCGATCCGATCGCCCATCTCTTTCATCAGATGTCTGCACTGACTGAGCGCGATACCCGGTGTTGAAAGGAGCAGCGGATCCAGTCTGCGGAAAGCCTCATCCTCTGCGGGCTCCTCATCCTTATCCCGCAGGATCTTCCCTGTCAGCGCCGCCATCTTGTTCGACAGCGGAAGGAGCAGCAGACTCATGATCAGATTAAAGCCCAGATGCAGGTTGGCGATATCTCCGCGGTTGACCGTGTTCTCAAACCCCGAGATCCCTACCGTATAATAAATGGCATAGATCACTCCGCCGATCACGATCGCACCCACGATATTGAAGAGCAGGTATGACAGCGCCACCCGTTTTGCTTTTTTGTTGGCACCGATGCCGCCGATGACGATGGTCATGCATTTTCCTATGTTCTGTCCGATGATCATGGGGATGGCGATGCCAAAGGTCACTCCGCCCGTAGCCGACAGAGCCTGCAGGATCCCCACAGACGCACTGGAGCTCTGGATCACTGCCGTCAGGATCAGGCCTGTCAGAATGCCGATCAGCGGATTTGAAAACGACGTAAAAAATTCCTGGAATTTCGGGTTCGATTTCAGCGGTGCAAACACCTCTTCCATCATGGTCATACCATAAAACAGCGTACCAAGACCGATCAGGATCCCCGCAATATCCTTTACCTTCTGCTTTTTCACAAAAATGTACATGCCGGCGCCGATCGCCACCAGCATGGGAGCAAAGGACGACGGCTTCAGCAGCTGCAGGATCAGGCTGCCGGACCCCAGATCGCCGAGCCGCAGTATCTGCGCTGTCACGGTACTTCCGACATTGGAGCCGAACACGACCGGTATGGCCTGTGCCAGCGTCATGATCCCGGCATTCACAAAGCCGATCAGCATGATGGTGGTCGCCGCCGAACTCTGAATGATCCCGGTCACGCCAAGACCAAGAGCCCAGCCTTTGATCGCGCCAACGCCCCTTTTCTTACTGGTAGTCAATTTTTCAAGGATCCGGCCCATGCCCGAACCTGCCAGTTTCTCCAGTGATGATCCCATAAGACTCATCCCGAAAAGGAACAGGCCGACACCGCCAAACAGTTCTAATGCCGCTTCCATCCGGTCTAATACTCCTCGCTAATAACCTCACCCGGTGAAGATGATATATCTCATTTCAAAATGATTTCCGTTTATTCTCAAAAACGCTGCCCTGCGGACGCTTATCAGAATATCCCGTCCGGTCAGCGCATACCATCTTATTATAACACAATCATCAGCCCTCAAACAATCCAAATCATTCGATTCTAGTCGTTTCTACGTCATGCCATTCCATATTTATGATATGGGGATTAAAAATCCCGTTTAAATAATGAAACGGTTTCGTCCTCCGATGCATCCGCGCATCGGAAACGAAACCGTTTATTTACTAATATTATTATTTTTTTATTATTTCATACTTCGCACCTTTCGGTGCTCCGTTTATGTGTAGATCATACAACCGTATCCGCTGATCTTTTCTCCGTGGAAACGCCCACCCATCCGTGCAAACCGGTCATAGGTACAAAAATCCTTGTTGTCCGGTGACACATCCTGGGTACGGACCAGATCTCTTCTGGTCTTCAGGGATACGGTATCATCCACCGACTTGATCCTTACGGTCACATCCATACCGGATTCGCCGACTTCACCGCCGAACTCCGATGCGGAGATCAGGAAGGGTTCCGCCTCGATCTCCTCTGCTCCTGTCACTGTAGACACACCGAAATAATCATCCTGCTCCCGGTCATTTCCGTACGATCCGAAAAGGACTCTCCTTCCGTTGGAAAGAACAAAGAATCCATACAGTGAACGCATCGCCTTATCGCCACTGCTGTCTCCTCCGCGAAGGATAGCCGTTTGTCCGAGTTTCCGATCAAAGAAACCACCATGATTCTGGAATCTCCGAACATAAAATGCCTGTCCCGTCACCTCACAGTAATTCGATCCGATCAGCGCCGTTCCCTCCAGGGTACAATAGGGATACGCATACCCTTCCATCCGGTTGCTGAGATTGCCCTTGCCCAGCGGCTGAAACTCCGAGCGGTGTCCGTCATTGGAGATAAGAAAATCCAATGTCATGGAGTCATAATTCACAAACGTCTTAAGTCCGTAAGCGGTTTCATAGATCTCCACATCATCCGCACGGATCATCAGGCCTTCATCACTTACACGGATCTTGTCCAGCGGATACAGATACCTTGTTTCCGTAAAATCCCGCATGGTATCATCCAGCAAGCCGAAATAAACATGAAGATTTTCTCCCGATGACCTCGAGCCGAAGGAGGACACGCGCAGAACATAATTCATATGATGTCCCAGCACGTCAAATTCTCCCACGATCAGGATCGTATCCTCGAAATAATTCCTGCGTATCGCAATATCAACGTCTCTGCCCATTTGCCAATCACCCCAAAACCTGTGTCCAAATGTTTATAGTAGAATCCCCCCTAAAACAAAACTATAACATGACAAATGTATTATGACAACCCTTATTTTCGTTCATGCAGTTAACTATTCTTAACATAATAAGACCATAACACCGTGAAAGCTGACGAAATGAACATTTTTCGTTTAATAATAAAAACCGCTCCACCGTCAGCACAGCCGGCAGTCGGAGCGGTCATCTGCTTCGTTTTATTCAGTAAAAAGTGCTGTTGAGTAATACCGGTCGCCGCTGTCCGGAAGCAGGGCCACAATGGTTTTGCCCTTGTTCTCCGGGCGCTTTGCCAGCTGGATCGCACCAAAGAGTGCCGCACCGGAGGAAATACCTACGGAGATACCTTCCTTCTTTGCAAGAAGCTTTGCCGTAGCGAATGCATCGTCATTTGCAGCTTTGAATACCTCGTCAAACACCTTGGTGTTCAGAACATCCGGCACGAATCCGGCACCGATCCCCTGGATCTTGTGTGCACCGGCTCTGCCTTCGGACAGTACCGGAGAATCTGCCGGTTCCAGAGCCACCACTTTGATATCAGGATTCTGCTCCTTCAGATACTCACCGGTTCCCGTAACCGTTCCGCCGGTTCCCACGCCTGCGATAAAGATATCTACCTTTCCGTCGGTGTCCTTCCAGATTTCCGGACCGGTAGTTGCCTTATGAATCGCCGGATTTGCAGGGTTCACAAACTGTCCGGGGATGAAACCGCCCGGGATCTCCTTTGCCAGCTCTTCTGCCTTGGCGATGGCACCCTTCATACCCTTTGCGCCCTCGGTCAGAACCAGCTCGGCACCATATGCCTTCAGAATGTTACGGCGCTCCACGCTCATGGTCTCCGGCATGGTCAGAATGATCCGATACCCCTTGGCTGCAGCAATGGCTGCCAGACCGATGCCTGTATTTCCGGATGTAGGCTCGATGATGACGGAACCTTCTTTCAGAAGCCCCTTTTCCTCCGCATCCTCGATCATGGCCTTTGCGATACGATCCTTAACGCTTCCTGCCGGATTGAAATATTCCAGCTTCACAAGGATGGTAGCCTCCAGGCCCAGTTCCTTCTCAATGTTCACCACCTCAACCAGCGGTGTATTTCCGATGAGTCCAAGTGTTCCCTTATAGATATTTGCCATGGTATTATCCTTCTTTCTGATTAATATGTTCTTCTATACTTTCAGGATCCTTTGCCTGCAAGCTCGCTTGCCTTCCGTCTAAGGATGACAGGCACATGTCATTCTGAGGCCGCAGGCCGAAGAATCCCTTCACTTCATTCGGAATGACGATACAACTATACACCTGTACGAACATTTCCGTCAAATGCTCCTACCGTACTGCGTCAAAGCCCTTGCGCAGATCAGCCAGGATATCATCGATATGCTCCGTACCGATGGAGAGACGGATGGTTCCCTGGGTGATGCCCTGGTCCAGCAGCTCCTCGTCGGTCAGCTGGGAATGAGTCGTGGATGCCGGATGGATCACCAGACTCTTCACATCAGCTACGTTGGCCAGCAGAGAGAAGATGCTCAGGTTGTCGATGAACTTCCATGCAGCGTCCTTGCCGCCCTTGATCTCGAAGGTGAAGATGGATGCTCCGCCGTTCGGGAAATATTTCTCATACAGTGCGTGATCCGGATGATCCGGCAGCGACGGATGATTCACCTTTGCTACCTGCGGATGCTTGGACAGGAAGTCCACAACCTTCTTCGTGTTCTCTGCGTGGCGCTCCAGGCGGAGAGATAATGTCTCCACGCCCTGCAGCAACAGGAATGCGTTGAACGGAGAGATCGTTGCACCCGTATCACGAAGCAGGATCGCGCGGATGTAGGTTACAAATGCAGCCGGTCCTACGACGTCATAGAAGGATATGCCGTGGTAGCTGGGATTCGGAGCTGCGATATTCGGATACTTGCCGCTTGCGCTCCAGTCAAACTTACCGGACTCAATGATGATACCGCCCAGGGTCGTTCCGTGTCCGCCGATGAACTTGGTTGCGGAATGAACCACGATGTCTGCACCGTGCTCGAAAGGACGGATCAGGTACGGAGTACCGAAGGTGTTGTCAACCACTACCGGCAAACCGTGCTTGTGAGCGATCTCTGCGATGGCATCGATGTCCGGAATGTCGCTGTTGGGGTTACCCAGGGTCTCAAGGTAGATGGCTCTGGTATTATCTTTAATAGCGCCCTCAACCTCTGCCAGGTTGTGAGCATCCACAAATGTGGTCTCGATGCCGTACTGGGGCAGCGTGTGTGCCAGCAGATTGTAGCTTCCGCCGTAAATGGTCTTCTGTGCAACGATATGTCCTCCGTTTGCTGCCAGAGCTTCGATGGTGTAGGTGATGGCTGCTGCGCCGCTGGCCAGTGCCAGTGCTGCGGAGCCGCCTTCCAGAGCTGCCAGTCGCTTCTCCAGCACATCCTGTGTGGAGTTGGTAAGGCGTCCGTAGATGTTGCCTGCATCCGCCAGACCGAAGCGGTCAGCTGCGTGCTGGCTGTTGCGGAATACATAAGAGGTCGTCTGGTAGATCGGCACTGCTCTTGCGTCTGTTGCCGGATCCGGCTGTTCCTGTCCTACGTGTAACTGAAGTGTCTCAAATCTGTAATCGCTCATTGTTTTGTTCTCCTTTTATATCGATTATTTGTTGTGATCTGTTTTTGATCTGTTATTCTTTTTTTTCGAATCTGTTATTATGTTTCTTAATTTAGAGGCTCATGCCATGCATTCATGATACATTCCGATCAGATCCGGTTCATTGCATCTTGCCTTCATAAAAAGAACCCGGTTGCTGTGTTCCGGCTCCCGGGCAAATGGCTCTTTCTATCGCACAAGGATCCAGGGGACCCTCATACTTAAGCGAGGCGGCAACATCGACATGTACCCACCCCAGCCACATGATATGCCCGGGAGTTTCGCATTCGACAACACATTATCCAATTGGCATTTTCAAAATGGTATCTGTCGTTACGCATCGTTCCTGCCTCCTGATTATTCCATACTTCGCACTTAGATGTGCTCCGTTCTCCTAAAACCCTATCGGGTTCGTAGGTATTTATCGGAACCATCGTCATAATATCACTATTAACCTACTGTGTCAATAGGTTTTTAAAAATTTATCATTTTTTCTTGAATCGACCATTCACCCTATGATAGAGTAGGTTATAGAAATGTTTCTGATCACAGGAGGTAACGTCATGATTTCAACGAAAGGAAGATATGCACTCCGTGTCATGATCGATCTTGCGGAGCAGCACAGTGAAGGATATGTCCCACTCAAAGACATCGCAGAGCGACAGGGCATTTCAAAGAAATATCTGGAGATCATCGTAAAAGAACTGGTCACCGGCGGCCTGCTAAGCGGCGCCAGCGGAAAAGGCGGCGGATACCGTCTCGTCCGAATGCCGGAGGACATAACCGTCGGAGAGATCATCGAAATGATGGAGGGTACACTCTCCTCCGTAGCCTGTCTGGCAGATCCGAACTATGATTGCAGCCGAAGAAATGCCTGCCGTACGTTGCCCATGTGGGAAGACTTCGACAAAATGGTTCACGATTTCTTCTACGGAAGGAAGCTGTCTGATCTGATGCACAGTAGTATTATGTAAACTCATTTTGTGTTTATCAGTGAATAAGAGGATTTGATCATATTCAGCTAATCCGGCAAATCCGATCCAATTAAGTAATCCGCAGCAACCATATTCCTTAATACAATCAGGCAGATCCTGCAGAAGGAGTCCCATGCAAGGAAAAAATCTGTTTTTCCCTACAATTAAGTCCGGCCGGTCCGATGGCCAATCCCCCGGAAAAAATATCGGCCTGGACCTTCTGATCGGAGTCCTGATCGCCCTTGTCTCGATCCCCATCTCCATGGGCTATGCCATGGTAGCCGGGCTTCCTGCGATCTACGGACTCTACGGTTCCTTTCTGCCCATTCTGGTTTACGGTCTACTGACAACCTCCCCGCGTTTCGTCTTCGGCGTGGATGCCGCTCCTGCCGCCCTGACAGGTGCTCTGCTGGCCTCTCTCGGAATCAGCGCCGGTTCCGAAGACGCGGTTCGCATCATGCCGCTCATTACACTTTTAGTCGCACTCTGGCTCCTGCTCTTCTTCTTACTGAAAGCCAACCGATTGATGAAATTCATCTCCCAGCCCGTTATGGGCGGTTTTATCACAGGCATCGGGATCACCATTATCTGCATGCAGATTCCGAAACTGTTCGGCGGAACCTCCGGTAGCGGAGAACTGGTGGAACTTCTGATCCATATCTACGAACAGGCCGAGCAACATTTCCATACCCCCTCTTTGATTCTGGGGCTTTCCACCATCTGCATTCTGCTGGTCAGCCGCAGATTCGTTCCGAAAATCCCCATGCAGGCCATCGTCATGGCGCTCGGCGCCGCCGTATCACTGATCTTTCCCCTGAAAGAATCAGGGATCGCATGCCTGCCGGAAGTCAGCACCGGGCTTCCGAAACTCGTTTTCCCCGATTTTTCTTATTTTTCTCTGGGTGTACAGGAACTTCTGCTTCCCACCTTTACCATTGCCATTGTGATCCTGTCCGAAACCCTTCTGGCTTCCGGAAACTACGCACTGAAATATAACGAGACCCTGCATACCCGCCGCGAGATCCTCGCCTTTTCTCTCGGAAATGCATCCGCCGCACTTACCGGCTGCTGTCCGGTAAACGGAAGCGTGTCCCGTTCCGGTATCGCAGACCAGTTCGGCGTTCGTTCCCAGTGGATGTCCGTCTCCGCTTCCCTGACCATGGTTCTGATCCTGCTCTTCGGCACAGGATTCATTTCTTACCTTCCGGTTCCGGTTCTGACCGGGATCGTCATTTCCGCCCTGATCGGAACCTTCGAGTTCCATCTGGCAAAAAAACTTAAGGCCGTAGACAAATCCGAGTTCATCATCTTCTGGGCAGCCCTGCTGGCCGTTCTTCTGATGGGTACCGTATACGGAGTTCTTGTAGGCGTGCTGCTGTCCTCCGTCACATTTATCGTGAAACAGTCCCGGCCGAAGATCGAGATCCTGGGTGTGGATCCCGAGGAAGAAGGGTTCCACAGTCTGAAGCGAAGGCACACGTACCTTCCCATCGAACATGTCCTGCTGTACCGCTTCTCCGGAGCTCTCTTTTTTGCAAATATTTCCGACTTTGAAGATGGACTCAAAAAGGCCGCTTTGGAAGACACCCGTGTGATCGTGGTAGATGCTGCGGGGATCGGAAGTGTGGATGTAACCGCCGCGGAGCGCCTGCTCCTGCTTTATGACCGATATAAAGAACAAGGAATCCGCTTCTATCTGGCCGGACACGTTACGGAGGTAAATGCAGAGCTTCGCGCCTTCGGTGCGGAGCGTCTGGTCACGGAGGGAGCTGTGTGGTCCAGGATTTCCCTGGCACTGAAGGACGCAGGGTACACCAAACCCTATCCTCTGGTCCAACGGTCCCACCCCGAAGCAGCCACCCACAGCGAGCACATTGCCGAGAAAACCTGGGCCTACGGTCCAAAGCGGAAATAAAAAAGAGCGGGTACACAGCGATACGATCACGTATCACCGTGTACCCACTCTTTTTATGTCTGTCTGTATTCACTGAATCCGGGCACAAAAAAATGCACCATTCACTGAAAACTTCATACAAACAGTCACAAGACACGAATCAGACTGGATCATTCTTTTTGCTTTTCTCAGGAAAAGCCCTCGACCTATTAGTACACATCCGCTCCATGTGTCACCACACTTCCACTCTGTGCCTATCAACCTTGTAGTCTTCAAGGGGTCTTAACTCCTTATGGAGTGGGATATCTCATCTTGAGGTTG